>SFIQ01000028.1 GCA_004555265.1 Ruminococcus sp.
TCCTTAGTAACTATGTCTAAAATAGCATCACAGATTTTATTACTGCTTTCAATTTTAAATGTTTCATGTTTGCCCTTAGTACTCGGAATTGGTTCGCTGATGTTTTTTAAGAAATCTGTCCACACACTATATTTGTAAATGTAGTATTTTTCGGGGTATTCAAAAGCTAAATAAACCGAGATTGCATGTAAATCCTGATAATGATTTAAGTTGCGCTCTTTAACAAAAATATCAAAACCTGCACGAAAGTCATCAAAGCGACTTGATAATGGCAAAGATTCATCGTAAAGCATTTTAAATAATCCGCGGATTTCTTCAGGATGTTCAGCTGATATTTCTTTAAGCATTCTTAATGGATAATACTGACCTGCCGCAAGAAGGTTAAATGTTTTTGCAAAAGCCTTTTCTAACATTTCGGTAAAATCAGGAGCATTTATATCCCAATTATCCTTGTACTGCTTAATCGCTTCCCATTTATAACGTTCCTGTTTGTCAATGGTACTGAAATTTAATTTATAATCTTCTATTATGTCTAATATTTTAGTTGTTGTAACAGAATCGCATTCTTCTTTATTCGATGCAAACTCAAAAGCTTTTTGCGAAAGCTCGTAAAACCTTTTTGCCATTGTATGCTCATGATTAAATGATCTTTCCAATGATTTAATATCGTGAAGATACCTCCTGCCATCCGGCAATTCACGAGTTGAAATAGATAGTCCAACCGGTGGATTAAATTCAGGCAAATATGTTCTGCTTACTGAATCTAAACTTAAAAATGACTTAGGTCTTACCCAATAGAGTCCGATAGTAATATTCCATTTAACTTGCCGCTGAGTAATAACTTGATTGTAAACATCAATAAACTCTTGCTCTTTTGAAGTGTCCCCGTTGGCATAAACAAGAGCCGTTTCAAAAAGGTGCCACAAATTTTCAATATCATTCTCTTCACGGTTTGCTTTGCATGCAAAAAACCATGCAGACATATTCATAAGCACAGGAACGCCCTTAAAATCTCTAGGCACATCTGCAACTACTGAAAAAGCTTCTTTATATTTACGAATAATTGCAATTCTGGTTTCATCACGCATACCTTTATTAAAAGAACCGAATACAGTAAACGGGTCAATATCATCATAATCTTCTCTACCTTGTTCCCTAAAAGGATACTCAAAAGGCAAGTCGTCAAAACAGCCTTTAATAATTTCAAGTAATTCTTCACGATTGTTCTTATAGGCTATAAGTTTTGTGGCAAACTCTTCGTAAAAAGGTATCCAAGTAAAGATATGATTATCGAGATTTTGTCCTTGGCGAAATTGTATATATTTATTTAATTTTGATGCGTATGTCCGAACATCATGCTCGTTTTTGCCAATTCTTTCAGGATTTTATCTCGTTTCTTGTATAATATCATAAAGCATTTTGCATTGGTCTTTTTCAAATTCCGCATCAATATCTACACAAAAGAGTTTTTCAATATTATCAAGGCCATTACAATAACTTCCTGGGCTTGCATAATTTTTGTTATGCAAATATTCTAAAAATCCTTGTTTTTGATAAGACATGAAATCCCTCCACAATTACACTTGTAACAAAAGCATATTATTTAATAATATTATACTATTTTCTTGCATAAAAATCAATTTATACAATTAAACGACAAAATACACACAACTAAACAGCAAAATACTCGCCGTCACCGTTTTCAAGACTTTGCAACTCTCCTTTTTTATCATTCCGCAAGCAAAGCGGCGCGTGTGAATTATAAACCCAATTTTTGGAATTTCACAAGGAACATATATTGTTTTTTTCTACCAGTGCACGCTTTGTATTCTTTGACATGTTTCGCATACTGTTTTGGAAATTTTACATTGATATGAAAGGCCAGTGCGGATTTGTGTCCGAACATCTGACATCTAACGAGTCAGGTTTTCTCCCCCCCGCGCTGACCGCGTGACTGACTAGGAAACGGCAGGATCCGCGGCGCAAACGGCTTGTACTGTCATTGACAACATTTTTCAAATATGCTATATTGCTTACAAATAACAGACAGCAAAATGTGGCAGAAAACTGCCCCCTGTCTTTGTATGAAGGTGTGGTTTATGAAAAAGAAAATTTTGATTGCCGTTACGGCTCTCGTGCTTTGTGCCGCTTTGGTCACAGGTGGCGTATTCGGTGTATTGGGCATATCCTTGAACAAACGACTTGCGCTGAGCAATGAACTGACAGGTCTTAGCGGTGCATATAAAAATGTCATTTTGCTTATCGGCGACGGTATGGGCAAAAACCACATGAAAGCCGGCGAGGCCGTGTACGGCAAAGATTTTGAAATGCGGACGCGTGCCGTTCTGGCAGGCGAAGCCATGACTTTCAGCCGTGCTTTAACAGGTCCCACCGATTCAGCCGCGTCGGCAACGGCTTTGAGTACAGGCGTTAAGGTTGACAACGGCGAGGTTGCCCGTCATAAAGGCGAAAACATAAAGTCCAATATGGAACTTGCGATTGAAAACGGTATGGCAACAGGCGTTATAGCCGCCGAGGGCGTCAAGGGCGCTACGCCCGCAGGCTTTTCGGCACACGCAAATGACAGAAACGATTTGGACGATATTCTCGAAACGCAACTGACAAGCAAGATTGATTTATTTATGGGCGGCGCAAAAGAATACTACGATGAACACGCCGCAAAAATTCAGGACGCAGGATATACATATTTTTCGGATATGAACGATTTTGAAAATTCCGCAGACAAATTGTGGGGCGTATTTGCAGAATTACCCACAGATGCCGAAAAGTCGAGCAGTACCGCACCTACTCTTGCGCAGATTAGCGTTGCGGCAATCGAATATCTTGACGAAAAAAGCGGAGACAACGGCTTTTTCCTGATGATTGAGGAATCCTACATTGACAAAATGAGCCACAATAACGATATGGACGGTATGCTTGCCCATATGCTGGCTTATAACGATACAGTCAATGCGGTGCTGGATATTGCCGAGGAAATCGGCGACACACTCGTAATTGCCACCGCTGACCACGAAACCGGCGGGTTGCAGTACAACGGCGAGGTTGCAACAGCCCTGAATGACAAGATGTTTACAAAAACGCATCACACAAAAGCAAATGTGCCGTATTTTATATACAGCAAACTTGACGGTATTCCCGAAACGCTGAACAACACGCAGATAGCCTTTATCTGCCGTTACTACATAACGAACAGACCAATAGCGGCATAAGGTAAGCGCCGCAGAATGACCGGTTGCGTGTATGTGTGCACGAATCTGTTTCTTTTATCCGAAAAACAAACGGACTCCGCATCCGCATCGGAACCCCAAGCGCAACCGCAAAACTCGCAAAACACGCCCACCGAAAGCACAACAAAAAATGATGTGCAAAGCAATCCGTCGTTACCGCCC
This sequence comes from Ruminococcus sp., assembly GCA_004555265.1. Classification (GTDB taxonomy): domain Bacteria; phylum Bacillota; class Clostridia; order Oscillospirales; family Acutalibacteraceae; genus Fimenecus. The sequence continues at coordinate 3,411 of SFIQ01000028.1, forward strand.
AAAGCCGACAGTCAAAAGGGCGAATGGGGCGCTTCGGTAAACAATTAACAGAAAAAGTGAGAAACAAGTATGCCAAGTTTGATAAGGCGATAGTTGTTTCTCACTGTTTTATTTTACCGCTGTTTTTCATTTCGTGAAATTGAAAATAGCGCGTATGGAAATGCATTAGAGGACGAGGCACAGAACGGTGCCTCTGATATGAGACATCAAACGGGGCGGGTGTTCCCCCGCCCCGCGCCGACTGCGCTACCGATTTAGTTTACCGGCGTTGTTTCTTTGGTTTCCAACGTACAATGCGTTACATCGTTCCAATGACGGCGGATGACAATATCCGCAGAAAGGTCCGTATTGTTATAGGAAACAGACCATTGTGTATTGCTTGTGACGGAATCGGGGTTGGGGTCTTGTGCCGCCGCTTTCATTGCGTTCCACGCGGTATCGCCGGTGTAATTGCCTTTTTCCTCCGAAAACACCTGCAACACAGCGTCATAACGCTCTCTGCCGTGGCCGTAGATGCCGTTTTTCTGATTCGGAAGCACCTTATCCGTATGGCGAATAAAGAAATTCGTAACCGCCTCTGACGGCGTGTCGATCAGTTCTCTCAATTCACCGTTAATGTCATATTCTACGACTCTGCCATCACCGGTTGCATCGGTTATGTAGAAATGGTAATCTCTGCCGCTGGATGCAAACATATCATAACCACGCAAAAGTTCAACCGCTTCTTGTGTGGTCGCCGCCCTGTCAAGCACAAGGCGTATGGCAAGCGTAGTCGCAATGACAGGCTTGCCTGTGCTTTGGCGTACAGGCTCGCTGTCCAATGTCAACACAGCAATAGAAACGCCCTTCTCGTTCATACCGTCAAGGCAGATAAACGGCGCGGTAAGACTCGCCAACTCTTTTTTGATATTCTCATCGGGCACATTTGCCGAAACATTGTCAAGCGCGGCGAAGGCAATCGACTTATAGCCGTCCTTCGGTGCACAGTAAACCAACATAGCAGATGTATCTTTTCTAAAATCGTAATTCCGTCCCATATGCACGCCGCCGTCCGTATCGGTCAGCGTAAATGCCGTACAGCCGAAATTGGGCGCTTTAATATTCACGGGCAACAGCGGAAGAGCCTCTTTCAAAATTGCGTCAATCATCGTTTGGTCATCTTTGATGCCATACGCAATGATGTCATCAAGGCTATAATTATACGCAACATCCATACGATATAGATTGTAGCCATCTTCATAGTTCGTGAGTTGTTCAATACTGTTCATCGTTTGAATTCGTGTAAAATACAGCCCCACAAAGGAAGCGACTGCAATTACAACCACAACCAATAAAACGAGCAGAACTTGAAAAATGCGTTTCAATCCTTTTTTCATCATATTCTCTCCTTCATCATAATATATGTGCCTCTCGCACGCAAAACGCCGCAGGCAAGAAACTGTGTACTGCATCATGCGGATTGTCCATGTTCTATGTCTGTGGCGCTTTTATGCCGTTATTGCTTGTTTACCCGATTTTTTGCGTAATTGTATAGTTGTTTGCGGCTTGCAAACTGATTTGCGACGCATCAAATGCGTCCACCGCGCCGTCGCGGTTGGCATCTGCCGCCAACGAGAACCAAACATTTTCAATTTCCGCCGCGCCGACGGCTTTTAACATCACGGTGTCTTTATCTGTCGAGTCCACGAGTCCGTCGCCGTTGACATCGCCGTAAAGGACAACCGTTACGGTTTTAATTTCCGCGTTTGTGGTACGGTTATAATATGTGATTGTTGCGCCCGTGCCCACAAGGTCGGTATCGGTGAGTGCTACGCCGTTTATATTCTTGATTTTCACATACATATCCGATGTGTTCAATTCCGCTTGGCAGTCGGCAGCCGTATTTGCGCCTAAAACGAAGCCTTCGGCGTGCATATCGGCTTCAATAATCACAATATGCTGTTCCGCGCCGCAAATTGTGCAAATCCCGTCAACGAAATTGTGGGGCGGGAGTTCCTCGCTGCCCGCAACATTTTCATATTTGTATGTGGGCGTACCGGGCGCACCTACGCAACCGGGATATGACGCATTGTAATATACCGTGCCGTGGGTGTTATCAAGCGTGGGGTAACCGTCTGTGCCCAGCGTTTGATACCAGACCTGTGTGCCGTCTGTTACGCCGTTGCTTAAAAGATATGCAACCTCACCGCTTGTAAACTGCGTTGCGGTTTTCGCGGAAACATTTTCTTCTGTGCTTCCCGAAGATTTTCCTACGGCGTCTCCCTTAAACAACTTACTGTTGTAATAGCAATTGCTGATCGTACTTATATCGTTAAAGCCGCAAACACCGCCGGCTCGGTCGGGAGCAGTAACTTCACCTGAACTGAAACAATTATTTACGGTAGCAAAGCAATTATAACCGACTATACCGCCTGCGACATAGTTTGAGGCACTTATTGCGCCTGTGTTGTAACAGTTTTCAATTTTTCTGTCCCGATTATAACCGGATATACCGCCGACATAGAATACACCGTTGACTGTGCTTGTATTATAGCAGTTTACTATTGTGCCGTGATTTACGCCGCACACACCGCCGACATATCCTTTACCGTTGAAATAGGAACCGACAACGCCGACATTTTTAATCCTTCCGTCCGAACAACCGAATAAGCCCACATATTCCGCACTTGCATCGTCAAAATACAAGCCTGTTATTTTGTGACCTTGACCGTCAAAAGTACCGCTGTACATATTATCTCTGCTGCCAATAGGCGTCCATTCAAGATAATTGCCCATATTCGCGATGGAATTTACGGTAATATCGTTTACGAGCACTGCGTTTGCAGAGGTGTTTTTCGCTGTACCGTCCGTCAGCGTACCGTTTACAAGGGCGGCAAACCAATAAAGATTTGCATAGTTTTTGATTTGATACACGCCGTTTACCAATTCGGGCGGTTCGTAACTGCCGCAGCCGGAGCACACGCCGTTCACATAATTATGCTTTTTCTCAATAACATTTATTGTTATATCGTCCGTGCATGTTCCACCGTTTTTGGTTAAAGATACGGTTATAGTTTTACTGCCCACCGTTGACATATCTATATCGTCAATATCGGTTGTGAAGGTTGTAACCGTTTCAGAGAAACCGTCGGAATAATATGCCGTTACGGTTATATCTGCCGGTTTTACGGTTGTATCCAACAAATACTCCGCATTTACAATCGTAGCTTCGATTCTTTCAGGCGCAATTGCGACCTTTTCGTCCGTTTGATTACAGCCGGTGTTTCCGCACTCGTGCCAATGGCTTGTGTCGTCGCTGTGCCACGCTCCGCTGAAATCGTGGGAAATCGCAGGTGTGACTATCAGACCGCAAACCGAACAGAAAATCGGTGTTGTGCAGTCGCCGTCGTCCGCTTCGGGGAAGTGCCCGGTGCCATTTACCGTTACGGTTACAGAGGTTGTATTGCCTGCCTTGTCCGTAGCGATGATTGTTTGTGTGCCCTCTGCCGCATACAAAGCAAACTGATTGTTCGCGTCGAGTGAAACGGAGTTTCCGTTTACGGTAACGCTTGCAATATAATTATCCGTAACGGTAACTGTTTGTGCTTCGCAATAGGTTTTGCCGTTTTCAACGCCCAAAATCACAGGCGCAGTACCGTCCAGCACAAGTCCGTTGGAGCTCATATAGGTTACATTGCCGCTTGTATCGGTCAGTTTTGCATAAATCACACACTTTTTATCGGGATTGATACCGAAAGCCTCGGTATATGCGGTAAAGGAAGCTGTTTCAAGGTCGGCGGCGGTAAGCGCTTTGTCGCTTAACAGATATTCTGTTGTAACCGCTTCACCGCTGTTGTCGCTTGCGGTGATTGTTACCGTAAGCGAATCCTTAAAGAACAGACCGAAGGTAATATCATTGAGAACCTTGTTCCACTTGTTTGTGCCGATACTGATTTCGCCCGTGGGCGCAGTTATATCTTGATAATGTGCCGTATAAGCTCTGTTGCCCATACTGCCTTTCGGCACAGTAACGGTCATATTGGCTTCACCGGATAAGCCCGTGCCGCTCCAACCGGTAAATTTATATCCGGTCTTTGTAGGATTGGTAAGTGTAATGGCATCACTTTCCACCGTATAGCTTGCGGGATTGGTTGCCGTGCCGCCGTTTAAATTATAGGTTAGATTGTAGGATATGGGATTGCTGAATTTTGCCGTTAAAGTAATATTTTCACTTAACGCAGAACCGAATGTGTATTTGGTACTGCCGTTATACCAACCGTCAAAAGTCTGATAGCCGTATTTCGTTGCGTCAGGTGAAATAGGTGCAACCGTTTTGTAGCCGGAGTCGGAATCCACCACCTCATAGGCGTAGGTATTGCCGCCGATTTGGAAAGTGATTTTTTTCCTTTCAACTTTAACAGTTGAATCGATTGTGCCGTAATATATGCCGCCGTACAGATGGGTATAGCCCGATATTTTTCCGGTAAACGCAGTCGGGGTACTGCTTGTGCATTTAATCGCAACAGCATTTGTGTTTGTACCGAATTCCGATGTTACCGTGCCGCCGTTTGCATAAAGAACGCAATCGTTATAGCCGCCGCCGGATTGACTCATTGCTATTTTAGATGTTACCACGCCGCCTTTGGGCAGAGTGCTGTCGGAATGGGTTGCGGTGGGGCGGCTGTCTTTCAGGGTAAGGGTCGCCTTGCCGTTTCCGGTGTTAATAGTGATATCCGCGCCGGAAATCACATAACCGTTGAGGTCGATGGTAATATTCTTTTTACTCAAATCCAGTGCGCTTGAAAGCTTGATATCGTTAACCAGTTTGATTGAAGTTGCACCGCCGTCAATGGAGCTTCGCAGTTCGTCCTCGGTAGATATATTGGTTAAGACCCACTTTGCGGTCAGCGTGATGTTCTCCGTAACGGCTTGTGTGAAATCGTATTTCGTATCGCCGTTGTACCAGCCTAAGAAGGTGTAGCCATCCTTTTTGAGTGCAATAGGCGTTGTCGCCTTGCCGCCGCTCGGCACAACCTGGAGTGCGTAACGGCTGCCGTCGTTCATAAATGTTACGGCTTTTTCCTTGATACAGCTTTCGTTGATGCCGCCGTAGAACATACCGCCGTAGATTCCGCCGAAGTTACCTGCATAGCCCTTAATGGCCGTAGGCGTATCGCTTGTGCAGTAAATGCCGCCGGCATAGCTTGGCATAGATGCCATCCCCGTTATTGTACCGCCGTTCGCATAAAGATGGCTGGCGGAACCGTTTCCGCGAGTCAGTGTAACATTGCCCTTCACTACACCGCCTGTGGCAGGATCGCTGTCAATCAAGGTCATTATGGTCTGCGGCTCCGCAGAAGAATCGGACAGCGTGATATTCCCTGTGATCGTGCGGCCGGCAAGGTCAAGCTTAAATATTTTATCGCTCAGAGTAAGTGTGCTCGAAAGCGAAATATCCGCCGTGAGCGTAATGGCAGATTCACCCGCATCAATAGCGGCTTTCAGTTCCGCCTCGGTTGAACAGCCTGTTACCGTTACGGCATATGCCACATTATCTTCTGTGGTTTCCAGCCAAACCTTGCAGGCTGATAAATCAATATCTGCCGACAAACCGAGTGCCGACTTAACAGCCGATACATTCACCGTTTCCGTACCGGTGATTTTCTTGCTGTAATACCAATCGTTTGTTCCGTCGTTGCCCTGAACAACAAGTGCCACATTTCCTGAGGTACTGCCTTTGGTCGCCTTAATATCGCCCTTTGTGGTGTTATAGGTTACCGTACCGATATTCTTACTGCTTCCATTCAGTCTTAAGGTCATCGCCGTACCCGATACAATTGTTCCAGACGTTGCTGTACTAGATGATGCCGCTGTTGCAGCAGATGCAAAGAGCGCAGAAGACAGGTTCAGATTGGAAGCGGGACGAACAGCATAACTAGATCTAACTCCAAAGACATTCACTCCATTGTTCGTCTGTGCACATCTCAATTCACTGCTATTAGTGTCTGCTGTACGGGTAAAGAAGTTACCCCCATTATCCCAGTAATTCTTTCGTGCAATTGCTATTTGCCCTCGGCTTCCTGCCTGTATTGTCGCAGCACTTCCTCTTTCAGTTGCTTCCAGTGCATACAGCCTGTCCGTAGTGGTGTAGTCAAGATTATTTTTCGTGTCATGCGTTGTCACAGTAGTAGCATTCAGCAACTCCTTTTCTGTAGCAGAAAAATAGGTCGTGTTCGAATCGCTCACCATGCTGTTCAGGTTATTGCGCAAATTGCTTGCTCCGTAATGGTTCGCATATACAGCTATGCTACCATCACTGTCTCCATAGCCTGTTCCTGCACTGTAGTTGTACGTTTTCTCATCTTTATTTGAGTTAAATGAACTATTTTCTCCTATCGTAGTGGTAGCAAAAATAATGGTATTATCACCGGACACACCGGTATCTTTTCCTAAGATGTACCATTCCAGTGCATCTCCGTTACTGTTTTTGCCAAACACCAGCTTTCCGATGTTGTTGGCCGTTCCGCCTGCGTTCGGTGCGAATGTGTCATCCATCAGCTGCGCCTTTGTGGCATAGGCGGACACACTTGGCGTTGCGCTTGTGCTTCCCTCTGCAAACACAAAATGCGGCATTAAGGTAAATACCATACATATTGCAAGTATAAAGCTTAAAATTCGTTTTTTCACTGAACATTCCTCCTAAGAGATTATATTTAGATTTAGTTTATTTTGTGACAGCGCCCGACCTTACTTTCGGGTTGTATTTCATAACGAAAAGTTCAAGCGCTTCTTTCAACACCGCTATCTGTGATTGCAGATAAAATTCGTCCTCAAACATTGCGTAATGCACACACGCTCTAATCAAAATGAAAATGAGCGGCGTCAGTTTTTCGTAGGGAATACCAAGCTTTGGCTCCAAGCTTTTTGCGTATTCGGTATAACGCTTATCCACGCCCGCAAAGAATTTTTTCCCGTATTCTCTGTATTTCGGGTGGGTATAGACCTGATACATCAGCCTGTATTTCTTGCCGTGCTTTTCTGCCGTCCAATAGGGTATTTCATCAACAAACCGCCATAAATCCTCCACATCTGTGGGGGCTTTCGCCATAAAGTCCTCTTCCACCTTGCTCATACAGTATTCGGTGGACTGAATAATCAAGTCGTCTAAATTTTCAAAATACTGATACAGGCTCGCCACATTACAGCCGCAAGCATCCGCAATGGCTTTTACACCGACAGCGGTAAGTCCGTTTTCCGCATAGCACTCGAAGCAGTTTTCCATCATCTCAATTTTCTTTGCCCTGCGGGCTTCTTCATTTACCGTACGCAATCCATTTTCCTCTTCTCTGACAATAAAATAAATATTTGCTTATATTATAAAAGGTTCGTTTTCCTGTGTCAAGAAAATATCGTTTTCCGACACAAAAAAATATAGAAATTGCGAAAAAACAGTCGGCTGTCCCTTTCACCGCACCGACCCGTTTTCCGCTTCTTTCGACAATGCTTTCTTTTCCACATTCGGTATCTTGAATTCCGAATGAAAATGTGTTAACATAATTATATTCAAAGGAGAACTCGCTTTTGAGTTCTCCTATACCGTTTTTTAGGAGTTTGTATGAATATCTTTGATATTATCGGGCCGGTTATGGTTGGCCCGTCCAGTTCGCATACCGCCGGCGCAGTCAGAATCGGCTATGTTTCCCGAAAACTGATGGGCGAGGAAATTGTGCGAGCAGAAATCGGGTTATACGGCTCTTTTTTGATGACCGGAAAAGGGCACGGCACAACAAAAGCCGTGGTCGCCGGCTTGCTTGGCATGCAACCCGACGACGAGCGAATCCCCGACGCCTTTACGCAGGCTGAAAAAACAGGATTGCATTTCCATATCGGCGAAGCGAAGTTAAAGGACGCACATCCCAATTCGGTTGCATTAAAATTGGTGGGAAAAAGCGGAAAAACGCTTGAAATCATTGGGGAATCCCTCGGCGGCTCCATCATTAACATAGCCAAAATTGACGGATTGAGCGCAAATGTTTCCGGAGATTACCCGACCTTAATATGCAGTAACACCGATATTCCCGGCATGGTTGCAAAGGTGTCAACCATTCTCGCCGTTTCCAATATCAATATCGCAAATTTGCAACTCTATCGTTCCTCTCGAGGGAAAAATTCTGTATTTATTGCAGAATGCGACCAAGAAATCCCGGCGGCGACATTAAACGAAATCGAAAATTTAAGCGGTATTGTTAAGGTGTCGTATTTAAGTTTGGAGGAATAACCATGGCTTACGGTTCTATGCAAGATATAGTCAAACTGTGTGATAAAAACCATTTGGAATTTTGGCAGGCGGTTGTAAAGGAACAGGCCAAAGAAACGCTTGAACCCGAAACTGCAATTTTTGACAGAATGAAATCCATGTTTTCGGTGATGAAATTAACCGTCGGCAATTATGATAAGCACGCAAAATCTTCCAGCGGTATGGCGGGCGGCGACGGCGAAAAAATCCATCAATACAATCAAAAAGGGAATCCCCTTTTGGGGCCGTTTTTGGCGGAGGTTATTGAAAATGCGGTCAAGACCGCGGAATGCAATGCATGTATGAAGCGAATTGTTGCCGCACCGACCGCAGGCAGTTGCGGCGTAATCCCGTCCATTTTGATTGTGTACCAAAAGCAATTTCAAGCGGACGACGACACAATCACCAAAGCGCTTTTGGTTGGCGCGGGTATTGGCAGCGTGATCGCAGAAAACGCCTCCATCAGCGGCGCAAAGGGAGGCTGTCAAGCAGAAATCGGAACGGCATCGGCAATGGCGGCAGGTGCGCTTGCGTATTTGGAAAGTCAGGATAACGATAAGATTCTAAATGCTGTGGCGATGGCCATAAAAAATATGCTTGGGCTGGTGTGCGACCCCGTTGCCGGCCTTGTGGAAGTTCCTTGCATAAAACGAAACGCCGCAGGGGCTGTCAATGCGGTGGTCAGTGCATATATGGCGCTCGCCGGCGTGAAAAGTGTCATTCCCGTCGATGAGGTCATTTCGGCGATGGATGAAATCGGCAGAGGGTTACCGTCTTGCTTTAAAGAGACATCGCAAGGGGGGTTGGCAGTAACGCCAACCGCACAAAGCATATCGAAATCACTAAAATGACGAAGGGAAACAAAGCCGTACTGTCTACGAAACGCAAGGTCGATTTGTGTGCAAATTGCTAACATTTTAATATTTTTGCTTAGGGTAACGGTAATAATCCGAACCCGTCAAAAATGCAGTATTCAAGCGATATTTGTCGCTTTCGCTGTTGCCCGGCGAAAGCCCGGCTACCATCTCAAGACAACAAATCTCATCTTTACTCCTTGCATTTTTGATGCTTTGCAGTTTATCGTGTGCAGATTTGGTCTTAATCGAGGCACAAAACGCAGTTAATCCTTTCGGATTAACGAGTATTTTAACGAAGAGTAAGGGCAAATCCGCCACGAGAAACCGTGGTTCGGATTATCGCCGTTACCCTACTCGCGCTGTTAGCTCAGTTGGATAGAGTGACTGGCTACGAACCACAAGGTTGATTTGTGTACAAACTGCTAACATTTTAATATTTTTGCTTATTCGCGCTGCTAGCTCAGTTGGATAGAGTGACTGGCTACGAACCAGTAGGTCGAGGGT
>SFIQ01000029.1 GCA_004555265.1 Ruminococcus sp.
TGAAATGGACCCCGAACAGTTGTGGGAAACGACCATGAATCCGAATTTCCGCACGATGCTGCGCGTGAGTTTGGAGGACGCGATGGAAGCGGACGAAACCTTCTCCATTTTGATGGGCGACAAGGTCGAGCCGCGCCGTATGTTCATTGAAAAGAACGCAAAATATGTGCAGAATTTGGATGTGTGAGGAATAAAACATGAAAAAACAGCAAAATGAGCACCGTGAGGAATACATCCCGTTTGAACAGCAAAAAATCGTCAATGTGGAAATCAATAAGGAAATGAAAAAATCCTTTTTGGATTACTCCATGGCGGTTATTGTTTCGCGTGCGCTGCCCGATGTGCGCGACGGCTTAAAGCCCGTGCACCGCAGAATTCTTTACACGATGTATGAAAACAATCTGTATCCCGAAAAGGCATACCGCAAATGCGCCGACACCGTCGGTGCGGTTTTGGGGCGGTATCACCCCCACGGAGACGCGTCCGTGTATGACGCGATGGTGCGTTTGGCGCAGAGCTTCTCCATGCGCTATATGCTGGTAGACGGGCACGGCAACTTCGGCTCGGTGGACGGCGACCCGCCCGCCGCATACCGTTATACAGAGTCGAGAATGAGCAAAATCTCGATGGAAATGCTCACGAATATTGACAAAGATACCGTCGATTTTATGCCGAACTACGATGACCGCTTAAAGGAACCGACGGTGTTGCCGTCGCGCTTCCCCAACCTTTTGGTCAACGGCTCAACGGGTATCGCCGTCGGTATGGCGACCAACATTCCGCCGCACAATATGCGCGAGGTGATTGACGGCATCAATGTGCTTATCGACAACCCCGACGCCACACTCGAAGAAATTATGGAGTGCATCAAAGGCCCCGACTTCCCCACCGCGGGGATTATTATGGGGCGCGCGGGCATTCGCGCGGCATACGCCACGGGGCGCGGCAAAATTACCTTGCGCGCCCGCGCCGAAATTGTCGAAAACGAGAAAACCGGCAGATTTTCCATCGTTGTTACGGAGCTGCCCTATCAGGTCAATAAAGCGCGCCTGATTGAAAGCATTGCCGATTTGGTGAAGGACAAACGCATTGAGGGCATTGCCGACATCAACGATTATTCCAACCGAGAGGGTATGCGTATGGTCATTGACCTAAAACGCGACGCAAACCCGCAAGTGGTGCTCAATCACCTGTTCCAATATACGCAGCTGCAAATTTCCTACGGCATTATTCAGTTGGCACTTGTAAACGGCGAGCCGAAAACGCTGACTTTAAAGGAAATTTTACAGCAATATATCGACTATCAATGTGAAATCATCACCCGCAGAACGAAATATGACCTGAAAAAAGCACAGGACAGAGAGCATATTTTGGAAGGGCTAGCAAGAGCCATTGACATTGTGGACGAAATCATTGCCACCATTCGCGCCTGTAAGGGCGGCACGCCCGAGGCAAAAGCCGCGATTATGGAAAAATTCGGCTTTGATGACCCGCAGGCGGCGGCAATCGTGGCTTACCGTCTCGGACAGTTGGCAGGGCTTGAAATCAAAAAGATTTTGGAAGAGCGCGACGAATTGTTACGCAAAATCGCGGAGTACACCGAAATCCTCGGCTCGGAAGAACGCGTGCTTGCCATTGTCAAAACCGAACTTTCCGCCATCGGCGAGAAATTTGCCGACGAGCGTCGCACCGAAATTGTCAATGTCAGCGGCGAGGTCGATATTGAGGACTTAATCCCCGAGGAAACCTGCGTGTTCACCCTCACCAATATGGGCTACATCAAGCGTCAGCCTGTGGACACCTACCAAACCCAGCACCGCGGCGGCAAAGGGATTAAAGGCATGACGCGGCGCGAAGAGGACATTGCCGAAACGATGTTCACCTGCTCGTCGCACGATTACATTATGTTCTTTACCTCGCTCGGGCGCGTGTATCGCCTGAAAGGGTATGAAATCCCCGAGGGCAGTCGGTCGAGCAAGGGGATGAATATTGTCAACATTTTGCCGCTTGTGGCGGACGAAAAGGTTACGGCGATGATTCGTGTGCCCGATTTCGGCGAGGAAAACGCCTATTTGTGTATGGTCACGAAAAACGGCGTGATTAAGCGCACCGAACTTGACGCTTATAAAAACATCCGCAAAAGCGGCATTGCCGCCATCAATTTAGACGAGGGCGACGAACTTTGCTGGGTGAAACTGACCGACGGCGAGCAACAGTTGATGATTGCCACCAAAAAGGGTATGTGTATTTCGTTCAAAGAGGATGACGCGCGCTGCATCGGCAGAACGGCGCGCGGCGTGAAAGCCATTACCCTCTCGGCGGGCGACTGCGTGGCGGGTATGTGCGTACTCGACGGCAGTAAAAAGGTTTTAACCGTGTCCGAAACGGGCTACGGCAGACGGTCGGATGTTTCCAACTACCGCGTGCAGTCCCGCGGCGGCAAAGGGCTTATCAACTACCACACCAAACAGTACGGCGATGTTGCCGCGATTACGATGGTTTCCGACGATGAGGATGTGATTTTGATTGCCTCCGACGGCGTGATTATCCGGATTCACGCGGGCGACATCAGCGAATTTGCCCGTCCCTCCAAAGGCGTGCGCGTAATGCGCATTTCCGAGGGCGAGCGCGTGATGACGCTGTCCGTAACCCCGCACGAAGAAGAAAAAGTAGACGGGGCAACGGAAGAAAACGCGGCGGCAGACGAAGCCGTTACAGAAAATACGGCAGAAACCGCGCCCGAAGCATAAAAATTTTAAAATTCGTAACAAATAGAACGCTTTTTCGTGCTATATATTTCTGTAAAGGTCTTTGTAAGCGCACAAAGACGGTGAAATACAGCGGCGCGCCGTATCTTTTCGGCGTACCCGAAGCAGAAAAGAGAAGAATGTATGGACAACCAACAATATACACCCCAACCCCCCGTGGGGCAGACGATGAACGGAGAACAAAATACTCCGTATGCGGCGGGGCAAGCGCCCCATACGCCGCCGAATGTGCAACCGCCCTACGGTGCAGGCGGATATGTGCAAAACGGGTACACGCCGCAAGGACAGCCGCCCTACGGCATACCCTACGGGCAAGCCTTCAATATGCCCCCGTATACACAACAGCCCCCCTACGCACAGCCCCCCTACGGTCAGCCGCCGTATGGCAACCCGTACTATACACCGGGCTACGGCGGCGCGCCATATACCGGCTATATTGCGCCGAATGACCCGCAGATGCTTCGCAAGAAAAACGAAACCCGCACTGTGCGCACCATGAGCGCGGCGCACGGGCTTTCGGTTTTGGGCTTTACGGTGTTTGCCTATATAGTCAGCGCGCTATTGGCGCTTATTCCGGGCTTTCGCGCGGCGTATACGGGCAATTCGGTATTCAGCGAGGCAATAGACGCCGTTTTTTCGATTTGCATTATTTTTGTTCCGTTCTGTTTCAGTTTCGTATTTCAAAAAAAGCGCGGGCTGATAAAAGAATTGCCGCTGGGCACGCCAAATGACGGCAAAGCGGCGGTGCTGCTCGTGTTTATCGGCGTGATGAGCTGTGTTGCGGCGAGTTATGCAACGGGCATTTTGACTTCGGCGGTCGAAAACATTTTCGGCGTTACCTTTACCTTGCCCGAAAGCGATACGGTTTACAATTCCGTGCCGCTGTTTTTGCTGGCAACGCTCGGCACGGCGATTGTGCCCGCATTTATTGAGGAATTCGCCATTCGCGGCACGGTGATGCAGCCGCTTCGCAAATACGGCGACAAATTCGCCATTGTGATGTCGGCGCTGGTGTTTGGACTGATGCACGGCAATATGGTGCAAATCCCCTTTGCATTTCTTGCGGGGCTCGCCATCGGCTATGCCGTGACGGTGACCGGCTCGATGTGGGTTGGCGTCGCCATTCACTTCCTCAACAATTTTATTTCGGTACTGATGCAGGTTGCGGTGGACAATTTGCCGGACAACCACGAAAACATTGTGCTTTTGGGGCTGCTGGCGCTAGTGTTCACCACGGGAATTGTCTGCCTGGTGGTGTATTTGAAAAACTATGCGCGCACGCCGCTGCAAAAAGGCGACGAGACGCTTTCCAACGGGGAAAAAGCCAAGGCATATCTTTGCACCGTGCCGATGATTCTTGCGGCGATTTCGCTGTTGATTGAAACGGCGCAATATATTGAATTTTAATGGACAAACAAAAAACGGACAATACTATGGATAAAACGGAGTTTATGCGCCTTGCGCTCGACGCGGCAAAAGAAAGCGCCGCCGAGGGCGAAGTGCCTGTGGGCGCGGTTGTGATACGCAACGGCGAAGTGGTCGCCGTGGGCAGAAACCGCCGCGAATCCGTCAAAGATGCCCTTTCCCACGCGGAAATCGAGGCCATTCGCACCGCCTGCGCGGTGTTGGGCGGTTGGCGGCTTTGGGAATGTGAAATGTATGTGACCTTGGAGCCGTGCCCGATGTGCGCGGGGGCAATTCTCAACGCGCGCATTCGTAAGGTGACCTTCGGCGCGTATGATCAAAAAAACGGCGCGGTTTCGAGCGTAATGCAAATGTACGATTACCCCTTTACCCACAAGCCTGCCGTCGAGGGCGGCGTGTTGGCGGACGAATGTGCCGGCGTACTGTCGGATTTTTTTAAAGCCTTACGGTCGCGGGGCGACAAATCGTAAATCTACTTTCAGGTAACCTTTCCAAAATCCTCTCGATTGGGAATAACATCTTGTAGGGCGGGTGGCTTGCCCCGCCGTCAATTTACAGCAAACCGAAACGGGCGAACACAGTTCGCCCCAACGAACATGCAACATCTAAAAAGGAGATACAAAAATATGAGCGAAGGTTGTTCCGGAAATTGCAGTTCCTGTTCGTCAAACTGTGAAAAGAAAGATATGCGCCTGCCCGAAAACCAATACAGCACCGTGAAAAAGGTCATCGGTGTTGTCAGCGGCAAGGGCGGCGTGGGCAAAAGTTTGGTGACTTCCCTGTTGGCGGTCGCGGCGCAGTCCGCAGGCAAACAGGCGGCGATTTTAGACGCCCATCCCCAAAGCGTTCGGTCTGCACGACCGCGCCGAGGGTAGCGAGGAAGGTCTTTTCCCGATGCAGACCAAAACCGGCGTACGCGTGATGAGCGTCAATTTGCTTTTGGAAAAAGAGGATGCCCCCGTCATTTGGCGCGGGCCCGTCATTTCGGGAATGATAAACCAATTTTGGCAGGAGGTCATTTGGGGCGATGTCGATTATATGTTCGTCGATATGCCGCCCGGCACGGGCGATGTGCCGCTGACCGTGTTCCAAAGTTTGCCGGTGGACGGCATTGTGATTGTCACCACCCCACAGGATTTGGTGACGCTGATTGTCAAAAAAGCGTACAATATGGCGAAAATGATGAACATTCCCGTGTTGGGGCTGGTCGAGAATATGAGTTATTTCGAGTGCCCCGACTGCGGCAAACGCCATTCGATTTTCGGCGAAAGCAAATTGGACGAAGTGGCAAAAGAACTCGGCGTGCCCGTGCTTGCGCGGTTGCCGATTGACCCCAAAACCGCCGCTTTGGTCGATAGAGGTGCGGTGGAATTGGCAAACACCGATATGTTCAACGATTTTGTTGCGAAGTTATAATGGATACGGACGAGGCCGCGCGCTTCGTCCGTCTTTTTTTGTTCGGACAAATAAAAATTGGGGTTTGTCTTTCCAACCGTAGGGGCGGGTTTCCACGCCCGCCCGCTTGTCATTCTGAGCCGTTAGGCGAAGAATCTCGTTTCGTATATTTTGCACTATTGGAGATCCTTCGCTTCGCTCAGGATGACAAATGGGGGTTTGTGGTGATAATTTTATGCGGTAGGGCGGGGCTTGCCCCCGCCGCGGGGTTCGATGTGAATTAACGGCGGGGGCAAAATTCTCCGAATTCGGGCACCCTTTTGTCTGCTTCGCAGACATTTCCCCTATCAGGGGAATCACCCCGCCCTACCCTAATCCTGTATTTCGTTCGTGCTTTTTTGAGGATTTTTGTTATGGCTTTTTGCCGCATGCTATGCGCACGGGACAATCTCGCGCAAAAAACGCAGGGCAAAATCCGCGCAATTCGTCGCTTATTCGCTCGGATTTGCCTTTAACTTTTCCGCGGTGTCGGCGGTAATTAACGCGTCGATAATTTCGTCCAAATCCCCGTTCAAAATCTGCTCGATTTTATAAAGCGTTAAGCCGATGCGGTGGTCGGACACGCGCCCCTGCGGGTAGTTATAGGTGCGAATGCGCTCGCTGCGGTCGCCCGTGCCGACCTGACTGCGGCGCTCTCCCGCGATTTCGGCGTTTTGCTTTTCGCGTTCAATCTCCAACAGCCGCGACCGCAATACTTTCAACGCCTTGTCTTTATTTTTATACTGACTGCGCTCGTCCTGACATTCGACCACCATGCCCGTGGGCAGGTGCGTCACGCGGATGGCCGACGAGGTCTTGTTGACCTTTTGCCCGCCTGCGCCGCTCGAACGGAACACATCAATCTGCAAATCGGCGGGGTCTAACTCAAATTCGACTTCTTCGGCTTCGGGGAGCACCGCCACCGTTGCGGTCGAGGTGTGCACACGCCCCTGGCTTTCGGTTTCGGGCACGCGCTGGACGCGGTGCACGCCGCTTTCAAATTTCAGCCGGGAATACGCGCCCTCCCCCTCGACGGTAAAACTGATTTCCTTAAAGCCGCCCAATTCCGTTTCGTTGGCGTTGATGATTTCGGTTTTAAACCCGTGCGCCTCGGCGTACATCGAATACATTCTGTAAAGCGAGCCTGCGAACAGCGCCGCTTCCTCACCGCCCGCGCCCGCGCGGATTTCCACAATGACATTTTTGTCGTCGTTTTCGTCGCGGGGCAAGAGCAGGATTTTCAATTCTTCGTTGAGTTTTTCTAACTTTTCGCCGGTTTCTTCCCATTCTGCCTGTGCAAGTTCCCGCAGTTCACGGTCTGCGCCGCTCTCGTCCAAAATCGCGCGCGCCTCGTCATTTGCGGCTTTTACGGTTTTGTATGCGCAGAATTTTTCGACAATCGGCGTCAACTGCTTGGCCTCTTTCATCAATGCGGCATATTTTTGCTGGTCATTGACAACCGACGGTTCGCAAAGTTCCGCGTTGACGGCGGCAAGGCGTTCTGCAATGCCCTCTAACTTTTCTATCATATCTGTTCGTCATCTTTCCGTTGAATTTTTTTGATGTTTCTTTCGATTTTTACGCGCGGCACCATCACTTCTCTGCCGCAGTTTTGACACCGCAGACGAAAATCCATGCCGACGCGCAAAACCAAAAATGTTTTGTTGCCGCAGGGGTGCGGCTTTTTCATTTCCAAAATATCGCCGACGCGTACATCCATAAAAACACCTCGTTTGAAAAAAACAGCGTACCGAAAACGGGTACGCTGAAATCGATAACGGTTTAGCCCATAGAGAAAATGCCGTAGGTGAAAAACGACATAATCAAGCCCGCAATGAACACGCCCAGCGCGATAATCGGGAGCGAGCGTTTCATATCAATATCCAAAAGCGCCGCCATCAGTGCGCCCGTCCAGCCGCCCGTGCCGGGAAGCGGAATGGCAACAAACAGCAACAGCCCCCAGGATTTGTAGCGGAGCACTTTTTCTTTGTTCCGTTCGGTTTTGCCCTCTAATTTTACGATGATTTTCTCAAAAAATTTAAACCGCCGCAAAAATTCAAATATTTTTTTGATAAACAAAATAATAAACGGAATCGGCAGCATATTGCCGAGGTAGCAAATGACAAACGCCTTCAAAAACGGCATTTCCAACAGCCGTGCGGCAATCATACCGCCGCGGCATTCCAAAATCGGCAGCAGCGAAATGACAAATGCCGTAAGTTCCGGCGGGATTTTGTCCTGAAACAGCTCCACAAGGGTTTGGGCAAGGGTTTCGGCCATAGCGGTTCTCCTTTACTCCTCATATAAATTGTGTTCGTCCATATACGCCTTTGCGCGGGTGAGAATGCTTTTGTCGTTCTCGTAATTGAGCGTATTTAAGCACGCGTCAAACCCGAGCCAAATATAATCCTCGATTTCGCTTTGCTGAATGACGGTTTGCGTGTCGTCGGTGGTCGCCAAGAAAATCAGCACGGTTTTGTCAATCCGCCCTTGAATGGTGTAATTGGATTTCGCTTTGAAATCGGGAAAAATCGAAATGTGCAGTCCCGTTTCTTCGAGCACCTCGCGCGTGGCGGTCTGCTCGTCGGTCTCGCCCTCCTCGACATGCCCTTTCGGGAAGCCCCAATGGGCGCTGCGCTTGTTTTTAATCAGCAAAAAGCGCTTTTCGCCGTTAATATTGCGAAACACCACCGCGCCGCACGAACGCTCATAAAAGCATTCTATGGAAACGCCGCGCCCTTTATGCATAAAGCTGACGGCAGGCGCAATATCGTGAATGATATAGTGCTTGGATTTCGGTGCAACAACCAGATACACGGCATGACGCTTTTTATCCTTAATGACTGCTGTGACGCGGCCGTCAAAATTGCGCACGGGGTGATCCACCCCCAAAATGTACGCGCCCGCAACGGGCGAATGCGGCAGAAGTCCGCTTTCAACGACGCCGTAATTCAGCAGATACTTCACGCCGGTATCTCGGTCAAAGCGCCCGATGGGTTTGGTTACCCGCACTCTGACATATTTACCCAGCATCTGTTGTACGACTCCTTACAACGCAGGAAACGAGCAGTTCGCCCGTCTGCAAAGATAATCTGCCTTTTATTATACAAGGAAACGCCGCCTGTTGCAAGAGGGAATTTGCGCGCAATCCCGTTCGGTACACGGATTCGGGTGCAGAAACGCAGGGAAAAATTGGGGTTTGTGGGGGGGTTTTTGGAACGAACGAAATACAGGATTAGGGTAGGGCGGGGGCTTGCCCCCGCCGTTAATTCACATCGAGCCCTGCGGCGGGGGCAAAATTCTCCGAATTCGTGCACTTTGCGGCGGGAGCAAGCCCCCGCCCTACCATCCCTCCCTACAACCCCCAATTTGTCATCCTGAGCGAAGCGAAGGATCTCCAATAGCGCAAAATAGAAATATACGAAACGAGATTCTTCGCCTATCGGCTCAGAATGACAAGCGGGCGATTCGTGAATCGCCCCTACAACCCGTAGGGAACGGTCTTGACC
Source organism: Ruminococcus sp. (assembly GCA_004555265.1). GTDB lineage: Bacteria > Bacillota > Clostridia > Oscillospirales > Acutalibacteraceae > Fimenecus. Next base: position 9,137 of record SFIQ01000029.1, read on the forward strand.
GTTCCGCAAACCTCCCCATTTATTGGGGAGGTGGCACGCGCAAAGCGCGTGGCGGAGGGGCAAAATCACAACAAAATTCGCGGGCGGGCGTGGAAACCCGCCCCTACAACGGGGCGCCGAGTCGTCGCCCCCTACGCTCGCATTACAGTTTGTCCGTTCCGTAATTCACAGCAAATCCCGCGGCGGGAGCAAAATTCTCCGAATTCGGGCACCCTTTTGTCTGCTTCGCAGACATTTCCCCTAACAGGGGAATCACCCCGCCCTACCCTGTAAATTGTATTTTGTGCGTAGGGAACGGTCAAGACCGTTCCGTAAAATTATATCAAATTACGCGGGCGAACACAGTTCGCCCCTACGGTTGGATAGACAAACCCCAATGGATATTACTTTTCGTGCAGACTTTGGATGAAAAACGCCGAAACGAAAAGGGGATGTAAAAAACGAAAGGTTTTTACATCCCCACGGTACAATATGCATATACAGATACGATTATTCGCGCGTGGCGGCGCGCGCCAAGGCTTGCATTTCGCTTTTTGAAAATACATATTTCCGATTACAGAAATTGCAAATGACCTCGGTTTCGGGGTCTTCCGCCATTTCCGAAAGCGCCTGTTTGCCTGTGGACACAAGCGCGCGCTCCATACGCGCACGCGAGCAGGTGCAACGGTAGCCGACTTCGGCTGTGTCGAGCACCTCTAAGGTAAATTCGGGCAAAACCGCGCGGCAAATCGCTTCGGGATTTTGCCCCTCAAACAACATGGTCGTGACGGGTTTAATGGTTTCCAAGCCCCGCTCGACTTTGTCAATCGTTTCGTCGGTCGCCGTGGGCAAAAGTTGAATCAGAAACCCGCCTGCATTTATAATTCCCTCGGTTTCCTTGTCGCACAGCACGCCCAACCCGCACACCGACGGCGTTTGCTCGCTGGTGGCGTAATACGCGGTAATATCCTCGGCGATTTCGCCCGTGGCAAGCGGCACTTGCCCGATATACGGCTCACGCAGTCCCAAATCCTTCATCACCGTCAGCGTGCCGTTTTTGCCGACCGCGCCCGAAACATCCAACTTGCCCAAAGCATTCAGCGGCAGTTCTACATCTGTCCTGCCCGCACAGCCGCGCACATTGCCGCTGCTGTCGGAAACCGCTGTCAGGGGGGAAGCCGGACCGTCCGCGCTGATTTTCAGCGTCAAACTGTCTTTTTCCCCTTTGAGCATACTTCCCATTAAAGACGCGGCGGTCAAAAGCCGTCCCAAAGCCGCCGAAACCACCTTTTTCGTCCCGTGCAGCCGCTGCATTTCGCGCACGGTCTCGGTGGTGTCGGCGCAAATCACGCAAAGCGTGCCGTCCGTATCCATCATTCTAACCAAATTCGGCATAATTTTCAGTCCTTTCTCACCGCATATACGGCGCGTTCGCTCGTGTCGGTCAGCGGTTTTTCCGTGTATCCGTCAAAAATTCCGAGCACCGTAAAACCGGCATTTCGGAGCATTTCCGCCCATTCGGCGCCCGAATAAGCACATTCCGAAAACGCCTCGCTTGCGCGTTCATAAATCGGCGCATCGTCGCTTGCGGGCATAAAGAAGTCAAGCGAAATATCCACCGTTTTTTCGTCGCTTTGCAATTCGTTCTGCCACACGCAGTAGACCTCGTCGGTATCGTACACAAAGGTGTTGTTCCCCAAAACTTCGCGGTGCTTGTAAAGGGTGTTGGTGTCAAAAATAAAGACGCCGTCGGGATTTAAAAACAGCGATACGCGCCGAAGCGCTTCCTCTACTGCGGCGCGCGACGGCAAATGGTTGAGCGCGTCCAGCGTGCAGACCGCCGCGTCAAGTGTGCCGTACAAATCCAAACGCGTCATATCCTGACATAAAAACAAAATATCCTGCCCCGCCGCAAAGGCTTTTTCCTGCGCGACGGCAAGCATATCGGGCGAAATATCCGCGCCGACCACTTCATACCCCGCTTTTGCGAGTAAAACCGACAGCGTGCCCGTGCCGCAGCCCAAATCAAGCAAAAGCCCTCTGTCAAGCCCGTAACGCGCCAACAGAGAGCAAATGGTTTTGGACAGGACGGCGTAATCGACATTGTCGGTCAGCGCATCGTAAAAATCGGCAAAGACTTCGTAGCTCATTGTGCGTCCTTTTTGCGCGCCGCCACGCGTTCAAACAGTTTTTCGTAGCCGTTGCAGCCGAATTGCAACGAACGGTTGACGCGGCTTATCGTCGCGGTGGACGCGCCCGTCTCTTTGACGATGTCGGAATACACACGCTTTTCGGAAAGCATTTTTGCCACGACAATGCGCTGGGAAATCGCCTGCAACTCATTGACGGTGCACAAATCCTCGAAAAAGTCATAGCATTCGTCCATGGATTGCAGAGAGAGAATACAGTCGAATAAAAAATCCATATTGTCACTTTTAATTTTGCTGTTTGCCATTTTGCTTGAAACCTCCCGCACAAAGCGAATTGGATATTCTTCTTTCACATTTTAGCACACTAAACTTGAAAAGTAAACCACTAAAAACGCAAAAATATGGGAGGAATTCTTTGGGAGCACAAGATATAGTATTTTGCGCCGCGACAAAAATTTTTCTGAAAAAATTTCTGAAATTTTTTCATTTTTCGGTTGACACGGCGGCGGTTTTGTGATATTCTAATTCAGCCGTCAAAATCTCGGCGGCAGTTCGGGAGCATAGCTCAGCTGGGAGAGCATCTGCCTTACAAGCAGAGGGTCACAGGTTCGAGCCCTGTTGTTCCCACCAATGTGGCCCGGTAGTTCAGCTGGTTAGAACGCTAGCCTGTCACGCTAGAGGTCGACGGTTCGATCCCGTTCCGGGTCGCCACATTTGCCTCTGTAGCTCAGTTGGTAGAGCAGGGGACTGAAAATCCCCGTGTCATTGGTTCGATTCCGATCGGAGGCACCATAAATGCGGATGTAGCTCATCCGGTAGAGCGCCACCTTGCCAAGGTGGAGGTAGCGAGTTCGAGCCTCGTCATCCGCTCCAAAGGACGCTTAAAAACAGTTTTAAGCGTCCTTTTTTTCACCAATGACACGAAGTAGAATACGGCGACATAGCCAAGTGGTAAGGCATGGGTCTGCAAAACCCTGATCCCCGGTTCAAATCCGGGTGTCGCCTCCAAAGTAAAAGAGTGTTAATTCCTTGATGTATAAGGGCTTAACGCTCTTTTTCTTTTTGTGTAATGTTTGACAGTCAAAAAGAAAAATGTTATATTTTTATCGATATATAGTGCGAAAATGGTGCGAAAGGTTGAAAAATAATGGCAAGAATTAAAAGCAGATTTTCTAAATGAGTTTACTGAGTGATTGCGGGACTATTGCGGTAAGTGGTCTTATTACTTATCTCTTATAACTTATAGCGTATGGCTTTTATCTTGTAGCGTATAACCTCTGTCTTATGGCTTTTGTCGTTTAACTTATAGACTTGCATATTACAATTATATTAGTAATATATAATTAATAATCATATTACTATAAATGTAGTATGATTATCCTATTTAGTAATGATATATTCTTGAATACCATATATAATACAAATATATAGTTTTATAAGGCGTTATAGATTTTTATAGATAATTATTAAATCTGTTATCAACAATCTTTGTTTATATGATTTTACATTCATGAATTTGTTAATCTATTGTGGAATATTTGCTTCCTATCATAAAAGATTTATTTTATCATAAAACCTCTGCGCATCTCATTGACAAAAATAGTTTATAGTTGTTTGACATATCATTTATGCCTGTATATAATATAATAAAATATATTATGACATAAGGAGATTACATATATGTCAAAAATTAATTGTAAAGTGAATCACAATCGAACTAAAGCTATCATAATAATTCTAATTGTTATTATTGCTATTTTTTTAATCGGATTGGTGATGTGTTTGAGTCAAAGCAAAGGCAAAATACAGTTTGATTCCGAGGAAGAAATGCGTTCATCATTACAAGGAGCTTGGACAATATGCTTTAATGATGGAGAATCAACGGGAGACCAATTAATTATTGACGGAGATTTAGGCAAACTTGATATTGATGGTGTCGGAATAAAATACAGCCAAACAATTGAGTGGGAACCAAATAAAGGTATCCTGAAATGGGACGATACGATTTATATTGTTGATAATAATACTCTAAAGAGTTCTGACAGAATCTATAAGAGAGGTACAGTAGAAAAAACTACCTATGATTTTGAAGATTGGGACTCTTCAAAAAACACGACCGAAAAGCTTGGAAATGACTATACTATGTTACAAGTATCAAATGTAAAGATTGAAAGCGACACTAATTATACGGTGTGCACAGGTATCGTCACAAACAATGGCAGAAATACTTATAAATTCATAGAAGTTAAAGGTGCTTTTAAAACAAGTAATGGAACTGTTGTAGATACCGATAGCTCATACGCTTGTGGAAATGAAGGATTAGATGTTGGGGAAAGCACCTCATTTAGGCTTTCTGTTCCTAAAAACGATAGTATAACAAGTTGTGACGTAAACGTGTTTGATTATGCAATAAAATAAATGTTTTGAAAATTATGTAAAATTTAGTTGATGATTTATTACTTATAAATGAATAAAAATAAAGTCGCTTTACGGCGACTTCTCATAATAAATATTTTATTTTAATTTTAATTTGACAAAATTTTAAAAAAGTGCTACAATAACATCAACAAGAGGAAATCAAGCGATTACTCCTCATCATAGACTGAGATTAATGAAAATCACAACCGTCGAATTGGAAGTTTAGCGGTTGTGTTTTTCTTTTATGATATAAATAATCAGCGAAACAATAGAAGCAATACTTCCAAAGACACCGATTATCGTAAGAATTATATCCATATGGCATCAACCTCCATACACTTATTTGCGAAATTATCGCATTTATATGTAAAAAGGAGGTATGAAAAATTTGAAAAACACCCTCCTTGTAGAATTGTTTTTTCTACAATAAGGGTAACCGCTTAATGCTTGACAGCAAAAAAGGAGACCAAAAAAATCTGTTTTCGCAATTCATAAAAGAATTTACCTCTTGCTGACTTGGTAATTATACCACAAAGTTCTACAAAAATCAATATCTGACATAATATGTAAAAAACAAATCTTGCAAAGTTAAAATAATAATGCTATAATATATCTGCAGTGCGAAAGCGGTGCGAACAAGTATTATATGCATAATTAAGTATTATATATCAATGAAACACAGTGGGTCTGCAAAACCCTGATCCCCGGTTCAAATCCGGGTGTCGCCTCCAAACAAAAAGACACGCGAAAGTGTGTCTTTTTCTTTTTTTCGCCGGCGGAAAGGATAATCCACAGCTCGGGGTTTATATCCCCCCCAATTTGTCCTTCTGTGCAAGGCGAAGAATTCCAAATCACCAAAAATGAAAAACTGCCATACGCCCGTCGGCCACCGAAATTCTCCCGCCGATTTTGCATTCTCTCTTTTCTTTTTGCGTAAAATTTGCTATACTGTATTCTACAATGGAAAAATTTCGGAAAATCCGTTGCAAAACAGGTAAAAATGACCTTGCGGAGGTACAATATGCTTGAAATTTTAAAAGCGATTATTTTGGGGATTGTCGAGGGCGTGACCGAATGGTTGCCCATAAGCAGTACGGGCCATATGATTTTGGTCGATGAATTTCTGCATTTGCAAGTTTCCGAAGAATTTCGGAGTATGTTCTTGGTGGTCATTCAACTCGGCGCGATTTTGGCGGTCGTTCTGCTGTTTTGGAAGAAACTGTGGCCGTTCGGTATACAGGACAAAAAACTCCTGATTAAAAAACCGATTTTCACGATGTGGTTTAAGGTGCTCGTTTCCTGCGTGCCTGCCGCCGTGGTGGGGCTGTTGTTCGACGAAAAGTTAGAAGAATGGTTTTACAACTGGCAAACGGTTTCCATTATGCTGATTTTGGTCGGCGTCTGCTTTATCATTATCGAGAATGTCAACAAAAAGAAAACACCGAAAATCCATTCGATTGCGGAAATCACGTACCCTGTGGCGTTATACATCGGGCTTTTTCAACTGATTGCCGCCGTGTTCCCGGGCACTTCGCGTTCGGGCGCAACCATTCTCGGCGCGTTGCTGTTGGGCGTGTCGCGTACCGTTGCGGCGGAATACACCTTTTTCCTTGCCGTGCCCGTGATGTTCGGGGCGAGCGCGCTGAAACTTTTGAAATACGGCTTTGCGTATTCGGGGCAAGAACTCGCGATTTTGGCGGTCGGCATGGTGACGGCGTTTGCCGTGTCGATTTTCGTCATTAAATTCTTGATGGGCTACATCAAAAAGCACGATTTCAAGGTGTTCGGGTGGTACAGAATTGCCCTCGGTGCGGTGGTGATTGCGTATTTTGCCATTTCTGCGCTGATGGCGTAAGGGCATTCGGGGGAGAAGGACGATGAAACTGGCGCGCTTTTATCTGCACCATAAATTTTTGTATTATTTTCTTTGGTGGCTGACTTTAACCGTGATTGGCTGTCTGCCGATTTTTCTTGTGAGGGATGAATTCCTATCCAATGCACTCCGTTACGGGCTTTTGTGTGTTGGGATTATCGGTATGCTCTTTGCGGAACTGAAAGTGCAAACACTTACCAAACTGCTGACACAGCAGTGTGACCCCGTGGCGTATTTGCAACAGTCGGATTTTCTGCTTGCAGGATTGGACTTGTCCAAAAAAATCACAAACGGGTATCGCAATGCAGAGTGTGTGACGCTGTTAATTAACCGAAATGCGGCATTTTGTGATTTAGGGCGGTTTGAAGAGGCAACCGAAATTTTTCGATTTTTGCAAAACTGCGCGGGGAACAGGCTTTCACCTGTGCAAATGGCGGCGATATACCACAACTTGGCATATATTTCGGCACAGCGAGGCGATATGTCTTTTGCCGAATACTACGCCGCCGAGGAACGCGCCGCGTGGAAAAAATGGAAGCCCATCGCAAAATCCGTAAAAGCGCAACGGTGGCTTGCCGAGACCGGAACGGCGGCGATGCTTTTACAAAAGCAAGGGAAAGTTTCCGAAGCGTTGGCGTTGTATACGCAAATGGAGCAATTTTTGCAAACGCAGAAAAAGCCTGTCATACGAGAACAGGTTGGTACGGCGTTTGAAGCGGGTGCGTTGTATTTTCAACTCAAAAAGTACAGTGAAGCCGCACCGCGTTTGCAGTTCGCTTTTGAAAACGGCGGCACAACCGTTTACCGCGTCAAAGCGGCGGCCAAAGCGGCGGAGATGTTCAGGCAATGCAGACACGAACGTATAAAATACAGGAATAATACAATGAAAACCGAAGTTTTATCCGCCTATACAGACGGGCTGAAATTGCATACAGAAAACATTGCCCGCGCGGCAAAATTGCTTGCGGCGGGCGAGGTAGTTGCCGTGCCGACCGAAACGGTCTACGGGCTTGCGGCGAATGCCTATGACGAAACGGCTGTCCGCAAAATATTCTCGGCAAAAGGCAGACCGCAGGACAATCCCTTGATTGTGCACATTGCAGATTTTCGGGATATTTACGATTTGGTGGACGAAGTGCCCGTAACGGCAAAAAAACTTGCCGACGCCTTTTGGCCGGGCCCTTTAACCGTGATTTTGCCGAAAAGCGACAAAATCCCCGACGCGGTTTCTGCGGGACTTGCGACGGTCGCGGTGCGTTATCCCGCGCACCCCGTGGCGCAGGCGGTCATTCAAGCGTGCGGCGTGCCGCTTGCCGCCCCAAGCGCCAACCGTTCGGGCAGTCCCAGCCCCACCAACGCAAAATATGTATTGGACGATATGGACGGGCGCATTCCGCTGATTTTGGACGGCGGCGGCAGTCAGGTCGGTGTGGAATCCACCGTTGTTACCCTTGCAACCGAAGTGCCGCGCGTTTTGCGTCCCGGCGGGGTTACGGTAGAACAGTTGCGCGAGGTGCTTGGCGAAGTCGAGGTGGACGACGCGGTACTCCACCAATTAAAAGCAGGCGAAACCGCCGCGTCTCCGGGGATGAAATACAAGCACTACGCCCCGAAAGCCGATATTACGATTGTGCGCGGCAGTTTTTCGCAGTTTCAGGAATTTGTGAAAGGCAAAGACGCATTTGTGCTGGTGTTCGCCGGCGAGGAAAACCATTTCGACCGTGCCGTGACCTACGGGCGTGCCGACGATGACCGCGCACAGGCAAATCGCCTGTTCGACGCGCTTCGGGAACTCGACGAACAGGGCGCAAAAACCGTGTATGCGCGTTGTCCTGCGCTTTCGGGCGTGGGGTTGGCGGTGTATAACCGCCTCATTCGCGCCGCGGGCTTTCACCTTGTGGATTTGAAAGAGGAACGAAATGGATAATTCTATCGCTTTGGGCGCGCATCTCTCCCCAGCCAAAGGCTTTTTGAAAATGGGCGAGGAGGCAAAGGGCGCGGGCATGCAGACGATGCAGTTTTTCCTGCGCAATCCCCGCGGCGCTAAGGCGAAAGCCTTTGATGAAACAGACTGTGCCGCCTTGCGCGAATTTTTACGGGAAAACGAGTTCGCCCCCGTCATTGCCCACGCGCCGTATACGCTAAACCCCTGTTCGCCCGATCGGCATATCCGCGAATTGGCAGAGGAAATGTGCGGCGACGATTTAAACCGAATGGCGCATCTGCCCGGAAACCTTTATAATTTTCATCCGGGCTCGCGGCTTTCGCAGGATTTGGAAACGGCAATCGACCAAATTGCCGCCATGCTCAACCGCTTGGTGTCCTCCGACAGCCCGACGGTTGTGCTGTTGGAAACGATGGCGGGCAAAGGGAGCGAGGTCGGGCGCGATTTCACGGAATTGCGCGCAATTCTCGACCGCGTCAACTGCCCCGAAAAAATCGGCGTATGCTTTGACACCTGCCATGTTTGGGACGCGGGCTACAACATCAAAGACGATTTGGACGGCGTGCTGACGGAATTTGACCGCGTGATTGGTTTAAACCGCTTGTATGCCGTGCACCTAAATGACAGTTTGAACCCCTGCGGCAGTCACAAAGACCGCCACGCGCTTTTGGGGCAAGGGGAAATCGGCTTTGACGCGCTGTTGCGCGCGGTTACGCACCCCGCGCTTTGCGCCTTGCCGTTCACCTTGGAAACCCCGACCGACACCGCAGGCCACGCGGCGGAAATTGCCGCCTTGCGCCGCGCAATGGGGGAAGAATAAAGATTTTTTACATTGTCATCCTGCGCGATAGCGAAGGATCTCAAATAGCACAAAATAAAACTATTATACGACATGAGATTCTTCGGCTATCGCCTCAGAATGACAAGCGGGCGAGCGAACACAGTTCGCCTCTACAACCCGTAGGGAACGGTCTTGACCGTTCCGCAAAATTACATCAAAATCGACGGGCGGGCGTGGAAACCCGCCCCTACAAGCAGGCGCGCGATGCACGCCCCTACAAATTCCAAAATCCGAACGGAGGCGAGCATATGGAAATTATCGGCATTACCGGGCAAACGGGTGCGGGCAAAAGCACCGTTTGTAAGGCGCTCGCCGCGCGCGGATACCACCATATTGACGCCGACACCTTGGCGAAATCGCTCTATCAAACAGGCGCGCCGATTTTAACGGAATTGCAATCGGCTTTCGGTAGTCAAATTTTAACTATCGACGGTGAACTCGACAAAAAAGCCCTTGCCGCCGCCGCATCGCGATACTTTGCGAACAACGCAAGTTGGGCACAAAAGCGGTTATAATAGATGCGATAGCCTTATTTGAAAGCGGCGAAAACGCACTTTGCGACCGCACGGTCGGCGTTGTAGCGCCTGAGGAAATTCGCTTACAGCGCATTATGGCGCGAGACAATCTGACAAAAGCAGAAGCCCTTTTGCGTATTCGCGCGCAAAAGGACGAGGATTTCTATAAAACGCACTGCGACGCGGTGCTTCGCAATTATCCGCCCTTTTCCTTAGAGGCGGAGATACAAAGGATTTTTCCGCTATGAACAAACGAAAGTGTGTTGCCACCCTGAAATTCGCGGCGATGGTCGCCGTGATAATCCTGTTGATTTTTACCGCCGTCTTTTTTGCGGGGCGGGGGATTCTTCGCACGCTGTACCCGTTGGATTATATCGAAACGGTTGACCAATACGCCGAAGAATACAGCGTGCCGCGCGTGCTTTTGTTTGCCGTGATACATACGGAAAGCGGCTTTCAGCCCGACGCGGTATCGTCCGCGGGAGCAATGGGCTTGACGCAAATCACGCCCGAAACCTTTCATTGGCTCCAAACCAAAACGGGCGAAACGCTTCCCGATGAAGCGCTGTTTGCACCCGAAACCGCCATTCGCTACGGGGCGCTGTTTTACAGCCTGTTGCTCACGGAGTTTGACAACGATTGGTTTACCGCCGTTGCCGCCTATCATGCGGGGCGCGGGCAGGTGAATATTTGGCTTTCTAATCCCGAATATTCCGCCGACGGCAAAACGCTGGACACAATCCCGTCCAAAGACACGAATCACTATGTCCACAAGGTCTTCCGGGCCGTAGAAGTATATTATAATCTCTATGAAAAGGAGTTTGCAGACAATGTCTAACGAAAAAAGTCAGGTAGAAGTCCTGAAAGAAAAATTGTTTTATGACCGCAAAAACGCGGCAAAAGCCTGCTCTGCCGACGAAGTCGCGGCGGCAGACGCATTTTGCGAGGGTTACAAAGCGTTTTTGAACCGCGCCAAAACCGAGCGCGAAGCGACGGCGTATACCGTGCAAAAAGCACAAAGCCTCGGCTTTGTGCCTTTTGACCGCGACAAAAAATATGCGCCCGGTGAAAAAGTCTATTTTAACAACCGCGGCAAAAGCGTTATTTTGGCGGTGATCGGCAAAAAGCCGCTGACGGCGGGCGTGCGCCTTTCGGCGGCGCATATTGACTCGCCGCGCCTCGACTTAAAGCAAAATCCGCTGTATGAGGACAGCGAAATGGCGCTGTTCAAAACGCATTATTACGGCGGCATCAAAAAATACCAATGGACCAGTATTCCGCTGTCTTTGCACGGCGTGGTTGTCAAAAAAGACGGCACTTCGGTGACGGTCAACATCGGCGAGGACGAAAACGACCCGCAGTTTGTGGTGACGGATTTGTTGCCGCATTTAGCCGCCGAGCAAATGAAACGCACGCTCTCGGACGGCATACGCGGCGAGGAACTGAATATTTTGGTCGGCAGTCGCCCGTTCTCGTCGGACGAGGGCGCCGAGCAGGTGAAACTGAATATTCTCCATATCCTCTTCGAGAAATACGGCATGACGGAAAGCGACTTTTTAAGCGCCGAATTGGAGGCTGTGCCCGCGTTCGCGGCGCGGGATATCGGGCTTGACCGCAGTATGATCGGCGCTTACGGTCACGATGACCGCGTGTGCGCGTATCCGGCGGCAGAGGCGATTTTTGCCGTAGAAAATCCCGAATACACCGCGGTGACCTGCCTTACGGACAAAGAGGAAATCGGCTCGGAGGGCAACACGGGATTAAATTCCTCGTATCTCAAATATTTCATTGCGGATTTGGCAAAGGCGAACGGCGAAAATTACCACACCGTTTTGCGCAACACGCATTGCCTGTCGGCAGATGTCAACGCGGCGTTTGACCCGACCTTCCCCGATGTTTCCGAGCGGATGAACGCTTCATTTCTCAACGGGGGCGTGGCGATTATGAAGTACACGGGTGCACGCGGCAAAAGCGGGACTTCGGACGCTTCCGCGGAGTTTATGGCGAAGGTGCGCGCGCTGTTAGACGGCAACGATATTGTATGGCAGAGCTGCGAACTCGGCAAAGTGGACGCAGGCGGTGGCGGCACGGTCGCGATGTACCTTGCGGCGCTTGATATTGATGTGGTTGACCTCGGCGTACCGGTGCTTTCGATGCATTCCCCGTTTGAGGTCGTCTCCAAGTTGGATGTCTATATGGCTTTCCGCGCCTTCAAAGCGTTTTTTGAGGAAAAGTAAAAATTGGGGTTTGTATAACAAACCGTAGGGGCGGTCGACCCGGCCGCCCGCTTGTCATTCTGAGCCGTTCGGCGAAGAATCTCATATCGGATCTTTTTATTTTGTGCTATTGGAGATCCTTCGCTATCGCGCAGGATGACAATTGGGGTTTGTCTCTCCAACCGTAGGGGCGGGTTTCCACGCCCGCCCGTGCATTTGATGTGACTTTGCGGAACGACACTTAGGTCGTTCCCTACAATTCGTAGGGGCGAACTGTGTTCGCCCGACAAAAAGCGATGTCATTTCGCGGAACCGATAGGCGAAGAATCCCGTTTCGCACCTTTTACACTTTGCACTGTTTGAGATCCTTCGCTTCGCTCAGGATGACAATTGGGGTTTGTATAACAAACCGTAGGGGCGGGTTTCCACGCCCGCCCGCGAATTTTGATGTGATTTCGCGGAACAACACTTAGGTCGTTCCCTACAATTCGTAGGGGCGAACTGTGTTCGCCCGACAAAAAGCGATGTCATTTCGCGGAACGGTCAAGACCGTTCCCTACGGGTTGTAGGGGCGATTCACGAATCGCCCGCCGTTTCCGCCCCCTCTCAGAGGGGGCTGTCAAATGCAACGCATTTGACTGGGGGAGAGATTTTTTCATTTCTCTCCCTCCGGCTTTTGCCTGCGGCAAAAGCCACCTCCCTCTAAGAGGGAGGGGATACGGGGCGCCG
>SFIQ01000065.1 GCA_004555265.1 Ruminococcus sp.
TATAGCCGGTGGGGCAGTGTACTACACACAAATACAAGCTAATGCGCGGGATGGAAGACAGCCCAAAACAAATTGATGCGGGTTAGTAGCCCGCCTCGCGCACCAGCAAAGCATTGATAACTCTACGTTTTTTGTATGTTGTCGTAAATTTTGCCGTAAAACTGCACGTTTACGACAGCGAACCGGGGCAAATGCCACAGCCCGCACAGGCGACACGCGCCGCGCCCACACGAGCGCACAGGCGTATACGCGGGCTGCATTGATTGCCAAATAACGGGATAATTTCCGTCGCCGTCGCCGTCGCCGTCGCCGTCGCCGTCGCCGTCGTAGTTAGTCTCGGCTAACCGCTACTTCGTCGCTACCGTGTCGGTACAGTTAGTCTCGGCTAACCTTCATCGTCTATCCATTCCAGCAAATCGCCCGGCTGACACCGCAGCAAGCAGCAAATTGTGTCTATGCTTTTTAGTGAGATCATTTCGCCACGACGAAGAGAAGTCATCGTTCGTTCCCCAAGTATTCCCAAGTTTCTAAGCTTTCGCGGATTATATCCGTTTTCCGTCAGTTTCTGCATAACATCAAGCTTGTATTGCAGCATTTATAATTCCCCCTTCTTTTACTTTGATTATATTTTAAACCAAAAACCGACACACAACCATGTGGCAAAATGCACAAAAACAGCGCCACACATTTGTGTGCTTTGCCAATTGAAACGCCACACATTTGTGTGCTATCATAAAACCGTGCTCAGGACGAGCCGCCAAGCGGACAAGGCGCTGAGCCGACAAACAAACAAACAAACAAACAAACAAACAAACAAACAAACAAACAAACAAACAAACAAACAAACCAACCAACGGGGGGAAAGAAAAAATGACAATCTATGAACGCATGACAAAAGAGCTGGAAGCCCGCAAAGATCGCAGCGCATGGAATAAGGGCGTTACGCTTTACGCCTTTGAACTGGTAGAAGAACTTAAAGAGCGCGCAGCTTATGAGGGGCGTGACCCTGAACCGGGGAAAGAATGCCGGGAATGGATGCTAAACGGGGCGCAGGACTGGAACCAGTATTCGTGGGGCGGTTCCTCTCTGATTTATGACAGCGATATTGCCGAGCGCCTTTGCTGCCCGTCCGAGCTCAAGAGAACCCGCAACGGCGAGCGCAGACCAAACAGCCGGGAGGAATGGCTTGATACTCAAGCAAGGGCATTATACCAAGCTGCAAACCGTGTATTGCGCTTGTATCGCTCTATAGTGACAGAATAAGCAAATAATCCGGGGGGCATCGCCTCCCGCCCTTAATGCAGCCGCCGCCGGTGACAAGCCCGGACAAATGCAGAGTCAATGGAAAATCTAAATTGATTAAAAGCAATAAGTAAAGGCAATTTGAAGGAAAAGTAAAGGAGATTAAAGCATGAAAGAAAGCAAATGCAGATTTATTGAGGAATACGCAAATTTTCAGATTAAGCAGTATAAAAAAGACGCGGCATTATTCGACTACGACGAGGAGCGTAACGCCTTTTTTGACGAAGCTGTCAGGAGAATTGAAAAGGCCGTTAAAATGGCACGGTCAGGAATGATTACTGTAAATGAGTGTATGGACATTATTTCTCATCCAATGGAGTGGTAAATTGCTCTGATGAGTCTTTGAAAATTAAGACGAAACGCCGTAAGGCGTCAGCAATAAAAAGGAGAACAACAAAATGAAATTCATTAAAGACTGCACCGCTGACGAATTAAAACAGGTTTTTGAAGCTAACAGTAAATTGCAGGACGAAATTTTTAACCGTATGTTTGACGACGCGCATTTTCTTAATTGCAACGACTATTTGCCCTGCTGGAGCTCAGGCATTGATTACTGTATCGGATATGGTAGAGGAGCATTTTTCCGCTGCACGGATGCAGCCGGGTTTATTGACGGACTGAAAACAGCGCAGCGCACTTTTTGCTTCCTGCCCGATGAGGCAAACAGCCGAATTGAATATGTCGAACATCTCATTGGCCGCCGTGACAACATCGTTTATTGGGATTATGACAACATCGAAAAAATCGAAAGCCGCATTGACGATCTGTGCGAAGAATTAGCTGCCGATTGTTTTAAGCGGTTTATGTCAGAATATGAAGCCTGTTTTGATGATGATAACCAGATTGAATACTTCATTGAAATTGGTGCTGACGATTATAGTGAATGTTATATCAAAATGAATACAAGACGAGACGCAATCCGGGAATACATAAAAAATTTAAGAAACTATGAGCAGGTCAATCTGTGGAACGAGTACTGCGGGGCCCAAAATTACAGTGACGACCGGATAGGAGGCATGTATGAATTTGACGACTTGTTTTATGGCCTGAGCCCGCTGGAAATAGTCCGACGCCTCGACAGCTCTTTTAACCCAAACCACGCATG
Organism: Ruminococcus sp.; assembly: GCA_004555265.1. Classification (GTDB taxonomy): domain Bacteria; phylum Bacillota; class Clostridia; order Oscillospirales; family Acutalibacteraceae; genus Fimenecus. Next base: position 2,408 of record SFIQ01000065.1, read on the forward strand.
GTTTTATTTTGACGGCTGGGGCGACGTCTGCTCGACCAACTATCCCGAAGATGATGTTATACAACAAGACGACATCGCCGAATATATCGACGAAAGCGGAGACAGCCTCTACGACTCCGGCATTGCCGAACTGCTCGAAAGCTGGGACGAAGACGACGAAGACGACGAAGACGACGAAGACCCGACAGACTACGACAGCGAACCCGACGACGACTAAAACCCCGAAGCACTCCCCGCCTGACGAGAGCCGGACGGCACTCAGCCGAAACGCTGCAACACGCTTGCAGCGTCGCGGGACAGCCTAACACGACCCGCACACCCATAAGTATACACCGACTTGCCCGCGAGGGC
>SFIQ01000030.1 GCA_004555265.1 Ruminococcus sp.
AAAGAGCAAAGCGCTTTTGCATGTGGACGCGGTGCAGGGCTTTATGAAACTCCCGATTGCGCCGAAAAAATGCGGGATTGACCTGCTTTCCGTCAGCGCACACAAAATCCACGGCCTGAAAGGCGCGGGCGCACTGTATGTGCGGCAGGGCTTGCACATAAAGCCGCATTTGCTCGGCGGCGGGCAGGAAAACGGTCTGGTTTCGGGTACGCAGGCTACCCCTGCCATTGCGGCGTTCGGCGCGGCAACGGCGGCAGTCGGCGATATTCGCAAAAACGCGGAACGCGTTTCGGCGCTGCGCATGCGTTTGGTCAGCGGTTTGCGGGAAATTGCGGGCATTCGTGTAAACTCCCCCGAAAATGCGCTCCCCTATATTGTCAACATTTCCGTCGAGGGGATTCCCTCCCAGGTGAGTGTGAATTTTCTTTCATCACAGGGTGTGTATGTTTCGGCGGGCTCTGCTTGCGCGAAGGGGCACAGAAGCCCTGTGCTGACGGCAATGGGGCTTTGTGCTTCGGAAATCGACACCGCCGTGCGCATCAGTCTTTCACGCGAGACAACAGAAGACGAAATCGACGCTTGTATCAATGCAATCAAAACCGAAGTGCAAACACTTCGTAAAAAAGGATAAAAGTATGCAGGAAATTATTTTAATTAAAAACGGGGAATTGGCGCTGAAAGGCTTGAACCGTTCCACCTTTGAAAGCGTATTGGTAAAAAATATCAAGCGCAGAATGCAGGGTTTGGGTGCGTTTGTCATATCCCGTTCACAATCTACGATTACAATAGAACCGACCGCGGAAGCTTTCGATATGGACGAGGCGGTGGAACGCCTGTCCAAGGTGTTCGGTATCGCGGGCTTTCAGCGCGCGGCGGCGGTCGAAAAAGATATGGCGGCGATTTTGCCCGCCGCAAAAGAATATCTTGCCGACACGCTTTCCGAAATCTCGACTTTTAAAGTCGAGGCGAAGCGGTCGGATAAGAATTTCCCCTTCACCTCGCCCGAAATCAGCCGCGAGGTCGGCGGGGCACTGCTTTCGGCATTCCCGCATTTGAAAGTGGATGTGCACAATCCCGACCGCGTGGTTACGGTAGAAGTACGCGAGAAAAAAGCCTATATCCGCTGTAACCAAATCAAAGGCGCAGGCGGTATGCCCGTGGGCACGGGCGGCAAAGCGGCACTGCTCATTTCCGGCGGGATTGACAGCCCCGTGGCAGGGTGGATGATGGCAAAGCGCGGCATTGTGCTTGACGCGGTGCATTTTGCCTCCCCGCCGTTTACCTCGCCGCAGGCGGAAATGAAGGTGCATGACTTACTGCGGCAGGTGGCGAAATACAGCGGCGACATTGGGCTTTACACTGTGCCGTTTACCGAAATTCAAACGCAAATCCGCGACAACTGCCCCGAAGAATTGTTCACTTTGATTATGCGCCGCTTTATGATGCGTATTTCCGAACGCATTGCGCGGCGGGAAGATTGCGCGGCGCTCATTACGGGCGAAAGCGTCGGGCAGGTGGCAAGCCAGACGATGCTCTCCTTGGGCTGTACCGACGCGGTGGTCGGGCTTCCCGTGTTCCGCCCGCTTATCGGGATGGACAAAGATGAAATTATTATCCGCGCACGGCAGATTGATACCTTTGATATTTCCATTCAGCCGTATGAGGACTGCTGTACGGTATTCACCCCGAAGCACCCGAAAACGCGCCCGCAAATTCCGTTTTTGGAGCACGCCGAAAGCGCGCTCGATGTGGAAGCGCTTGTGGAACGCGCGGTCGAGGGCGTACGGTTTGAACTGATAAAAACCACATTTTAAAAGAGGTACGCTATGACGCTCGAAGAAGAAGTCGTTTCTTTGCTCAACCAAAAAGGGCTGACGCTCACGGCGGCGGAGTCCTGCACAGGCGGGCTGATTGCCAAACGCTTAACCGATGTTTCGGGGGCGTCTGCGGTGTTTTATGGGTCTTTGGTGACCTATTCCAACCGCCTGAAAGAAAAATGGCTCGGGGTGCAGGCGGAAACTTTACAAACCTACGGTGCAGTCAGTGCGCAGACGGCGCGCGAAATGGCGTTGGGCGCGCGCAAAGCCGCCGACGCGGATTTGGCAGTCGCCGTCACGGGCATTGCAGGGCCGAATTCCGACGATACCAACAAACCCGTCGGGCTTGTTTTTATCGCGCTGGCGGATAAAGACAGCGTAACCGTAGAAAAATACGAAAATCATTTTACGGACAATGTGCGGGAGCAAAATCGCACAACATCGGCACAGCGTGCGTTAGAGGCAGTACGGAGGTACTTATTCGATGGACAATAAGCAATACGCACGGGCAACGGATTTGGTGCCCGACGCTCCGCCGCAAAAGCCGCCGCAGAAAAAACGCAAAAAGGGCGGCGTGTTCAATCGCATCATTACCGTGCTTGCGGTGTTGGTGCTGCTCGTTTCCGGCGGGATATGCGTGAAATATTTTAAAGAGGTGTACGACAGCAAAAAGCAGGCGGAAAGCCTCGCCGCGCTGACCACGCAGCCCGAAGCGGAAACCTACCCCGCAGAGCCTGCCGAGGTGCAGCCGCAGTACCGTGCCGCCTACAACGAAAACAACGATTTGGTCGGGTGGATTGTGATTCCCAACACCACCATCAACCAACCGGTTGTGCAGGCAACGGACAACGATTACTATATGCGCCGCAACTTTTACAAGGAATACGAACGGCGCGGCAGTGTGTTTATGGATTACCGCAACAGCATAGACACCTTCAACAAAAACACGATTATTTACGGGCACAATTACCTGGATTCCACCATGTTTTCGGATTTGGAAAACTACAAGGACATCGAATTTTACAAAACCGCGCCCGTTATCGAATTTAACACGATATATCAAAATTACAAGTGGAAGGTGTTTGCGGTGTTTTTGACCACCGCTTCACCGGAGCTTGACAACGGCTATGTGTTCAATTACATTTATCCGTTTATGACCGACGACAATTTTGCGGATTTTATTGCCGAGGTCGACAAGCGAAGCCTTTACCACACCGATGTGGAGGTTTTGCCGACCGACAAAATTTTGACTTTGCAAACCTGCACGCGGGATTTGGATTTGAGTTCCCGTAAACAGGAGGACGCGCGCTGTATCGTGATGGCGCGGCTTGTGCGCGACGGCGAAAGCGAAACGGTGGATGTCACCAAAGCGACCGTCAACGAAAATCCGAAATATCCGCAGTTGTATTATGACAAATACAAGCTGGAAAACCCGTATGTAAACGATGAAAAATGGTACCCGAAAGGGGAATAACGCATACGCGTACCGACAGGGAAAGGAAGGGACGCTTTTATGGACGAACAGCAGAATACAGTATCGGCGGTAACGCAAAAACCGCCGAAAAAACCCAAAAAGGCGCTCGTGTGCGGGATTGCCGCGGCGGTGCTTCTGCTTGTGGCGGTAGTTGTGCTATGCGTAACCGTTTTGCATAAGAAACCTGTGGACGCGCCGCCGGAAACCACCGCCCCCGTCACGGTCACCGAGGCGGTCACCTACCCCGCAGAGCCTGCCGAGGTACAGCCGAAATACCGTGCCGTCTATAACGAAAACAATGATTTTGTCGGCTGGATAACGGTGCCGAACACGGCGATTGACCACCCTGTTTACCAAGGGGAGGACAACGACTTTTACCTGCGCCGTGACGCCAATAAAGCGTATCTGCGCCACGGCAGTATCTTTATGGATTACCGCAACAGCGTTTCCGAATTCAACCGCAACACGATTTTGTACGGGCACAATTATCTCGATTCCACCATGTTTTCGGATTTGGAAAACTACAAGGACATCGAATTTTACAAAACCGCGCCCGTGATTACCTTTAACACCATTTACAAGGACTGTCAGTGGAAGGTCTTTGCGGTATTTTTGACCACGGCTTCGCCGGAGCTTGACAACGGCTATGTGTTCAACTACATATATCCGTTTATGACCGAGGAAAATTTTGTGGATTTTATTGCCGAGGTGCAAAAACGAAGTCTCTACCGCACGGGTGTAGACATTTTGCCGACGGACAAAATCCTGACGCTTTCCACCTGCACGCGCGATTTGGATTTAAGTGCGAACAAACAAGAGGACGCGCGCTTGGTGGTGATGGCGCGGCTTGTGCGCGACGGCGAAAGCGAAACGGTGCATACCGAGTACGCGACGCGGAATGAAAATCCGAAATATCCGCAACTGTATTACGATAAATACAATAAGAAAAATCCGTATAAAAACGATGCGAAATGGTACCCGAGAGGTGAACAGTAACGATGGCAAAGCATGATGAACAGCAGAACGATGTGCTTTCGTTTGACGAGTTGAAAAAGAAACTCGCTTCCGACGAAAAACCGAACAGCAATACGCAAGATGTCGACACGGTAGAAGCCCTGCTTTCTTCTTTGCGCGAAACGGAAACGCCACCGCCTGCCGCCCCGACGCCTGCCGACTCTGCCGAAGCGCCGAAAGCGCCGCCGCAGGAAAGTCGCAGCATTTATGATGATGTTTTGCGTTCGGTTATGGAAACTGCGCCCGAGACGAAAACGCAGACCGGCAGAAAGAGTAAGTTTCTGGCGGAGGGCGACCAATTTGTGGATGTGACCGACAGTTATCACGAATACGCAGATTTGTCCGGCGCCGCTTTGCAGGACGACGCCGAAAAATCCGCCGCGAGTACAGAAAGCGCCCCGACAGCGGAAAAACCGCACAAAAGCAAAAAGGAATACCGCACCTTTAACGAGATTTTCAAAAGTGCATTCTTGAAAATCTTCCCGAACAAGCACGATACCGTCGGCGAGGGCATTCGCAAGGCCGTTACGGATTTGGCGGTGGTCACGCTTGCTGCTTGCCTTGTGTATTTCGGCGTGTACGGCGTGCAAAGCTATCAGGCAAATAAGCAGAATCAGGAAATCAAGGGGCAAATTATTGACGATACCGGCACTTCCGCGGACGCGGATGTTTGGGCAGAATTCCTGTCGAAATATCCGAACATCCATCTGCCTGAGGGGATGATGGCGAAATATGCGTATCTATATGCGATTAACCAGGATTTGGTCGGCTGGATTAAAATCCCGAATTCGCTGGTGGATGTGCAGGTTGTGCAAACGGGTGACAACGCCACCTATCTCAAAAAAGATTTCTACGGCAATTACAGTCGCTACGGCTGTCCGTGTATGGATTACCGCAATGACCCCAAATATTTGAACAAAAATACCATTATCTACGGGCATCATATGAGCGACGGCCTGGTCTTTGCCGACCTGAAAAAATACAAGACCGTCGAAGGTTACCAGGAGTCCCCCGTGATTGAATTTGACACGCTTTACCGCAGTTATAAATTTAAAATTTATGCGGTGCTGATTACCAACAGTAAGGAAGCGGACGACAACGGGTATATTTTCAACTATACCGTCACGGATTTCGGCTCGAACGATAAGTTTATGGAGTATATCGCCGCTGTGGATGAACGCAAGCTGTATACAACCGGCGTCGATATACAACCGACGGACAAAATCCTGACCTTGCAAACCTGTACCTATGAGTTTTCTGATGCGCGGCTGGTTGTCATCGGCAGAATGCTTCGGGAAAATGAAAGCACCGTCATTGATACATCGCTTGCAACGGTAAACGAAAATCCGCGGTACCCGCAGGCGTATTATGACAAAAAGGGCATGCAGAACCCCTATGCCGACGCCCCAAAGTGGTCGGTAAACAGCCCGTTGGAAGAACCCCAAGCACAGTAAATCGATTCCGAATAATCGGATTAAGGGATGATGAGAGATATGAATATGAAACTTTTGGCATTGACCGCCGACCGCGAGCGCGTTTCGGGCTTGTTGGAACGCATTTCGGGTGCGTTAAGCGCGTTTTCAGAGGTTGACACCGCTTTTGTGTGTTTTCCGACGCTCAAAGCGATGCTCCCGCAGCTTGCAGAATTTGTGAAGAGCGAAGAATGTATCGTTTTGGCAGTTGACAAGGCGAAATACAATTCGGTGCGGGCAAAGTTGTGCGCGGCGCTGGCGCTTCCGACGGTGCAAAACGAGGAAATCTATACGCGCCTGTCGGAAAATACGGGGCTTTCCCCCGAGGAAAAGGTAAAAAATGCCGCAGTACCCGAAAATGCAGTTTGCTTTCTCACCGAGGACGGTATGTACCCCGGTTTTGCTGTGTGCAAGGGCGCGCAGACGATGGTGTTTTTGCCGCTCGACGAAGAACGGCTCGACCGTATTTTAAAGGCGGGCTTGGTGCCGTATTTGATGCAGAACACCGTTGCGCCGGCAGAAGAACCGCCCGTAGCGCCGACAACGCCGGCGCAAGAGGAAGAAGAGCAAGCGCCTTTGCAGGATGCATTCCCCGAAGCGGATGTGATGCAGCATACCGTCAATATTTTGCGGGAGGCGGGCGCAAAGGTTGCCGTCAGCGGCACACCGTATGCCGAGGAAATCAAAAAACGCGGCGAAGGCATTGCGGATTTTGACAGCTTTTTCGTATTTACACCCCATGTGGAGGACAAAGGCGATTACAATTTAACCGATTATGTGGCCTTGACCGCCAAAGCGGCAAAGGAACTTTCCGGCGCGCAGTTCGGCGCGTCGATTTCGGAAATCGGTACGGGCGACGGCGGCGAATATATTTGTATAACGGTTGCCGACGACAAAACCGCCGTGGTGCGCAAACTGTACCGCGAGGACGACGAAACCGTGCACGATTTTGTGGCGGACGCCGCCGAGGAGCTTGTGGAGCTTATCGGTGAAAAGGCCGGCGGCAAAGGCGCCGTCGGCATTGAGGTGACAGGTATGGACGCGTCACCCGAGGCACCGTCCTTCCTTTCCAAAAAATCGGGCAAAATCACCTTGTCCGTCATTGCGTTGGTATTGGTGGCGGCGATTACCGTCGGCTGTATTTTCTTTGTGAAAGAAAAGAAAGCGCGCGACGCCGCGCGTGCCGCCGCTTCAACCGAGGCGCCCACCACCACAGAGCCGATTTCCGTGGCAGAGCCCGAACCGGAATTGGAAACCGTTGTGCTGTCGCAGTTTATGTATAATGAAATGCGCTCCGGTGTGCAGGAGACACCTGCCGTGGTGACCACGCAATCCGCCGCAGGCACGGCGATTGACACTTCCGTACAGGATGCCGATACGACAGAGGAAATTCCCTCTGAAATTATTGTCAACGGCAAACCCTTAGACGCCAAAGAGGCGGTTGCCCGTATGATTGAGGCGGAAGTCGGTGCCGATACCCGGCCCGAGGCGCTCAAAGCGCAGGCGGTTGCCGTATATACCTATTTAAAATATCGCAACACAAATTGGAAAATCACAGGCGTAACGCTTGCGCCCGAGTACAGTGACGAGGTTTACAACGCGGTGCGCGCGGTGTTCGGGGAATATTTGCGGTTCGGCGAAGCGGCGGCTTTCACACCGTATTTCAAGCTTTCCGCCGGCAGAACCACCCCTGCCGATATGGTGTACGGGCAGAATTTCCCGTATTTGCGCGCGGTGGACTGCGCAACCGATAAAACCAGGGAGGGCTATAAAACCGAACTGATTTTCTCGGCGGACGATATGAAAGCGATGTTGACGGCATACGATGCATCGCTTGTGTTCGGAGAGGATCCTGCGGAATGGGTAAAGGTGCTGAAACATGATGGCGCGGTCAATACGGGCGTCGGCTATGTGGAAACGGTATCCGTCGGCGGCAAGGAAATTTCGGGTATCGAATTCATCGAAAAGGTGATGGCGGGCAAAAATCTGTCGTCGCAATGCTTCTCGGTGACATACAGCACGCCGACCAATGAATTTACCGTTACGGTGTACGGCAGCGGCTACGGCGTCGGTATGAGCCTTGCGGCGGCGGACAAAATGGCGGCGACGGGTTCCACCTATGCGCAAATTCTATCTAAATTTTACAGCGGCGCACAGTTGACCGCGTAAACGGCAATACAGTCAATTTATTTTCTCAGGGAGGCATGATTTACATGGCAATTTTGGTAACGGGCGGTGCCGGATTTATCGGCTCGCACACCTGCGTTGCTTTAACGCAGGCGGGATATGAGGTAATTATCGTGGATAATTACTACAATTCCAGCCCCAAATCCCTTGCACGCATCAACGAGCTTTGCGGCAAGGCGCTTAAATTCTATGAATGCGACATCCGCGACAAAGCGGGGATGGATAAAATCTTTAAAGAAAACAAAATCGAAGCGGTCATTCACTTTGCGGGCTTAAAGGCGGTCGGTGAATCCTGCCGTAAGCCGATTGAATACTATGACAACAACATCGGCGGTACGCTGGTGCTTTGCGATGTGATGCGGGAAAACGGCTGTAAAAACATCGTGTTCAGCTCGTCGGCGACGGTCTACGGGATGCACAATGTTTCTCCCTTGAAAGAAACGATGCAAACCGGCGGTACCACCAACCCCTACGGTACCACCAAATATATGATTGAAATTATTTTGGAGGATATTTATAAATCCGACAACGAATGGAATGTCACGCTGCTTCGCTATTTCAACCCCATCGGGGCGCACAAAAGCGGCAGAATCGGCGAAAATCCGAACGGCATTCCGAACAACTTAATGCCGTATATTACACAGGTCGCCATCGGCAAACTGCCTGAACTCTCGGTGTTCGGGGATGATTACGACACACCGGACGGCACGGGCGTACGCGATTACATCCATGTGGTGGACTTGGCAGAAGGCCATGTCAAAGCGCTCGACAATATTTTGGAGGGTGGCAAAGGCGTGCAGGTATTTAACCTCGGCACAGGCCACGGGTACAGCGTGTTGGATATTGTTAAGGCGTTTGAGAAAGCGAGCGGCAAACAAATCCCGTATAAAATCGTGGAACGCCGCCCCGGCGATATTGCCACCTGCTATTCTGACCCGTCAAAAGCCAAAGAGGTGCTCGGTTGGGAGGCAAAACGCGGTCTTGCCGAAATGTGCGAGGACTCTTGGCGTTGGCAAAGTCAAAATCCCAACGGATTTGAATAAAAAGCAAAAGCCCCTTTTTAAAACGGAAAGGAGTATACAGTATGAAAAAGAAAACCGGTTTGATTGTTATCGCTGTCGTTTTGGTGCTCGTGATTGCGGTGGTCGGCGGCGTGATTTCCACCTACAATGGGCTTGTGGAAGACCGCGAGGCGGTCTTGACCGCACAGTCTACGGTTGAAACCTATTTACAGCGCCGTGCGGATTTAATTCCGAATCTCGTCAGCACCGTAAAAGGCTATGCGGCACATGAGGAAGAAGTGTATACCGCGCTTGCCGACGCGCGCGCGGCACTTGCGGGTGCAAAAACCGTCGGGGAAATGAACGAGGCAAACGACGCACTCGATTCTGCCATTTCCCGCTTGCTTGTGGTGGTGGAAAACTACCCTGAATTAAAGGCGGATACGCAGTTTATCAATTTACAGGACGAATTGGCGGGCAGTGAAAACCGCATTGCGAAAGCCCGTCAGGAATATAACGAGGAAGCAAGAGAATACAATACCGAAATCAAAAAATTCCCGACTTCCCTAATTGCGGGTATGTTCAATTTTGAATCGGTCGAGTATTTCGAGGCGAGTGAAGAATCGCAAACCGTGCCAAGTGTGGATTTCGGCGCGTAACCGTGCCGCTTTGGGGAGAAAAGACATATGCGAAAACGGTTATTTGCAGTCTTTATTACCTGTCTTTTGCTGTGCACCTGCCTTTTGTCTGCGGCGGCAAAGTCAAAACTGCCTTTGCCGACCGACGCGTTTTTCGTCAATGATTTTGCGAATTGTTTGACTGTGGCGGACGCCGCAGAAATGCAAAGCCTCGGCGAGGCGCTTTACAAAGCGACAGGCGCGCAGGTGGTTGTGGTGACGGTTTCGTCCTTAGACGGCGAAGCGATTGAAGACTACGGCTACGATTTGGCAAACGAATGGGGCATCGGCGCAGAACAGGCGGATTCCGGCGTGTTACTGTTGTTATCCACCGGCGACCGACAGGTGCGCATTGAGGTCGGCAAAGGGTTAGAGGGGTGTTTGCCCGACGGCAAAACCGGTCGGATTTTAGACACCTACGCCATACCGTATTTAAAAGACAACAATTTTTCCAAAGGCCTTTTGGAAGCGTATAAAATCTTGATTAACGAGGTCTATACCGAATACGGGCAAACGCCGTCGGACTATGTACCGATGGAGGACACCGACGATGAAACAGACACAGATGATTTTATCACCTTGGCGGCGCCGTTTATCGTGCTTGTCGTTTTGATTATATTGAGCATCGCGCATAAACGCAGCGGCGGCTCGTCGGGGCGCGGCTCGGGCGGCTATTACGGCGGCGGTTTTTACGGCGGCGGCTTTTCCGGCGGTTCGTCCCATTCCTCGGGCGGGGGCTTCTCCGGCGGGGGCGGTTCATTCGGCGGCGGCGGTTCGTCAAGAGGATTTTAGCGCGTGCATAGGAACAAAACATTTTCGCACCCGTTTTCATTACAAATCTGTAATGGAAACGGGTGCGTTTTTATGGTACAATACAGTTGATTCATACCACGAATGGAGGGAGAATATGCAAATATTCGTTTTGGAGGATGACAGCGCCATTGCGCTCGGGCTGTCCTATGCGCTGGAAGGCGAGGGCTACACGGTTACCGTTTGTAAAACCGTGCAGGAAGCCTTGGCGACTGTGCAAAGCCGTGATTTTGCGTTGTATATTTTGGATTTAACCCTCCCCGACGGCAGTGGGTATGATGTTTGCCGCGCCGTCAAAGCAAAGGGCGATTTCCCTGTGCTGTTTTTGACCGCGTTTGATGACGAGGTCAATGTGGTGATGGGGCTGGAACTCGGCGCGGACGATTATATTTCCAAGCCTTTCCGCGTGAAAGAACTGCAAGCGCGAATCAAAAGCGTATTGCGCCGCTACAAAACCGGTACGCCCGACGGCACGATACGGCTTCGCAACCTCGAAATCCGCATGGGCGAGGCAAAGGTCTATAAAAACGGAACGGAAATGATTTTAACCGCCATGGAATACCGCCTGTTGCTAATTCTTTTGAACAACCGCGGGCGGGTGCTTTCGCGCACGGCACTGCTTGAAAACATTTGGGATATAGACGGCGATTTTGTCAATGACAACACGCTCACCGTCTATATCAAGCGTCTGCGCGACAAAATCGAGGACAATCCCGACAGTCCGTCGATTATCAAAACCGTTCGGGGGATGGGATATGTGATTGCCGATGAAGAACCGCGCGTTTAACCGTTCGGTTATCCTTGCCGCTGTCGTTTTTGCGACGGCAACGGTGGCTATGGCATTTTTGGATTGGCGTTGCGCGCTGATTTGCCTTGCGGCGGGGGTGTTGTCTGCGCTGATTTACATTGGCTACACGCAAAAACGCTACCGTGAAATTGTAAAGCTCAACGACTATTTGTCGCGCGTATGCGCGGGATTTTACGATTTGGATGTGCAGGACAATGCCGAGGGCGAACTTTCTGTGTTGAAAAACAATCTTTACAAAATTATGTTGCTTTTGCAGTCGCAAAATGACACACTCCGAAAGGACAAAACCTATCTTGCCGCCTCGCTTGCAGATATTTCGCACCAGTTGAAAACCCCGTTGACCTCTATCACGATGATGTGCGATTTATTGAAAACCGAAACGGACGCGCAGAAACGCAGGCAGTTTACGGATATTATTGAAAGCCAAGCCTCCAAAATGAATTGGCTGATTATCACGCTGTTGAAAATTTCAAAATTGGATGCGGGCACGGCGGAATTTCACACGGACGCGGTTTCGGTTTGCTCGGTGCTCAAAAAAGCCGCAGAACCGTTCTTGGTGACGGCGGATTTGCGCAATATTACGCTGGATTTCAGCGGCGTTTCGGATTTTACCTTTTGCGGTGATGAAAATTGGACGGTTGAAGCCGTCGGCAATATTCTGAAAAACTGTTTAGAGCACATGGCGGACGGCGGACAACTGACCGTTTCCACCGCGCAAACGGCGGTGTATGACCTTTTGCGGATTGCAGATGACGGTTGCGGGATATCGCCCGAAGATTTACCGCATATTTTTGAACGGTTTTATCACGGCAAAAATGCCGCACAGGACAGCGTGGGCATCGGATTGGCACTTTCCAAAACCGTTTTGAACCGTGAACACGCCAAAATCGAAGTAACCAGTAACGAGGGCGTCGGCACGGTGTTTACCATTCGGTTTTACAAGACGGTGATATAAGGTGAAATTGGGTTTGCAGGGCAAATGCATTCTATTTCGTGCGTAGGGGTCGGTGAGATTCCCCTGTTAGGGGAAATGTCGCGCAGCGACAAAGGGGTAATGGCGCAGCCGTAACTCGACGACCCGAAAATGGATGAATAATGAAAAAT
>SFIQ01000066.1 GCA_004555265.1 Ruminococcus sp.
GTATTCGGTCCCAAGGGTTTGGCTGTTCGCCAATTAAAGCGGTACGCGAGCTGGGTTCAGAACGTCGTGAGACAGTTCGGTCCCTATCTGTCGTGGGCGTTGGATATTTGAGGGAAGCTGTCCTTAGTACGAGAGGACCGGGATGGACGCACCTCTGGTGCACCAGTTGTTCTGCCAAGGGCACAGCTGGGCAGCTATGTGCGGATCGGATAAACGCTGAAGGCATCTAAGCGTGAAGCCGTTCCCAAGATAAGATATCCCATCGCATCTAGCGAGTAAGACCCCTTGTAGACTACAAGGTTGATAGGCTCAATGTGTAAGCACGGTGACGTGTTTAGCTTGCGAGTACTAATTGGTCGAGGACTTGACCTTTTGCTTCCTCGCTCTTCAAATTGTTCTTTCTGCGTCTTTTTCAGTTTTCAGGGTTTTACCTGATACAATTTGCACCTTTAGCTCAGTTGGTAGAGCAGCTGACTCTTAATCAGCGGGCCCTGGGTTCGAGTCCCTGAAGGTGCACCAATATGGCCCGATGGTCAAGTGGCCTAAGACTTCGGCCTCTCACGCCGACAACGGGGGTTCGAATCCCCCTCGGGTCACCAAATGCGGTGTTGATTACGATGAGGATCCACCTGTTCCCATTCCGAACACAGTAGTTAAGCTCATTCGTGCCGAAAATACTTGGAGGGCAGCCTCCCGGGAAAATAGGTCGATGCCGCTTTTTTTGTTGCCTGAAAATCCGCAGGGAAGGCTTTTTTTATTATGTTTAGGTATGGTCAGGCGCAAAACCGAGAGCAGCAGAGCGTCGGTTATGCGCATGAGGCGGTTATAACCGCGCTGCAAAAGGAAAAATAAATATAACTTAAATAGTTGCTTTTTGCGTATTATAAATCCGTAGCATAAAGCGGTAAAAAAATTTTACAGCGCGCCGATCGGCGCGCCATCGTAAAAAAGAACGGAATATTACTTTTAAGCATAAAAAGACAAAGTTAACAATTTGTTCACGATGAAAACTATTTAAAAACAGGCTGTTCCCAGATATAATATAATTGATTTGAATTTTGTTTGATTTTTTTTGAAAAATAATGCGACGGCGTGCAATAAAACGGCGCCGGCGCTGCACTAATATTATGGTAGCCATGATTGGTGGTGTGGTTATGAAAGTTGATACAGACCTTGTCGTAAAAGCTTCCGCGGGAGATAAGGACGCTTTTGGAAAGCTCTATAATTTCTGTTATAAAGATTTGTATAAATTCGCCTTGTACACACTCGGAAATGCGGATGACGCGGCAGATGTTGTCTCTGACACATTTGTCGACATATGGCGCGGAATTTCCAAGCTGCGGGAGCCGGAGGCTTTTTCTTCATGGGCATTTCGCATTTTGAGCATCCGCTGCAAGCACGAAATAGGCGCGATTATGAAAAAACGGACTACATTCAATATTGATGACCTTATTGAAACGCCGTCTGACGATTCCAAAAACATAGAAGAGGACATTTCGGAATCTGCGGCGTTGGCAGGTGCGATGGCAAAGCTGGAAGCGGAAGAAAGAATGATTGTTGTTCTTTCTGCTTTGCACGGATACACCAACAGAGAAATAGCGAACATGATGGGCAAGCCGCAGGGAACGATAGGCTCAAAGCTTCATCGTACATACGCTAAATTAAGAGAAATGTTAGGAGGTGAGGACAATGCCTGAAGGCGGTCGAACAAGTTATGAGCACGAGATTGAAGAGAAGCTCAAAAAACTTGACGCAAAAATAAATGTACCTGAAATTCCTGATGCTCAAGCGATTTTTGAGCGTGCAGAGAAAAAGAAAAACAACATTTTTTCTATCAGAACGGTGCGGTATGCGGCTGCGGCGGCAGTAATTCTCATCTGCGTGAGCATACCGGTGGCGACGACGTTTATGGCAAAGAACAACGCGGCGCCAGACGCTTCGGATGCCCTTATGTATGCTGCATATGGCAACGGGACGGTAGAATCAAGCGAAGAAAAAAGCACCGAAAGCGAACCGTATTTCGGCGATGTTTCTTCCTCCGCAGAGGAAAGCGAGCCGCAGGAGGAGGGAACGGAAGACGGCTTCGGTTCGGCTAACCGTACGGTTACAGCTGAAGAAGCTCTTGCGGAATATTTTTCCGACGCCGCAAAGAAAAATCCAAGCACCGGCGGCGGCAGCGAGGCCGAAAACGCTTCAAAATCCTTTACGGATAAGCTGAACAAAAAACGCCTTGCCGACGTTGAAATCAACGATGATTCCGTTTCGGTAATGCTTTATGACATTTCGGGTCAAAGCGAGATTTTAACCGCACTTTGGGTCGAGGGCGCTTTTGAAAGCGCCGGAGTCAGCGACGATTATTACGTTATCACGGTTTCAAAAGCGGTGACCCGCGAAGAATTTGAAAGCGGATATTATATGCCGATGATAGGAAGTCCCGAAGGGGGCACAAGCTATCTTTCGGAAGACGAGGTGCTTGTTTCCGATACTGTGGAAAAAGCAGTATTTACAATTTCAATTTCCATAAATATAGAAAACGGCGGGTATGAAATTTATGCTACTCTTGCCTGACGAAAAAATGCCGCC
>SFIQ01000067.1 GCA_004555265.1 Ruminococcus sp.
TCGCAGTCGGCGGTGATGCTCACCACCCGCTGCACATTGCCGCTGGTTTCGCCCTTGCGCCAGATCTCCTGGCGGCTGCGGCTCCAGAACACGGTGCGGCCCTCGGCAATGGTCAGGGCCAGGGTCTCCGCGTTCATATAAGCCAGGGTCAGTACCTGCTTGGTGTAGTGATCCTGCACAATGGCAGGAATCAGGCCCTTTTCGTCAAATTTCAGCTTCAGATTTTCCATCGTTGTGTTCCTCACAAAACGCCTGGCGGCACCGGAACCTCCGCAGGGCCGAACGGCCGCGCTCCGGCGGTACCGCCATGGTTCAAGTATACCATTTTACGCCCCGGAAAAGCAACCACTTCCCGAGGCGCTGCGTACATTTTTGTCTTTTCTATCAAATTGTCCGAATGCGTTTCCGGAGCCGCGGGCTTTTTCTGCAAATCCTTTACAATGAGTTTTTCAATCTTTTTATGGATTGTATCGGTTGCCTTTTCACTCGGCAACGCTTGAACAAGATAGGTGATTTTCCCTATTTTGCGTTCGGTTGTAATTGTCTGTTTTTTATCCATTAGAAAAACCTCCTTTTCCTGTATGGATAAACTATATTCGTCAAAAGGCAAAAACGGGCGGTTGTTAGCTGCAACCTCACGGGAGTTTCACCCCGGCCCATGCTTATGGGTGCGCCGCGCAATACTTTGAGGGTGTTCAACGCGGGAGTATCATTGTGCCGCCTTGTATGTCGTCGCCCACAAGCTGCTAAACCTGTTTTACGGCGCGGTAGTTCTCGCTCGGCTTTTCCCCTATGGGGAAAAGCTGTCATGGCGTACCCGCCGACTGGCTCGGTACAGACGGAATGTACCCGTTTGCCTGTTATGCTGCGCACCAAAGGCCGCTTTCTTTGTCAAAGAACAATAGGCTTTGTCGGCCTGCAAAAGCACATCAACAGCGGATATGCTTTTGCGGAACGACAAATAGCCCATAACGGGAAGCGTGGAAAGGGGACACGCTCCCCGCATGGGCTAAAAGATTATCCTACATGAAAAGCAAGGGTGCGGGTAATAAGGCGCACTTGCAGCCTGTTACGCATTTCCTCGTCCACATAGGAATAGGTATTGCCCGCGTCGTCTTTCAGCGTGCGGGTACAAAGTTTCGCTATGTAACCCTCGTAGTGCTTCAAGATCGCGCACATGGCGGTTGTGTCGCCGTTTGCCGCTGCGGAAATGACAGGGAACGGCAACAGATTTTCAGACTTCCTAACGGTATTCATCATCTGCTTTTCCCTCCAAATACTGTTTGATTTTCGCAAGCGCGGATTTCCTGTGCCGGAAAACCGTCGTGCGTACAACATTCAGCAGTTCGCCAATTTCCGCGTCGCTCATATCCAAGAAGTAGGACAAAAGGATAATGTCGCGTTTCCTTTCGGGCAAAGCGTTAAGGGCTTCGGCAAGCAGTTCATTTTTGACGAGTACATCAAAGCCGGACACTTGAAAACGGAAATAATCGCTTTCGTATTCGTCCGTTGTGAAAAGCTGCGCGAGTTCGCTTTCGCTCAAATCCGAAAAAGTAACTTCGCGTGCTGCGCGTTTCGCAAGAGTGCGGCGGTGGCTTTTCGCTTCGCCGACCAAAGTTTTCTTTGCTAATGCGTCGTACTGATGTTGTATTCTTTCCTTGTCGGAAGAAGATAGCTCCATAGAGTTCCTGCCCCTTTCGCTCCGTACCCGTTCGGGAGATGGCTCTTGAGTGCGCTTTTCAGAAAAAAGTTGAAAAAAGCAAAATGCGCCCGTCCGCAAGACGCGGACGGGCGCAAAGGAAATGTAAGCAGTAGCTAAATGTATTGACAGTTCACATTCATAGCCGGAATATCCCGCTTGCGGAGCATAGCTTTTTTTGACCGCAAAGCATTAGGCGGGTTACAGTAAATAAAAATGGACACGGCGATACCTCCCCGATACCGCCGTATCCTTAAAAAAGGGCGACTTTAATACACTACCCGCAATCCATTCTATAATAGGGAACAGCGGCTTTTGCGCAATATTAAATAAAAAAGCCGATAACACATAGGTTTTTTGACCTAATGCGTTATCGGCTCTGCGTCTATGCGTCTGGCACTTTTAATCATTTTTTTTTGAATTTATTTCATAGTAACTTCAAGTCCTGCTTGCTCTAATTGATGTTTGAATGCAACTATTTCCCGTTTCTGTGGTGCTTTAATTCTTGAATTGCTTGTTGGGTTGTATTGTAACACGTTAATCATAACTTTTTTGCCCCGAAACCATTTTGCAAGTTGTCTTACATCTGAGGGCCGGTCATTTATACCCGGTAAAAGCAAATACGCAAAGACAATTTTGCGATTATGCCGCTTGCTTAACAACATCTTCAATAGCATATATGCGCATGTGAGGAATAATACGATTTCTTGCAGATTGTGTTGCTGCGTGTAAAGATATTGTCAACTGAATTTTAAGATGTTCCTCGCGCAATTTTTTTAATTGATCGACCGGACCAACTGTTGATATGGTAATGCCGTCGGTTGGAAAGTTGAGCCCATATCTATCTCGGAGAATATGGATTGCTTTTATCAAGTTGTCATAATTGAATAAAGGCTCTCCCATACCCATAAAAACGATACGGTTTACTTTTCGACGCAACAATATAATCTGTTGTACGATTTCTGACGATGTTAGATTACGAACAAAGCCATTTCGCCCGGACTCACAAAAAATACAACCAACAGGACAACCGACTTGTGTGCTCACGCAAACAGTTCCACCATCTCGCCGCTTGATAAAAACCGTTTCAATGTATTTGTTGTCTTTCAGTTCGTAAACATACTTTTCAGTATCACTGCTTTTGCAAATATTTTTTACCAACATTGATAGATTTTTTTTGCGTGGTAATTGCTTATATAATTCTTCATATAAGGCTTTTGCTTCATTCTCGCCAATAACTTCCGACATTTCTTTGTAAGTAAATCCGTATGGATCATTCCGTACTTCCGCAGGCGTATATTTAGGTAAACGTTTCATTTTTATATCCTTTCTTCTAAATAATAAAAGTTTGTTTTTCTGTATTTTTGATTACAATCTCTAATTTTTCTACATCAATGATATGCGTCAATTTGCATTTAGGGCAGAAAAGAGGAAAATCTTTTAATACAGTATTATGAAATACTTGAACTCTCGTCTTTCCGTTACAAATCGGACATTTTATCCAATATTTTTTAAGCATTATATTTCACTCGTCCTTTTTACACAAAAAA
>SFIQ01000031.1 GCA_004555265.1 Ruminococcus sp.
TCCTTGATTCTTGGGAAAAGATTCATTGCCTCGCCACCGTTATGCACGCCCTCAAGATAATGATAATCCAGTGCAGGGTCATTTGGGAAAAGTGCAGGCAAAACGCTCTTGATTGAGAAACTTCCACCCATTGCCTTGTTGTAGTAATACCCTGACCGGAATGGTACAAGCAAGTCAACAATATTACTTTCAATATTCAACAAATGTGTTGCTAAATCAGGGTATGCATCTGCCAATTCTTTAAGACGAGTGCATTCAAATGCCTTGTTGTATGCAGTAACACAAACATCCATTGGAATGTCTTCGCAAAGTTGTTCTGCAAGTGCACGACGAGGGTCAACGCCTGATTCCGCAAGGAATTCCTTGTGCTTTAACGCTCCGCCCTTATACTCAATATAGTGTAATGAATATTGAAATGGTATTTGTTCATAAGGACTTGTGCCTTTGTATTGTGGAATTACTTGCTGCATTGTTTCAAAGTCAAGAAAATATAAAGGATATGAAAGATTTTGAAGAAAATCCCTTATGTTGTCTTTGTCAATATGTGGTTTTTGCTCTGTAACTGCAAACATCATCTGTCGAATCTGTTTTTCATTTGAAATCTTGCCACTGAACAGTAAGTCGTTATATGAAATTAGTCCCTGATTATAATAATCAATCTTTTTCTTGAATGGTAATCTGTAAAGATTGAAAACAGAAGGGAAGTCGATATGCTTGGTACAATATTCCCAGAATGCACAATGATAAGGGTCTTCACATTGTAGCCCAATATCAATGTCAGGGTCATCTTTTAATGCCATAACTTCTTCTGCACGGCGCAAAAGCGATGGCACATTCTGAATTTCAATATCAACGAATGGAGCCATATCAATAATTCTAAATAATTTATCAATTTCAAGCTCGTCGCCACGAATGTAACTACTGTCAATACACACAAGATAAGTGCCGGTAACATTCACACCGCAATGTTCAAGTACATATTTCTGATATGCAATATCAACGCCATAAATGTATTTTTCTTCAGTTGAACTCTTGACTTCATAAATGGCATATCCGTCACCGTCTTTACGAAGAATATCAACTGCGCAGTAAAGTCCGTTGTAACTGAACGACGCCTCGCAGATATTCGGGGCGCCTTCGTCTATGTATTGCTTAGTGCGTCGCATCATTTCAACAAGGTCAATCTTGCCGTCTTTTTTGAACGCAGTAACCTCAATAAAATCGCCGAATAACCCCATAGCAAGGTCGCCCACAACATTACCTTCGTCAAAACGAGCTTGTAACGCCGGGTCTTCCGTTTTTTCTTCGGGCTTAAATTTGTTAAGCCATAATAATTTAGGACATTGCCACAATGAACAGTATTTTGATTTTGATAAATAAAGCATTATTAACACTCCAATAAAAACTATTAAACAAAAATTGCATTTATTTTTTTATCCACATAGCAGGTCGAATTGCTGTTCCACCATATAGCATATCTCGTTCGTTAGTTATGTCGTATATTGCACCTTCACGGGACACACCAATTATGTATTCATTAGGTGAACGCAAATACCATCGACATGACCATCTTTTTTCAATAGTATCTTTTTCAAAGATATCATCACCTTTCTTTATGCCGTCTTCATAATACCAGTAAGAGTTGTTTTTGTTAAAATTTTCTTGCATACAACTTCTGAGTTTAGAAATATCTTTAATTTTTCCGTATTCAAGTGGATATGCCCAACATCCTCGTTCGTAAGCATAATTCGTTGGTCGTGTAATTCTTTTTTGCTCTGCCACAATATCGTGCCACTCAGTACTATCAAAATACAAAATTGCTTCGGAAATGCTAGGTAAAAATATTTTATCTTTTACAGGAGTTCCTTTATCAAGTCTTGTTCCCCACCATTTATCTGTTTTTATATCAGAGAGAAGAATCTTATCTTGCTCTTCAACAGAAAATGCATTGTTGATAAATTTTGTATTTAGCCATTTTCTCGCAAATGAGTCTTCCCAGATTGTTTTGTTTCCATTGCTGTATGGAACACAATCCAGACAGTATTTGCTGAGCACATACATTTTATCCTCTTCTTCTTTGAGAACAATCCATTCTATTGGTTCTTTGTCAGTATTGTTTGATTGCCAGTAGTTTCCAAATAAAATTGTTTTCATAATATAAACCTCATACATTATAATAACTATATATTAAATTCGAGTATTACTAAAAATATCCTTTATAAATAATCTTTTTATCACTATCCGGGAATAAGTGTGCATACAAATCAACGAAATAATCGTCTGTCATACTCGCAATATAATCCACCACAATTTGATTCGGCTCGGTTTCTTCATAAGGCATTTCCCGAGTATAATGTGCTTGATTAATATAATCAATATGATGCGTAAAAATAGGGGAGAACTTGTTACTATTCTTCAAATCATAAAGTAGTTTTTCATACATTTCAGACATCATAGGTTTGATTGTATTGTACGCCTCACCGACCTTTTCTTGCTTGTAGATAAGTGAGTAGTTATCGGATTTTGCCTTTCTAAGTGCGTCAAAATGTTCTTGGTCCATTTTGATATACGGCTTGCCGTAACTGTTTTCAACGATGTTTGTAATAAGATTGTTGATAATCTGTGCGTTATAAACGCCGATTGTACCATCCTCAAAATCACAATTATTAACAATATTCGCTTTTTCAGCATCCTGACGGTCCTTGCCGAGATAGGCAATAATGTCGGAAATTCGCATTACACAACCTTCAAGAGTAGCAGGCACTAACTTTCGCACATTCCCTTTGTCTATGTAGCAAGCTTCAATCTGCTTGTCAAATTCTTCAAAACTATCAAGCGGTTTCGGGTGGTATTCGCACAACTCCATTTCGCCGTCGTGTGCTGCAATTCCGTTAAGCGTCTGCAAACTGATGTTATATGGGAAGATTTTATCAAGCACTCGTACAGAGTGAATGTTGTGGCTGAAATGTCTGCCGGTGTGCGAGAATAAAAGCTCGTCAAGAAATTCTTCTCCTGCATGACCAAATGGAGTGTGACCAATATCGTGGCCAAGAGCGATTGCCTCAATCAAATCCAGGTTAAGATTTAATGCCTTGCCAATCGTGCGAGCAATTCTTGACACCAACTGCACATGCAGACCGCGTCTTGTAATATCATCATTTTTATAGAATGAAAATACCTGCGTCTTGTCGGCATAGCGGTTGTAATAAGGACAGTGCATAATCTTGTCAATATCACGGATAAATGCTGTACGGAGGATATTTGCCTTGTCACGCGCATTGTTTCTGCGGATTACTTTATCTTCATCAAAACTTAACGCAGGCAAAGTATTGTTGCCTATATCTTCATTCATTTTCTGCGCAATTTCAGCGGATAAGCTTTCATAGCGAAGTTCGTTTTTTGGCATAAAACCACTCCTTTTCTACAAGTATAGCACAAAAGAAATGATTTTAATATAACTATATTCTTCATGCTTATTATAGCATTTAATTACGGTCGATTTTGGTACATAATAAACATTTTTATTGTGAGCAAAATTGTTTTTGTATAATCAACTTAAATAATATCAAAGCCTTGAAAGTTATCAAAACTCTCAAGGCATATTTTATATGCTTTTTATTTAATGAATGAACATCAAAATTCATCTGCTTGACATATCATTTTTAGGTTAGTAAAATATTACTATTCAAGGAAGGAATCAATTATTTTGAAGTAGTTGAGTAATGTGATTTGTTTTTTCTTTTTATGCAAGTAAAAAGTCAAAGCAGAAAGTCTTACAAGTATTAGTTCGATTCGATTGAGACCTTTTATTACGGAATCAGTCTATTCTTTTTAGAATTGGCTTTTTTCGTTGTGCAAAGGTCTTTTTTCTTTCCTCGGATAAATAAATTTTTTGGAGGAAAACAATGAACAGAGAAAAGTATTTTCACGGTGCAGAATTAACAAATTTAAAAAGGATAATCAAAGAAAAAACAGGTTATTACATTAAAAATAATAGTGTTTTAATTCAGGCGTTCAGGCGTAGTTCCTATGCTGCCGAAAACGGGGGTAAAAGCAATGAGATTTTTGAATTTTTTGGCGACCAGGTTTTAAGTAATTATGTTGTGAAAATTATTGCAAAGCGTTGTGGCTCGTTTAACTATCTTGGAGATTATACTTTCAGAATTAGAGAAAATCGTTTTACAACTATTAAGCAAGACTTTATCAATAATGAAAATTTTGCAAGAATCATTGACGAATGGGGAATAATTAATTGTTTGTTAGTTGGCAAAAGTGATGAAAAGAATGAAGTGCATAAGCAAATAAAAATCAAAGCAGACCTTTTTGAATCTATTATTGGTGCTATAGCAGTTGAAACAAATTGGAATGATGGAATTCTTGAAAAAGTTGTAAATCGAGCACTTAATATTGATGAGAAAATTGATGAACTGATAAAAAATGATTTCGGTTATAAATGGTTTAATCTTGATAACGCAGTGAATAAATTAAAAGAGTATGCAGAACAGCAAATATTTAGTGTATCTGAATATGAGTGTGTAGGGCCAGAATATTTAGGGTATGACAATGATGGGAATCCTATATGGGCATGCAATTGTAGCCTTATTAACGATACAACCGGCATCATGCGTTCAGTAATGGCGTCTTCTAAAAAAGATGCAAAAAAAGCCGTAGCATATTTATTGCTTTGTGAGCATTATCAAGTGCAGAATCAATATGGTGTTAATGATTCATTTAATTGGTGGATTTATAAAAATGGCAAACTTATACCTGACCGAAAAGAGAATAAGGGAGAAAAGATATGAACAAAAAACTCAAAATCCTGATTTCGATTATACTGGTAGTTGTACTTACTAATGTAACAAAGTTGATTGAAAATGGCGTCTCGCCCAAAGCAGTTCAGATTAGACTTGGGCACAAAAACATAGAAGAAACAATGCATATATATCCGCATTGTTCAGGCAAAATGGAAGACAATGCGGTAGAAATCGCAAACTCTATATTTTAGCAAACGCCCAATTCAGGAGTTTTGATATATATAGTTTATAACAAAAAACGCTCGGAAAAAATCCGAGCGTTAATTTTTTAGTTTTTGGCGACAAAATTGGCGACCAATGACTGACTGTGCAAAATGTCAGCCTGATTAAATCAAGTAAAAAGCCTTGATACGCCTTATTTCATTGCCTCTTCCACAGCAACTGCGCAAGCGACGGTCGCGCCGACCATCGGGTTGTTGCCCATACCGATTAAGCCCATCATTTCGACGTGCGCCGGAACAGACGAAGAACCTGCGAACTGCGCGTCACCGTGCATTCTGCCCATGGAGTCGGTTAAACCGTAAGAAGCGGGACCTGCCGCGACATTGTCGGGGTGCAGGGTACGGCCTGTGCCGCCGCCCGAAGCCACGGAGAAGTATTTGACGCCGTTTTCCATCGCCCATTTTTTATAGGTTCCGGCAACCAAGTGCTGGAAGCGGGTGGGATTGGTGGAGTTACCTGTGATGGAAACATCCACGCCCTCTTTCTTCATAATCGCGACGCCTTCAAGCACATCGTTTGCGCCGTAGCATTTGACTGCCGCGCGCTCCCCGTCGGAATAAGCGGTTTCGCTTTCCACTTTCAGTTCGCCGGTGTAGAAATCATAATCGGTTTTGACATAGGTGAAGCCGTTGATGCGCGAAATAATCATTGCCGCGTCTTTGCCCAAGCCGTTCAAAATCACGCGCAGGGGCTCTTTGCGGACTTTGTTTGCGGTTTTCGCAATACCGATTGCGCCTTCTGCCGCCGCGAAGGATTCGTGACCGGCAAGGAATGCAAAGCATTTGGTGTTTTCGTTTAAGAGCATGGCGCCGAGGTTGCCGTGGCCGAGGCCGACGCTTCTCTGCTCGGCAACGGAGCCGGGCACGCAGAATGCCTGCAAGCCTTTGCCGATCACAGCGGCTGCTTCGGAAGCGCTTTTCACGCCGCCTTTAATGGCGAGCGCCACGCCGAGGGTGTATGCCCAAACCGCATTTTCAAACGCGATGGGCTGTACGCCTTTGACGATTGCTTCCACATCAATACCCTTTTCTTCGCAAAGGGCTTTGGCTTCTTCAAGACTTGCAATGCCGTTTTCGGCAAGGCATTTCTCGATTTTCGCCATTCTTCTTTCTTTACCTTCAAACATTACATCGTTAGCCATTGTATTGCCCCTCCTTATTCTTCACGAGGGTCGATATATTTTGCAGCATTTGCAAAACGACCGTATGAACCCGTATTCTTTTTGAGCGCTTCGTCGGCGGACATTCCGTGACGGATATCCTCGAGCATTTTGCCGACCTTGATGAACTCGTAGCCGATGACTTCGCTGTTTTCATCAAGTGCCATTCTGGTGACATAGCCTTCCGCCATTTCCATATAGCGAACGCCCTTTGCCTTGGTCGAGAACATGGTGCCGACCTGCGAACGAAGACCTTTACCGAGGTCTTCGAGCCCCGCGCCGACCACAAGCCCGTCCTCCGAGAAAGCGGACTGCGTTCTGCCGTAGACAAACTGCAAGAAGATTTCACGCATTGCAACATTGATAGCGTCGCAAACGAGGTCGGTGTTTAAGCATTCCAACAGCGTTTTGCCGGGGAGAACCTCTGCCGCCATTGCCGCGGAGTGGGTCATGCCCGAGCACCCGATGGTTTCGACCAATGCTTCTTCGACAATGCCGTTTTTGACATTCAGAGACAGTTTGCAGGTACCCTGCTGCGGTGCGCACCAGCCGACACCGTGCGAAAAGCCCGAGATATCCTTAATCTCGTAAGCCTTGACCCATTTGCCCTCTTCGGGAATGGGCGCGGGACCGTGATGCGGGCCTTTGGCGACACAACACATTTTTTCAACTTCATGGGAATAGTTCATAATGTTTTAAACTCCTTTCTAAGATAAGGGATTGCTCCATATCTTAACCATACAGGAGTTATTATACAATTTTGACAAGGATTTATCAATAGGAAATTTTACAAACTGTTACATCTTTCCCGAAAAATATTGTCCATTTTTATGGTAAATACGGTGTTCGGCTTTATTTCGGTAATAATTTTCCAAAGTTTGCGCCGTCAAACGCACATCGCGGCGCATTTCATAAAGACAGGCAAGGCGGCGGTAGGCCTCGCGGCGGCTGTCGCCGGTTAAGGATTTGGCAACGGGCAGAAAACGGTCGATTTGCCCGGTCAGTTTCGCCTCCTGTGCACGGTATTCGCGGGATAATTCGGCAAGTGTCATGGTGCACCCCTCTTTCGCAAACAAAACAGAACAAATGTTCGATTACTGTTTGCATAGTAGCACAATTCCGTTAGAGATACAATAACACCTTTTTCGGGAAAGTCCGCTTTTTTGGACATTGTGTATGGTAAAAGTGCGGCGGAGGTAACCTGTCCGAATACAGGCGCCCCCTGCCCGCCCGTCGATTTTGATGTGATTTGCCCCTCCGTCACGCGCTTTGCGCGTGCCACCTCCCCGTAAACGGGGCGGTTTGCGGAACGGTCAAGACCGTTCCCTACGGGTTGTAGGGGCGATTCACGAATCGCCCGTTTGTCATTCTGAGCCGATAGGCGAAGAATCTCGTCTCGTATATTTTTATTTTGTGCTATTGGAGATCCTTCGCTATCGCGCAGAATGACAAATTGGGGATCGATGTGAATTGACGGCGGGAGCAAGCCCCCGCCCTACTCTATCATAACAGACATTTCCCCGAACAGGGGAATCACCCCGCCCTACCATAGAAATTTCATTTCGTGCGTAGGGGTCGGCGTCTCGACGACCCGTTGTAGGGGCGGGTTTCCACGCCCGCCCGCGAATTTTGCTGTGATTTTGCCCCTCCGTCACGCGCTTTGCGCGTGCCACCCGCTGACGGCGGCGGTCTCCCTCTGTCGCTTCGCGACATCTCCCTCACACTGTGAGGGAGTCTATTTTGTGCTTTTGTAGATCCTTCGCTATCGCGCAGGATGACAAATTGGGGATCGATGTGAATTGACGGCGGGGGCAAGCCCCCGCCCTACCGATAAACCAATTTGCATTGCAAAAAGATTACGGGGCGTCGAGTCGTCTCCCCGTAATAAATTACATCTATTTTCGCGGGCGAACACAGTTCGCCCCTACGCACGCAATATTTTTTCGCGCAGGGGTCGCCGAGCCGTCGCCCCATACAAACACAAATCCCAATTCATCTACATAAACACGGGCAATTCCCCAATGAGAGGAATTGCCCGTGTTTTGCATTGTATAGAATCTAAATCATTGCAACGGCTCGCCGTGATACAGCGGCAGAGAAACCGTCGCCTTGAACAAATCGCCGTCGATTTCAAGTTTCAACTCGCCGTCCTGCAAGCGGCAAAGGTCTTTGGCAATCGACAGCCCCAGCCCACTGCCCTCCAAGGTGCGCGAGGCATCGCCGCGCACAAAGCGCTGTGTCAGCCGTTGTCATCCGATTTTATCACATCCACATAGACGCGCGAACCGGCAAGCGAATATTTGCGCGCGTTGGAAAGCAGGTTATCCATAATCCGCCAAGTTTTTTGGCTGTCGGCAAGCACCACAGGTGCTTCGGTAGGCTCGTTTAACATAATTTGCAAATTCCGTTCGGTAAAGCCGTCTTCCATTTCGCCGACCGCCTGCACGGCAAGCTCATACAGATTCACCTGCATTTTGTTGAGCGTCACCGCGCCCGAAGACGCCTTTGACGCCTCGACCAAATCCTCAATCAGCCGTTTTAAGCGAATGGACTTTTCATCGAGCACCGTAATGTATTTTTGCGCGTCTGTATCGAGTATATCGCATTTTTTCAGCAAATCCACATAGGAAATAATCGAAGTCAGCGGGGTTTTCAAATCGTGCGAAACATTGGTAATCAGCTCGGTTTTCATCCGCTCGCCTTTTCGCCTTTAACGGCGCGGGCATGGTGTGCGTATCTAATTCTTTCGGTGTTTCGCCCGATTTGCTTTGCTCGGCGGCGACAATGATTTCGTCCAGCGCACGCACATATTTCCAAATCAAAACCAACGCCGTCAAATTGACCGCAACGATGCACGGCAATGTGAAGAACCAAGAACCGCTTGCGGATAATATCAACGCCAAAACCGCATTGACGCCCACATACAGCGCCACGAACAGCCACGCCTTTTGCGGCAGGCGCACAAGTTTCATCTGCAATGCGTCTTTCGCTTTGGCAACAACGCGTTTTATCCGTTTTACAAAGGCTTTGCATTGTTTCCACAGCCATAAAATGAGTTTGACAGTCAGCATGGCGCGCACAAAGGATTGTTTTGCTTTTGCAAACTTTGCCGTGGAAGTGAACCACTCCATTAACATGGCATACACCGCCGCGCACAACAGCGCAATGCCCAAACACAAAAGCGATACATTGCGGATATAATAGGTGGCTGCATCGTCAAACACATACGCGTCCAACAGCGCCGCCGCACCGTACAGCCCGAGAAATGAAAGTCCCCAAGAAAGGATGAAATGCAGGTCGGTCGGGATTTTATCCAACACCGAGAATTGCACGCCTTCTTCACCGCGCACACGCCCTGCAACAAGCAACAAATAAATGGACAACATCAACGCGATGGCAAGCAAAAGCAACGCCGCATACAACAGATAGCCGAGCCGATCGGTATTGTCATAGAAGGTTTGCGAGGCGGTGTAAAGCGCGTCGCTCGGTTCAAAGGGTAAATCCGCACAAAGGTAAATATCAAATCCTTCGTCGCCGAAAGCACTGCCGAGCCAATCGGGCAAGGCGTCATAGCCGAGTTCCTGTACTTCCGTATCATACAGCGTGTCCACCGACACCGCGTCGGAACAATACACCACACCCCGTTCGGCAGAAACGCCCAGCACCCAAGCGGCAGGGTTGTTTTGAAACAGTGCATAAAATTCCTCGGGCGTTTTCACGGGTGTTGGACAGTTTGTAAACGCTTCGCCCGTTTGGCTGTTTACCGCCAAATACCGAAAATTGACATACTGCGACAGGGTTTCGTTTGCAATCACCACGCTTGACTCAAACGCCCGCTTGGCCGCGGCAAGACGGCTGTTGTAAACCGATGCAATATTTTCTAAAACCGCATCTTCGGTCATCGTGTAATTGAAGGAAATCGAAATATCCGAAAAATACCGGAAGTGGTATACCATTTCACAGGATTCCAAATAGGCTTGTACCGCTGTTTTGTCATAATACGCGCCGGACGCCACAGTGGTACTGACCGCTTCCCCGTAAGCGTTGGTTACCGCCACGGGCATAGTGGTTTCATATTCCTCGGCGCTCTCCTCCGTATAAGTATACCGGTCTCGCGCCTCTTTTTCCGACTGCGCCTGAAACGCGCGGAACTGTTCGAGCGCGCGCGTTTGCTCCGCTTCAAGCGTGTCATAATTTTCGGCGCGCTCTTCTTCCCACGTGCCTGCCAGCGCGCCGTTTTTCACCTGCTTTGCGGCGACGGCAAGTTCGTTATAAAACATCGCCGTGTCGGTAAATTCGGCATTTTCGCGCACCAAAAGGTTTTTCCAGCCGTAATCATGCAGCATTTTGGTGATTTCCACACAGCACCAAGCGCTCGACAGCACGCACAACGCGGCAAGCAGGAACGCTGTGACTTTCATGCCGTAACTGTATTTAATACCGTTCGATTTTGTAGCCAATACCCCACACCACCTTTAAATACTTGGGTTCTTTCGGGTTGATTTCGATTTTTTCGCGGATACGGCGAATATGTACCGTCACGGTTTTCTCACTCGAAAACGCCGGCTCATTCCAAACCGCTTCATAAATTTGGTTGGTTGAAAGCACCCTGCCCATATTTTTCATCAACAACTCCAAAATGCCGTACTCGGTTGCGGTCAAATGCACCGCT
Source organism: Ruminococcus sp. (assembly GCA_004555265.1). GTDB lineage: Bacteria > Bacillota > Clostridia > Oscillospirales > Acutalibacteraceae > Fimenecus. Next base: position 10,868 of record SFIQ01000031.1, read on the forward strand.
TCGCCGTCCAGCAGAACCTCTTTCGCTTCGGGGTCAAGCGACAGCCCGCCCGTGGTCAACACATTTTCGCGCGTTTCTATACTCCCCAAGGTCGCATAACGGCGAATTTGCGATTTGACGCGCGCCATCAGCTCTAACGGGTTAAAAGGCTTGGTGACATAATCGTCCGCGCCGAACGAAAGTCCTGTGATTTTGTCGGTATCCTCACTTTTTGCCGAAAGCAGAATAATCGGCACATTGTGAAACTCGCGCAGCTGCAATGTCGCGTTTAAGCCGTCCAGCCCCGGCATCATAATATCGAGAATGATACAATGAATTTCGTTTGCCCTTGCCGCCGCAAGCGCTTCCTCGCCGTTGGTCGCTTTCACGACCTCGTACCCCTCTAAATGCAAATAGATTTCCAAAGACTCCAAAATCGCCTGATCATCATCACAAATTAAAACCGTATACATAACCGTTTCCCCTCATTTTTCGTTTGCGTTTTTGCGTATAACAGTATCATAGCAGATTTTCACCGTTTGTGAAACCCCGTGAACACATTTTTATGCCGGTAACACAATTTGCCCCGACAGCACGCCGTACAGCGCGACTGCGCCGAAAGCAGACAGCGAATAGCCGACGGCATATGCGCCCTCGCAGGCATTTTGTAATCTTGGAAATTTCTGCTTTGCCAAAGTAACGAACAGCGAAACCGCCGCGCCGATTAAAATGACGGCAATCGAAATACACAAAAGCATCCTGCACCCTCCTAAACGGCGGCAATGTGCCGCACAGCAATTTGGTTTACCCTGTTTATAACAAAAAAATCTAACAAAACAAGACACAAAAAGGTTACAACTTTCTTACAACGGTTTGTCGAACAGTTTTACAAATTCTATGAAAAATATGGTTGCTATTTTTATGCATATGTGCTATAATTTTTACATACTTGCTAAAAAAATTATATGTTTTTCATATAGATACGGCAGGAATTGAGTTTAGGAGGCTCTTTTATGAAAGCATACAGCGCAAATAACATACGCAACATCGCGGTTCTGGGACACGGCGGCAAGGGCAAAACCACCCTTTGCGAAGCGATGCTCTATACGGCGGGTGCAACCGACCGTCTCGGTCGTGTGGCAGACGGCAACACCGTTTTGGATTTTGACGCGGAAGAAAAGCGCCGTAAATCCTCGGTTTCCTCTGCTATGGCGGCGATTGAATGGGATAATACCAAATTAAATATTATCGACGCCCCCGGTCTGTTTGACTTTGCGGGCGGCGCGGCGGAGGCTGTACGCGCGGCGGAAGCCGTGTTGATTGTCACTTCGGCGGGCTCGGGCGTAGATGTCGGCACCGAAAAGGCGTTCAAAGCCGCCGAAAAAAGCGGCGCGGCAAAATTCTTTGCCATCACCAAAACCGACTCCGACCACCGCAGTTTTTACAAAACCTTTGACGCGCTCAAAGCGGTTTACGGCAACAAACTTTGCCCGACGATTATCCCCTATATGGAGGGCAATCTCGTCAAATGCTATGTCAACCTGATGACGGGTATGGCGTATGCCTACACCGACGGCAAAGCGCAAAAGGTCGATATGCCCGACGACCCCGTCATTGCGGAAATGACTTCGGCATTTATGGAGGCGGTCGCCACCACCGACGACGCGCTGATGGAAAAATTCTTTGAGGGCGAATCCTTTACCAAAGAGGAAATCTTAAAGGGGCTTTGTATTGGCATTTTTGACGGCTCGATTTACCCCGTTTACGCGGTTTCGGGCTTGACCGGTGCCGCAGTCGACCAGCTTTTGTATGGGCTTGCGTGGTCTGCCCCCGGCGCATACGGCTATGCGGGCGAAGACGCCGAATACGAAAACGGCGATGTCAATATTTTGCCCTGTAACGAGGCAGGGCCGCTTGCCGCGGTATGCTTTAAAACCGTTGCCGACCCGTTTGTCGGCAAAATGTCGTTCTTTAAGGTGATTTCGGGTAAACTGACGGCAGATTCCGTCGCATACAACCCGCGCACGGGCGAAACCGAAAAAATCGGCAAAATCGTCACCGTCAAAGGCGCAAAGCAAGAGGACGCGAAAGAAATCCCCGCGGGCGACATCGGCGTTTTGACGAAGCTTGCCGGCGTGAAAACAGGCGATACGCTTTGCGACCCGAAGAACATTTTGAAATTACAGGGTGTGGACTTCCCCGCGCCGTGCCTGTCTATGGCAATTAAGGTCTCGAAAAAAGGCGAGGAGGAAAAGGTTGCCGCAGGTTTGCAACGCTTGATGGAGGAAGACCCCACCATTCGCTACACGAACAACACCGAAACACGCGAACAGATTTTGTCGGGGCTCGGCGAACAGCATTTGGATGTGATTGTGTCGAAACTCAAAAACAAATTCGGCGTGGAGGTCACTTTGGAAGTACCGAAGGTCGCTTACCGCGAAACCGTGCGCAAAAAAGTCGAAGCACAGGGCAGACATAAAAAACAATCGGGCGGCCACGGGCAGTTCGGCGATGTTTGGATTAAATTTGAGCCCTGCGACAGCGACGATTTGGTGTTTGAAACGGCGGTTGTCGGCGGTTCCGTGCCGAAGAATTTCTTCCCCGCGGTGGAAAAAGGCTTGCGCGAGTGCGTCGAAAAAGGCTTTGCGGCAGGCTACCCGATGGTCGGCTTGAAAGCTACGCTCTATGACGGCTCTTACCACCCCGTGGACTCCTCCGAAATGGCGTTTAAAACCGCGGCGTCGCTTTGCTTTAAAAATGCGATGCCCAACGCCGATGTGGCAATTTTGGAACCGATTGGCACGCTCAACGCCTTCATGCCCGACGACAATTTGGGCGACATTATGGGCGATGTCACCAAACGCCGCGGCAGAGTGCTTGGTATGGGGCCGGCAGACGAGCCGAAAATGCAGGAACTTGTCGCCGAAGTACCGATGGCGGAAATGGGCGACTTTTCAACCGTCCTGCGCTCGGTAACGGCCGGCAGAGGGTCGTTCACCTTTGCGTTTGCACGCTATGAGCAAGCACCGAAAGAGGTCGCCGACAAAGTGATTGCCGACCGCGCCGCCGAAAAAGCGGAATAAGTACATCGTAGAGTTACTTTGTGGGAAATCTTTGCGTTGTCCTCTCAATTGGAAACGCCATCGTGGAGGGACCGGTCGGAAACACATCCCGCAAAGTCGCATCAAATTGCATAGAAACACCCCGCAGACCGTTCGTGGCCTGCGGGGTGATGTTTTGTTTAGATAGCGCGTGTAGAATGATAAATTGGGGTTTTTGGGGGTAATTTATACGTTAGGGCGGGGTGATTCCCCTGATAGGGGAAATGTCTGTTATAATAAAGTAGGGCGGGGGCTTGCTCCCGCCGCAAAGTGCCCGAATTCGGAGAATTTTGCTCCCGCCGTTAATTTTCACCCAATGCCGCAGAGTGCAATCGGGAAAAACTACGCATACATATCCACGGCGGCGCGGGCGGTGGTGACTTTCGCCACATACGCGGCAACCGCCTTGTGTGCGGGGTGGTTTTTGTAGGCGTCCAAATCCGATTCATTCGCCACCTTGACAACAAGCATCGCGTCAAAATTGCGGTCGCAAACCACCTCGTTTTTGAAAAATTCGATGGATTGCAATACCGGCACTTTCCCAATAAGCGCCTCTAACCCGTCTTTTACAATATCCACATTTTCCGCCTTGGTTTTGCCCTCGGCGTCTGCAAATTTCCACATGACCGTGTGTATTAACATTTCAAAAATCCTTTCAAACACAGATTAAGACCAAATCCCGACATACCAATTGATCAGCGGGTCGGCAAAATACATCGACAGTAAAATCCCAATCGCAAGATGCGGCCCAAAGGGCACTTCTTTTTTCATATCGCTTTTTTTGAGCGTGCGCGTCACGGCGAGCCAAAGTGTACCGACCACCGCGCCGAGCATTAAGGCAATCAGCACATTGCGCCAGCCCAACAGGAAGCCTGCCGCCGCCATCAGTTTAATGTCGCCGCCGCCCATACCGCCTTTATAAAGCATAGCGAGCACAAACAAAACCCCGCTTGCGGCGAAAATCCCGACCAGCCGCGACACCAACTCCTGCCAAACGAAGCCGTGGTCTAAAATCTGTTGCACATAGACGAGCACACCGCCGAGTAAAACGGTCACCCACATCGAATCGGGAATAATTTGGAACTGAAAATCAATACAGAACACAACAACAAGCGCCGAGCAAACGAGAAAATACCCGAACAGCGCAAAATTCAAATTGCAATCTGCCAAAAAGACATACGACAGCACCCACAAAATGCCGTTCGCCGCCTCCACAATCGGGTAAATCGGCGAAATTTTTGCCTTGCAGTAACGGCATTTGCCGCCTAAAAACAGCCAACTGAACAGCGGAAACAAGTCATACCATTTCAGCGGATGCTTACAGGTGGTGCAAAATGACGAGCCCTTTTTGAAATCCAACCCGCGCGGGATTCGGTAAATCAGCACATTCAAAAAACTGCCGATGACAATACCGAACAAAAAGACAAACACGCCGATAAAAATTTTCATCATCAGTAAATACCCGTTGTAGTCCATCTGCATTTCCCCCTCTGTTTAATCTGTCGCTTTCGGCGGATTTTCTTCGGTTGTTTCGCTTTCGGGTGCGGCGGATTCCGCCGACGGATTTTGCTCTGCCGCCGCGTTCGCACGCTGTTCCTCCGCTTCCTCTGCGGCAAAACGCGCCGCGCGCATTTTGGTCAGCAAAACAGAAAGGAAAATCATCAGCAGTGTTGCCGCCGAAGCAAAAAGTCCCTCTTTTAACCCTTGCGGGAAATAGTGCATTTCGATTTCGTGCTCGCCCGCGGGCACCGAGAACATCATCCAATGGGAACTGTGCTCGATAAGTTCCGTTGCTTCGCCGTCTACCGTCACCGTCCAGCCCGCGTCATACGGCATTGCCACGGTCATCACGCAGTCTTTTGCCGCTGTTACCGTCCCTTTGATTTCCGTTTCGGAAAATTCGGTCATTTGGAATGTGCCGTTCTCTTGCAACGCCTGTAAGCCGTCTTTGTAGACTTGGTCATTCACGCCCGCCGCGGCAAGATACACCGCGTCATCGTACAAATTCTCCGTCACACCGCCAAAAAGGGACTTGTCCGTTGTAGTAAACGTAACTGTAATTGGCACACCTGCTTGCCGCACCCCGAGGTCCACCAAACGTTTGCCAAAGAAATGCACTTGTTTTTCATTATCTACGGTCAGCGTGTCAAACATACCGGCACGAACGTTTATAAAGATATTCTGCGTTTTTTGCGGGGTAAACGTATAGGTCACGCTGTAATTGTCGCCGTCCGCTTTATAAGCGCTGTACCCGTCCACTTGCTCCAACACATCAAACAACGAAGTATCCACGCTCTCTTCTTCATGGTCATGCGTGTCGTGTTCATCTTCCCCCTCTGCATGCCGATGCAAAGACCCGTCTTCACCGGACGCGGCAATTTGTTCCTGCGTTACCGCGTGGCTGTTATAAAACCGAATGGTATCCATCGGAATGGTTTCCAACACATTCTCCTGCCCGGTCATTGCCTGCCACAAAGAGGCTTGCGAAATAAACGGGTTAATACTGTATCCGTCCCATGTTTCGACATCGGGATTGGCGAGAAGCCCTAACCCCAAATAGCCGTTGGAGCGATACACCGTGATGTCTTCTGCCGTGCCGACAACGGTATAATACGGGTCGCCTTTTACAGCGTCGGCATTGTCCCAAACATATTCCACGCCAAACAGCGTGTTGTAAATCGGGGTTTGCGAAGCATAAGCATAGCCGTTGCTTAAATTGCCGTAGTTGCCCATATCGTATTGCAAAAATGCCATTTCGGTGTCGCACAAGGAGGAGAAGGTGGATACCCCATGATACCCGTATGCACTACCTGCAAGCATAGCGCCGTTTATATTGTAATCCGACCGTGTAATATAGTTGCTTTCGGCAAGTTCCGCGCGGTAAAACGCGCCGCTCGCCGCCGCGTCCGTCAGTTCCCGCGCCGCCGCAGTCGATGCGGTAAGGGGTAAATACACGCTTTTTGCCGTCCCGGGAACCGCGTTTTTACTGCAGGCGCAAAGTTGCACGGCAGTAATCACCAACGCAAGCGCGGTAACGGCTTTTCGGCTTTTCGGCACTTTGCGAAGCACCAAAAACAGCACAAACAAAAGCACGGTGCAAACCGCGCCGACGGTCAGCGCAGTCGGGTAAATATGGCGATAGCGCACAAAGGAATATATGTACGCCGCCGCAAGCAATACACCGCTGAGCGCGAACAGCGGCACACGCACGTCTTTGAGATGATGCCACACCGTATATGCCATTTTCACAAGCAAAAACGCATACAGGAAAATGAAACGGTACGGCAGTGCCGCAGGGGCGCTGAACCCGTGCCAAATATAGTAGATTGTCGGGATTTCAAAGGACGCCAACAGCAAAACGGTCAGCACAATATGCGCGCCGCGCTCGTTTTTGGGTACGGATTTTACAAATGCATACAGCGGAAGCAAAATCAATGCTACCGAGCCGAGCATCAGCGTGGGCAGGGTGTATTGCGTCATCACCATGTTGGGTGGCAAAACACCCGGTAAATGCACCGTTAAAAAGTCAAACGGATTGAAAAACAACAAGCCGTCCGCTTCAAAAATGCTTTTCACATACGCCACGGAAAGTGCGTTTATCATCGGCAGCAGCGTTACGCCGCAAAGTCCGCCCGCCGCAAGGGACGCGCCGCCGAATTTGAACATTGTCGGCAACAGCACCACATTGTCTTCGCCTTTTTTGTTGATTTTCCGCGAAAACAGGCAAACGAAGAAATACAGCACCGAAAAAATGCAAATCATATAACCCAAATAGAAATTGGTGAAAATGCAAAGCGCCAAGCTCACAAGATACAACCACGGCTTGCCGCCGCTTGAAAGGGTTTCAATGCCGAGCGCCACAAGCGGCAGCAAAGCAAAGGGCAACAGCCACATCGTGTTGTAAAAATAGGCAAAAAAGAAGCCGGAAAATGTATATAAAAGGGAAAACAGAACGGTAGAAAGGTCACTGCGCGAAAAATGGCTTTGCAAATACCACGCCGCGCAAAACGCGGCAAGCATAATCGAGAGCACAATCACCAACGCGTACGCGTCGGTCACAGATTCCGCGGGAAACAACAGCGCCACCGCGTTAAAGGGATTCAGCAAATAATAACAGATGGTGGCGTAATAATTGCCGCCCAAACCGTCCGCCCAGGAATACAGCAAAGAGCCGCCCTCCCGCACACTGCGCTGTGCCTCGGAAAGCAACGGTACATATTGCAGCGCCGCGTCGCCGCGCACAAGCGTATTGTCCCCAAAAGGTGCCACGCCGCCGACAGCAAACATAATCAGCAGCAAGGCAAGCGCGCAAAGGGCAGAAAGCAGGCTGAAAACCCATTTTTTTCGTTTTTTAAGAAATGTGTTCATAGAATATCCGTCCGTTCTGTTCGATTTTCTTGGTATTGCTCGCAAAGCAAAAACAGCGCGCAAAAGGCAAATGTTTCTATATTTAGAATATAGTATAGCATAGTTTTAGGAGAATGAAAAGCGGTTTTTCAAAAGAAAACCCCCGCAATGCCGAAGCATTGCGGGGTCGTTGTGTGTTTCAAAACGCAAAGATGTTTTGATTACGAACCAGAAGGAGCAACATAACCTTAAGGAGCAACATAACCTTGGTGATTCGAAGCATCCGAATCTGTTGCGCCACATTTCACTCCGAATGTACCCTGTGTAGTCAGGTCAACTTTGTAATATTCGTTATCGCCGGCTTTCGGGCATTTCGGGAAGGTGTTGCCTTCGAAAGTTGCTTTGAAAGACGCAAGACCGGCAGTAGCATCGTTCAACGGTGTGTCCGCGGCAGTGATACCGGATTTGGTTTGCAACTGTGCCCAGGTCAATGTGCCGGACTCGTCGCCAGTCATCTGGAAGTTGTTAAGGTTTTCTTTGATAATACGGATGTTGGAATCGCAGGTCTTCTTTGCTGCATTCTTGGTGACTGCGCCGTAAACCGGAATCGCAACTGCAACAAGGATACCCATGATGACGACAACGATCATCAATTCAACGAGCGTAAAACCTTTTTTGCTGTTCATAAGTTTTCTCATAAAACTCTCTCCCTTTTGGAAAAATATGTGTTTTTATATTATGGGTGTTTTGCCCGTAATACCTGTGAAAATGTTGTGAAGTGTGAATACTCCGTAACTTTATGCTGTCATTATATACCAATAAAACCGAAATGTAAAGTCTTTTTTGTAAAAAAATATGAAAAATTTTGTATTTTTTCTGTTTTAGAAAATCATGCTTCGCTGTTTGCCGATTTAAGACGGGAATTGCCTTCCTTGTCGCCGTGTTCCGAGCAAACCACGCGGAACTCGCCGGGGTCGCCGTCCGCAACGGTGATTTGGTATTGCGCGCCCGTCGGACAAACCGGAAACTGACTGTCGTCAAAATTCGCCAAAAAACTGGTGTGCAATTTTGCTTGCGCCTCCGTTTGGTTCGCAATCGTCACGGTGGTATTGCCTTTCAAAATAGCGGAATACTGGCTCGATTCGATGTCAATCATTCGACAGTTGACCGCCATTTCCTGAATGATGCGGCAATTCGCGTGGCAGGTTTTTCGTTCGGCGTTGGTGGTCACCGCGCCGTACACCGGAACGGCAACCGCCACCAAAATGCCCATAATCACAACCACAATCATCAGCTCCACCAGCGTGAAGCCCTTTTTATTTTGAAAAAAGGTTTGATTCACTTCTCATTTCCCCTCATTTTACAGTGCCGTTCCGAGCGTAAATCGGGAATGTTTCGTACTGTACAGGTATTATATTCCTTCATTTCTGTTTTGTCAACACTTTTTTGCTTTTTTCAGAAAATATTTCTAAAACAGAAAAAAGATTTGCGTTGCGGTGTGTTATATCCCACCCGATTGTCATTCTTCGCCCCTACAACCCGTAGGGAACGGTCTTGACCGTTCCGTAAAATATATCAAATTACGCGGGCGAACACAGTTCGCCCCTACGAGTAGGGAACAACCTCCGTGTTGTTCCGTAAAATCACATCAAGCCTTGCGGGCGATGCGTGAATCGCCCCTACAACGGGGCGCCGAGTCGTCGCCCCCTACGCACGAAAATGAATTTCCATGGTAGGGCGGGGGCTTGCTCCCGCCGTTTCCGCCCCCTCCGAGAGGGGGCTGTCAAATGCACAGCATTTGACTGGGGGAGAGATTTTTCCGTTTCTCTCCCTCCGTCTTTTGCCTGCGGCAAAAGCCACCTCCCTCTGAGAGGGAGGAATAACGGGTCGTCGAGGACGCCGCCCCTACAAACGGGGCGCCGAGTCGTCGCCCCCTACGCTCAAATTGCATTTTTATTTTTCAATCGGAACGGTCAAGACCGTTCCCTACAATTTTTCATT
>SFIQ01000002.1 GCA_004555265.1 Ruminococcus sp.
CCTCTCTCCCTCCGTCACGCGCTTTGCGCGTGCCACCCGCTGACGGCGGCGGTCTCCCTCTGTCGCTTCGCGACATCTCCCTCACACTGTGAGGGAGTCTACCCTCCCAGAGGGAGGAATAACGGGGCGCCGAGTCGTCGCCCCCTACAACTGTTTCTCTCCCTCCCGCTTGCAGGAAATGAGAGAAAAATTCAACAATCTCCCTCCGCCTTTTGCCTGCGGCAAAAGCCACCTTCCTCCAAGAGGGAGGATATATGCGGTGCGGCGCTTGCGCGCCTATATTGAAAAGTTTCCCTTGACAAATCCATTTGCGCATTATATAATACATAGGCTGATTCGGTATGCACGGATTTTGGCGTAGACCCGATACGAAAAACATTGGGTGTTCACCTGACCTTCTTCTGTGCTGCGCGACAGGCAAATTTTAAAAGAGGTGAAAAACAATGACCAAAGAAGAAAAACAGGCAATCATGGCGGAATACGCCACACACGAGGGTGACACCGGTTCGCCCGAAGTACAGGTCGCGGTGCTGACAAAGCGCATCAACGACTTGACCGAGCACTTGAAAACCCACAAGAAAGACCACCATTCCAGACGCGGTCTTTTGATGATGGTCGGTCACAGACGCAATCTGCTTGCGTATTTGCAGAAAACCGATATTGAAAGATACCGTTCTTTGATTCAGAGACTCGGCATCCGTAAATAAGTTGGGAATTAAGGCAAGCGGCTTTCGGGCTGCTTGCCTTGAATTGCTTTTTAGAACACGAATTCGACGGGGCTTTTTCGGTCGTTTAGCGGTAAATGGAGCCGTTCAAAACTGCGCGGACGGCTGCATTTATTGCTAAAAACCGGCTTTGCCTCGCGGAAATATAAAGAAAAAGAGGTAAAAGTATGTTTTTTAAAGACTACAAGGTTTTTGAAACCGAACTTGCCGGCAGACCGTTAAAAGTGGAAGTCGGCAAAATGGCGCAGCTTGCGGGCGGCTCCTGTCTTGTCCGCTACGGCGAGACCGAAGTGCTTTGCACCGCCACAATGGCCGCCAAACCGCGTGAGGGCGTGGATTTCTTCCCGCTTTCTGTGGATTTTGAGGAAAAACTCTATTCTGTGGGCAGAATCCCCGGTTCTTTCCAGCGCCGCGAGGGCAGAGCGAGCGAAAAGGCTACGCTTGCCGCGCGCGTGATTGACCGCCCCATTCGCCCGCTGTTCCCCAAGGACATGCGCAACGATGTCGGCGTGGTGGCAACGGTGATGTCCGTTGACCCCGACTGCTCGCCCGAAATCACCGCCATGATCGGTGTTTCGGTTGCCATCAGCATTTCCGAAATCCCGTGGGACGGCCCGATAAGCGGCGTTTCCGTCGGCTTGGTGGACGGCGAATATGTCATCAATCCCACCGCCGAACAGCGTGAGAAATCGCAAATGGCCGTGACCGTGGCTTCGACCGACACCTTGGTCGCCATGATTGAAGCGGGCGCAAACGAAGTGCCCAACGATGTGATGTTTGACGGCATTATGTTCGGTCACGAAACCAACCAGAAAATCGTGGAATTCATCAAGGGCATTCGCGACGAAGTCGGCAAAGAGAAGGTTTCCTTCCCGTCGAACGACCCCTCGCCCGAACTGTACGAGGCGATTAAAGACTTCGCCATTGACGATGTGCGCGCCGCGCTCGATACCGACGACAAACGCATTCGCGACGAGCGCTTGAAACCCATTTATGACGCGGTACACGAGAAATTCGACGAAGCGTACCCCGAAGAGGCTTCCAAAATTGAAGACTGCCTTTACAAATTGCAGAAATATATCGTTCGCCGCTGGTTACTCGACGACGGCAAGCGCGTAGACGGCAGAGGCATTGACGAAATCCGTCCGCTGAATGCCGAAGTGGATTTGCTCTCTCGCGTGCACGGTTCGGGTATGTTCACCCGCGGGCAGACACAGTGCCTGTCTGTGACCACCTTAGGCCCGATGAGCAACGCACAGATGCTCGACGGCATTGATGAGCAGACCGAAAAACGCTATATGCATCACTACAACTTCCCGTCCTACTCCGTCGGCGAAACCAAGCCGTCAAGAGGTCCCGGCAGACGCGAAATCGGCCACGGCGCACTCGCAGAACGCGCGCTGTTGCCCGTCATTCCGTCGGTAGAGGAATTCCCGTACTGCATTCGTGTGGTCTCCGAAGTGCTTTCCTCCAACGGCTCGACTTCGCAGGGCTCGATTTGCGGCTCTACGCTGTCCTTAATGGCGGCGGGTGTGCCGATTAAAGCGCCGGTTGCGGGGATTTCCTGCGGTCTTGTGACCGAGGGCGACCGCTTTATGACGATGGTCGATATTCAAGGCTTGGAAGATTTCTTCGGCGATATGGACTTCAAAGTGGCAGGTACCAAAAAGGGTATCACCGCCATTCAGATGGACTTGAAAGTGCACGGTCTGACCCCCGCGATTATCCGCGAGGCGCTCGACAAGACCTATGCCGCGCGCTGCTATATTTTGGACGAAATTATGCTGCCCGTCATTTCCGAGCCGCGCAAAGAACTGTCCAAATGGGCACCCAAAATGCTTACCACGAAAATTGACCCCGACAAAATCGGCGATGTCATCGGCAAGCAGGGCAAAGTCATTCAGAAAATCTGCGCCGAGTGCGACTGCAAAATCGATGTCAATGAGGACGGTCAGGTATTTGTTTCTGCTTTGGATTTGGACAACGCACAGAAAGCCGTGTTCATTGTAGATACCATTGCAAACGGCCCCGAGGTCGGCGCAATTTACAAGGGCATTGTCACCCGCCTGATGAGTTTCGGCGTGTTCGTCGAAATCGTCCCGGGTGTGGAGGGCATGGTGCACATCAGCCATCTCGATGTCAAACGCACCGAAAAGGTTGAAGATGTGGTCAATGTCGGCGATGAAATCATCGTGAAAGTCCTGCCGAAAGACGAACAGGGCAGACTGAACCTCTCCCGCCGCGAAGCGCTGATTGAGGTAGAGGGCTTAACCCCCGAAAACGAAATTTCGGAACGCCGTCCTGCGCCGCGCCGTGATTTCCGCCGCGGCCGCCGTGACTAAACAAAAACGGCAAGGCAAAATCGAAAATATAAAGGACCCGTATGCAGAAGCTCTGCATACGGGTTTTTGGTTGTATTGGCAGGGTGTAAATCGCTTTGATTACACTGCGCGCGCGCCCGAGGCAATTTGCAAAATCCAGCGTGCGTCCACGGCGTTGATTTTGCCGTCGCCGTTGACATCGGCAAGCAGTTCGGTAACGCCGTCCTCTGTGGTGCGTGCGCCCGAGGCGATTTGCAGCACCCAACGCGCGTCCACGGCATTTGTTTTGCTGTCTCGATTGACATCCCCCTTGGAAAAGGCGAGCTCTAATGCAGAAATTGCCGCGTAAATCGACTGTGTGTGCGCATCCAGCGCGGCTTGTTCTGCCTGTGAAAACGCGGAAACATCGGTGGCGAGCAAAGCATCCAACGCCGACAGGGAGTCGGGTGTATACAGTGCGCGGTCAATTCCTAACGCCGCGGCGAGTGCCTCGTTGTAGGCGGTGAAATCCGCCAAACGGTATTCGGGACTGCTCAAAATCGGTGCGGTGGTTACCGTCTCAACATAGTCGCCGTCCCGACTTTCAATTACGCAATAGTATGCCGCCGCGTCGTCCTGCACCTGCGGCGCGTAATATGCTTTTGTTGCGCCCGCAATCGGCGTGCCGCCCTCGTTGGAAACGGTGTCATTGCGATACCATTGATAGGTACAGTGTATTCCGACTGCGCAGACGGCAATATAACCGACTTGCGCGTCCACCTGACTCGGCACATCGCGCACAATGGCGGGAATGGTGCGGAATGTCGCATTTTCCAAACTGTCGGCATAAGTTTCGGCGTAGGTGCCCGCGTTGCCGTATACCGTAAATTCGGTTTGCGGCGCCGCAGCCGTAATGCGTGTCGCGGCGGCGGGCAATACCAAATCGGTTAAGCAGGACGGCAGGCTTTGTATGTTTTTGACGCTTTCAAACTGTAAAAAGGTGATTGCACTGCCGTCAAAGGCGCCGGCGCTGACGGTGGTGACGGCGGGCAGCCATGCGTATTTTAAATTTGTGCAGTCTGTAAAGGTTTCTTTTTGCAGGGTTGTCACTTGCGGCAGAAATGCCAGTTTCAAATTTTGACAGCCCGCAAAAGCATTTGCCTGCACCGTAGCGGCCTGCGGGAAAAATGCCGTTTGCAAAGCCGCACAGCCGTAAAAGGCGTTTTTGCCGATTTTGGTCACATTTTGGAAGTCCGCTTTCGGCAAAGCGGTATTGTAAAATGTTTCTGACGAGATTTCGGTGATGGCGGGCAAATCCGTCTCGCGCAACGATAAACAGTTTTTAAACAGATTGGCGGGCAGTTGGGTGACAAGCGGCAAGGATACCTGCTGTAATGACGCGCAATTCTCAAATGCGCCTGTGCCGACCGAATCGGCATTCGGCAGAGAAATTTGTTCCAGCGTTGAACCGCGGAACGCATACATGCCCACCGTTTTCAACTTGTCATTTTGCAGTACGGTGACGCCTTTTGTATTTTCAAAGGCGGAAAGCGCAATGGACGAGGCTTCGTCAAAGGATACATTCCGCAAATTGCCGCACCCCGAAAACGCCTTGATGCCGAACGAGGTGATTTGTGCAAAGGGGAAATCTTGAATCGCGCTGTTTTGGAATGCGCTCATCCCGACCTCACGAAGCCCCGCGCCGCTTACGCGAACCAACGCCGTACAGCCGGAAAACGCCGAAGCGTCAATCGAAACTGCGGTGTCGGGCAGGGTGACGGCTTGCAGGGCGGTGTTGTCCTTAAACACAGACCTGCCGATACCCGTCACCACCGTGCCGTGAATGGTATCGGGTACGGTTAAGTCGGTTTTGTTGCCGACATATGCCGTGATTTTCCCGTTGCTGTCAATATCGTAATCGTCTTCTTCACTGCGGTTGGAACGCACATATTTCTGTGTGACGACAGCGCTTGGCAGCTTGCCTTTGGATATAGCAACGGCAGAAACCTTGGTGTCGGTTGAAATCGGCAACGGCTCTTTGTATTGCTTGCCGTTGATGAACCCAATGTCCGGCAAATCGCTCTCGCTGTTGAGCATATACAGAATAATCGTATCTTTTTCCGGACAACTGAGTGTCAGGGAAAACGACGCGTTAAACTCTCCGCCGCTTACGCTGAATACGGGGTTGGCGGTTTTCGGCTGTTTATCCAAAATATATTTCAAATACAAAATCCCGTTGCCGAAGTAGTTTGCACCGTCATTTTCCAACACCTTAATCGCATACTTGGACAGCATTTCCTGTGCTTCCTCGGCGGTTTTGTCGGGATAGGCCGAGCGAACCACGGCAAGCCCCGCTGAAACAAGCGGTGCCGCCATAGAGGTGCCGCTCATCACCATATAGGTGTTGTTCAAATAACTGCTTTTCACATTATCGCCGGGTGCGGCAATGTCAATCGGGCCGTTACGGTTGGAATAAGACGCCAAGGCGTTGGTCTGTGTGACAGCGCTGACGGTAAATGCGGATTCCACACAGGCAGGGGAGTAATAGGTTTTGGACAGGTCGGCTTTGTCATTCCCCGCCGCGACAACAACATTCACGCCTTTTTCCACCGCGGCGTTGACGGAGTCGGTCATGGTTTGGCTCTCGCCGGGGCCGGAGAGGCTCATATTGATGATGTCCGCCCCGTCCGCAACGGCGCAGTCCACCGCCAGCGCAATTAAGCTCGACGGCCCTTTGCCCTGGTTGTTGAGCACCTTGTACGGTTTGATTTTCACATTGCCGAGCGTGTTGTCCGCCAAAATGCCCGTGACATGCGTGCCGTGGCCGTAATCGTCCTCACAGCTGTTTTCCTCGCCCGTACTGCTGAGATTAAAACGGTTCTCCAACAGTCTGCCTGCCAACAGTTCGTGGTCGGTATCTACACCGCTGTCGAGCACGGCGACGACAATTTCGGGCAGCTGCATTTCTGCCAACCGCAGTTTAATTGCCTCAAATCCGATTTGTTCGGAAACCCAAGACTGTGCGGCATCCCGTACCGTATACAACAATTCCTCGGCACCGATTTCCGTCTCGGTTTGGCTGTCTGCCGTTTCGTCCTGCATGATGCGGATATAGTCCGGCTCTACATAGTCCACCGCGGGGCAGTCCGCATAATAGGCATACGCGTTTTTGGCGGCGGTTTCGGTATCGTACTGTAAAATATACAAATCCCGATACCCGCTGACGCATTCCGAGGCGCCCTGCAAGTCGATTGCGGAGGCGGATTTCACAATCAGCCGTTTGGATTGAAACGCACGGTTCAGTAAAACACCGTCTTTTTTTGCCTCGCTTACTGTGTAGCCGAAGGCTTCTAAAACCTCGGCAGCGGGCACAATACAGGTGTTGTTTTCTATGCGAGCCTCGCTTTTTGCCGTGACAGTATATGTGCCTGCGGCATTTTGCACCTGCAACACCGCGCTTTGGTTTTGCAGACGCACGCTGGTGATGCCGTCTGAAAACACGCCGACTTCACTGCCCAACATTCGGAAGGTAATCGGCAACGCACTTTGCAAACGGTCAGCCTCCGCAGTGCCGTCGGGCGCGGTCTCGACATATTCGTCGGAAATATAACTGTTGCCCTGGTCATAGGTGCGCACCATTTTCAAAAGGTTCTCGGTAAATGCAAACAAGCCGTCCGATTGCCCGTCGGATGCCGCGTAAGCCGAAGCACCCGCCGAACAGGACAGCAAGCAGAATAAAACAGATAATAAAATTGCAAGAAAGCGTTTGAACATACGGTAGTTTACTCCCCTAACATTCCCGAAACATTCCCAATTATGATCATACTATACTATAAAAATCGACATTTTTCAAGAGAATTGTTTGAAATCCCGTATGCTTTATTCTTCCGAAATCGAAAAAAGGTTGTTAAATGACCGCGCCGCCGTTGACCGAGAGCACCTGCCCCGTGATATAGGCGGCTTTATCCTTTGCCAGAAAGCAAACCGCGTCGGCAATTTCTTCGGGGCGCGCAAGCCGCCCGACAGGGGTTTCCTCTGCGACGCTTTTGCAAATTTCCGTACCCAGCATCCGCATCATATCGGTATCCACTGCCCCCGGCGACACCGCATTGACGGTAATGCCCGACGGGGCAAGCTCTTTTGCGAGCGCCTTGGTCATCCCGATAAGCCCCGCCTTTGCCGCGGAATAATGCACCTCACACGCGCCGCCGGTTTCGCCCCACATCGAGGCAATGTTGATAATCCGCCCGTATTTTTCGTGCAGCATACAAGGCAGTACCGCGCGCGTCATATAAAACGCGCCGTCCAAATGCACGGCAAGCATGGATTTCCAATCGCTGTCCGTAATGTCGGTAAACAACTTTTGTTCGGAAATCCCCGCGTTGTTGACCAACACCGAAACCGCGCCCATTTCCCGTTCAATTTGCGCCGTAACCGCCGTAACCGCCGCGCTGTCGGTTACATCGACTTGGTACGCGCGCGCCTGCCCGCCGTATTCCGAAATGCTTTGCACGCAGGCGTCTGCCCCAGTTTTGTCGGTGTGATACAGCACCGCCACGGCAAAGCCCGATTTGCCGAGTGCGATAGCCGTTGCCGCCCCGATGCCGCGCGAAGCGCCCGTGACAGCGGCGATTTTTCGGTTATTTTCCATACAAATGCCTCCCGCATGAAATCCTGTTTTCATTGTAGCATATTTCTTGTGCATTTGCACGCATTTCTCTTGCGGGCGGGCGAAAAAACACGATACAATGCGAAAAGACAACGGTTTTGTTCGGCAAAATCTCTATTTTTCCCCGCCGATTGCCTTGCTTTTTTGTGCGGAATAGGGTATGATATGCTTTGAGGTGATGGCGGTGGAACATACAACGGTTTTGTCGGCGCTTTCGGGCGGGTTGTATCTTTCCGAGGTGAATTTGGCGGGCACGCATGACAGCGCTACGGCGTACTGCGCCGTTCCGAAAATGGCAAAATGCCAGGATTTGACCTTCCGCGAGCAGTTGGCGCTCGGCGTGCGGCTGTTGGATATTCGCCTGTATCGGCGCGGCAAGCATTTTTATCTGGTACACGGGTTGGCGGACTGCTATCGGGACGAAACCAAGCGGGAAAAATTGCAATTTGACGAAGTGCTGGCTGTTTGCAAAGCATTTTTGCGTGACAACCCGCGCGAGACGCTGGTTTTGAGCATCAAACAGGATCGCGGCCATTTTGAAACCGCCTTTTTTGAACAGTTTTATCATACATATATCGAGCCGGACGAAACAATTTGGTATCTTGAAAACCGTGTGCCGCGCCTGTCGGAGTGTTGCGGCAAACTCGTGCTGATGCGCCGCTGTAAGCGCGCGGCGAATTTTCGCACGGCAGAAAACTGCGGCTTGGATTTTTCGGTGTGGGAAAATCAGAATTCCAAAACCGAAACCGCGCCCTGTGAAGTCGCGCTTTCAAGCGCTTGTATTGCCACGGTGCAGGACCGTTACCGCCTGCCGCCCGATGTGAAGTGGGCAAAGAGCGCCAAGCCGTTTTTAGAGACCTGCCATCCGACGAAAAAGCATATCTGTGTGCATTTTTTGAGCACCTGCGGCGGTGCGGGTTGCCCTGCGGAAAATGCCCCGCTTGTCAATGCGGCATTTTCGGAATATGCCCTTTGTGAAACGCATGCGCAAGGGTGGTTTTTGCTCGATTTCCCGACCGAGGACTTGTGCAAAAAAATTATGCTTTCCAATGCGGCAATTTACAAAGGGGATTGTGTATGAAAATATTCGGAATTATATTGGTATGTGTGTTGGGCGTATTGCTGATTTTTCTTTTGCTGTTATGCGGGTTTATTTTTAACAATATTATTTGGCGCAAAACCATTCCCGTGCCGAAATGGATTGAAAAAATGATTGCAGGCGGCGGGATGTCGCCCGACCGTTATCAGGGCGATTTTGAAAAAGCGGCAGAAGCGTTTGATCGTTTGCCGCAGGAGAAAATCACCTTGCACGCACCCGACGGGGCAACGCTCAAAGGGCGGGTGCTTACCCCCGAAACGCCGAACGGCAGAACCATGCTTTTATGCCACGGCGCGAGAAACTGCGGCAGAGGCGAATTCTGCTTGATGGTGCCGTGGCTTTTGGAACAAGGATACACGCTTGTACTGCCCGACCACCGCGGCTGCGGCGAGAGCGACGGCAAATATATGGGCTACGGCACGCATGAATCGAAGGATGCCTTTTTGTGGGTCAATTACGCAAAAGCGCGTTTCCCCGAAAACAGCATTTTCCTGCTCGGCGTTTCCTTGGGCGGGGCAACGGTGCTGATGATGAGCAATCATGCCGATGACGACAAAATCAAAGGCGTGATTGCCGACTGCCCGTACACCTCGGCGTGGGACGAATTTTCCTATCAACTGCACACCTCGTTCCATGCGCCGAATTTTCCGATTTTGTATATCTGCGATTGGTACTGCCGCCTGTTTTGCGGCTATCATTTTAAAGAAGCGTCGCCCAAAGAGGCGGTCAAGCATGCCAAAAAGCCGATTTTGTTTATCCACGGCGCGTGTGACGATTTTGTGCCGACCTTTATGCAGGATATTTTGCATGACGCGTGCACTGCCGAAAAGGAAAAACTGACCGTGCCCGACGCGGTACACGCGAGAAGTTATTACACACATACCGAACTGTATCAAAAAACAATTTCGGATTTTATGGATAAATACGACGGAGTGACCGAATGAAAACCGTATTGGAAACAACGGTGCGGGTGACCCCCGCGCAGGAAAAAACAAATCTCGTTTTGCCGTTCACTTTGGCGGAAGAAGCGCGGCAGTTAAAAATTATCTATTCCTATGCGCCAAAGCATTTAGACGGCGAAGCGGCGGCAGAAGCGGCGGAAAACTGCCTCTTGCGCGACGCGGGGGAATACCGTGCGCAGTACCCCGCGGCGGAAACCTTTTTGCCGCTGAAAAACTTGATTACGCTGTCTTTGGATGACCCAAACGGCTACCGCGGCGCGGCGCACCGTCAGGCGGACAGCCAAGTCCATATTGTAACGGAAACCACCGCTTCACACGGCTTTTCGGCGGGAAAACTCCCCGCAGGGGATTGGCGGTTGGTGCTGAATGTGCACGCGCTTGTCACGCCGTTTTGCGACTGCCGTGTAAAAATCGAAGTCGAGGAGGCGGTCGGGAATGGATAAGGCAAAAAAATGGTTTCCTTGTGAACTGCATTGCCACACCGTCCACAGCGACGGCGATTTTACCGTGGAAACGCTCCTACAAACCGCGCGCGAACGGGGGTTAGACGGAATTTGTCTAACCGACCACAACACTATGGCAGGTTGGGCGGAAATCCCGACGGACAGCACGCCTGCGGTGCTGTGCGGGATGGAATGGACGACCTATTTCGGGCATATGCCCGTGCTCGATTGCCGCGAATATGTCGATTGGCGCGATGCGACGATAGAAAACATTGATGAAAAACTCCGTGCCGTGCACGACCGCGGCGGGCTTTGCGGCATGGCGCACCCTTACCAAATCGGAACGCCGATTTGCACAGGCGGCTTTTGGGAATTTCAAGTCAAGGATTACACCTTGTTAGACTACATAGAAGTGTGGGCGGAGGGCGCGCCGTATTATAACGCCGCGAACAGCCGCGCGCAAAAAAAGTGGCAGTCGCTTTTGGACGCGGGCTATCACATTGCCCCCACCATGGGGCGCGATTGGCATCGACCGACAAAAAACAGATACCCCACGGCGTGCACCTATCTGCTGTGTCCTACGGGGGCGTTGACACCCGAAAAAATGAAAATTGCCCTCAAAACCGGCAGAACGAGCGTATGCGTCGGCCCGCTGTTCTATTTTGAAACCGCAAGCGGCGCCACCGTGGGCGATACCGTACCGGCGGGGGAAACCGAACTGCGGTTCTGCTTGGACGATACGCGCTACCGCGGATGTAACCCCGAAAATCAATTTCTCCCGCGTGAAATCCGTCTGCTTACAAACGGCGGAGAATCCGTTTTGTGCTTGCCTGTTGCGGCGGGGGAAAATACCTGCACGGCAACGGTGCATTTGGAACGCAACCGTTACTACCGCGCCGAACTTTGGGGCGATACGGACGGGAAACCAAACACACAGCTTGCCTTGACGGCGGCAATGTATACAGAATAGGAATAGGTGAAGCGTATGGAAACAACGGAAAAGACAAAGGTTGTGCGCGAACGGCGGTATGTCAGCGTGCGCGAAACCGTGCTGTACGGCGTGGCGAACGGCGGGCAGTGCATCGGCTACAACATGGTGCGCTCACAACTGACTTTCTTTTTGGTCACGGTGTTCGGCGTGCCTGCACCCGCGGTTGCGACCATGATTTTTGTAATGGGGCTGTGGGATGCCTTTAACGACCCGTTAATGGGGACGATTGTAGACCGCACCCGCACGCGTTACGGAAAACTGCGCCCGTATCTGTTGTTTGTTCCCATTCCGTTAGGCATTGCAACGGTGGTCTTTTTCGGCGGTGCGGAATTTTTGTCCAATGTGCATTCCGACGCCGTGAAAATCGTGTATATGTGTATTACCTATTTCGTATGGGAATTTTTCTATACGATAGGGGATATTCCGTTTTGGGGACTGTCGGCGGCGGTGTCGCCCAATCCCGAAGACCGTTCGCGCGTGATTACCTCGGCGCGCTTCATTTCGAGCATTATCGGCGGATTGCCGGGTATTTTAGTTTCGGTTTGCATTGACCTGTATCGAAACGGGATTCTGCCGTGGGATTTGCGACAGGTGTTTTTGGTGCTCGGCATTATTGCGGGCACGGTCGGTATGGGGCTGTTCTCCCTCGCGGGTATTTTCTCGCGGGAGCGCGTGGTGCAAAGCAACGACGAGCCGAAACTGATGGATTGTTTCCGCTATCTGTTCAAAAATAAACCGCTGCTTTTGTTGGTGCTCGCATCGGTCATCGGTACCGTGGGCGGCATCGGTGACACCTTTATGCAGTATTTTTATGCGCTGTCGCTGGGTACGGCGAGTTTTGCACTTGTGGCGGGCATACCGGGCACGATTGTGGGCTTTTTCACCTACGCATTTCTGCCGAAACTTGAAAAACGGTGGAGTTCCAAACAGATTGTCATTCGCATTACGGTTTTAAGGGCGATTGTAACCACCTGCATTTTCTTCTTAGGCTTCCGCCATTATACCGAGCCGATGATCATTGTGCCGCTGTTGGCATTGCAAGGCGTGTTCACAAGCGCCATTTTCAGCGTCAGCGCGGTGGTACCGACCAAAATGGTCGGCGATACCGTCGATTATATGGAGTGGAAAACCGGCGAACGCGGCGAGGGGATGAGTTTCTCCCTGTTGACCTTTATCTCCAAATTGACCGGTTCGTTAAGCACGGCGGCGGCAACCGCGATTATCCCGATAATCGGTCTGCAACAGGTCGGCGCGGAAATGGTGCTCTCGGAAGGCGGCGCCGTGAACACGCGCTTCTGGCTGTGGGGCTTGGTGACGATGATTCCCGCCGTGCTCAACCTGCTGTCGCTTATCCCGTATATTTTCTATGATTTAGAGGGCGAAAAACTTGAAACGATACATAAAGAAATGCGCGAACGCCGTTTGGCAATGTTAAATGCGGGTGCAAACACCGCCGAGGAGGCGTAAACGATGCGGTATACGAAGTTTCAAAAAATATTCGGCGTGTTACTTGCGGCGGTGCTGTTGATTTGCACACTGCCGTTGTGCGGCTTTGCCGAAACGGAGGAAAAAGAATTGCAGTTTCACAACGGGAAGTTTAAAATCCTGATTTTGTCGGATGTGCAGGATACCGACACCCCGCAAAAAGAAACCACCGCGCTTGTGGAGGCGGCGCTCGACAGCACAAATCCCGATTTGGTGGTTCTGCTCGGCGACAACACCGCAGGCTGGTGGAAAGGCGTGGACGAAGCCAAAACGCGGGCGGCGGTGGATGCTGTCGCAAAGCCTTTGGACAGCCGCGGCATACCGTTTGCGTTGGTGTTCGGCAACCATGACCACGAGGGGCTTTGCAGTGACGAAAACGGCATGACCGAGGAAGAGGCAAAGCAGTTTTTGCTGTCCTGCTACCAAAAATATGAAACCTGCCTTGCCGTTGCGGGCGAGGACTTAACAGGGCTTTGCAATTACAATTTGCCGATAAAAAGTTCCGACGGGCAAAAAGTCGCCTACAACTTGTGGTTTATGGACTCAAACCCCTACACGCCCGAAAGCGAGGGCGGCGGATACGGCTATGTGCACCCCGACCAAATCGCGTGGTACGAGGAAACCGCCGCGGAATTAAAGGCGCAAAACGGCGGCGAAACGGTGCCTGCCATGCTGTTCCAGCACATTGTTGTGCCGGAGGTCTACGAAATGCTCTCGGAAGTCGAACGCGGGACTGCGGGCGCGGTGCGCGGCAGCGGTATTTGGAAGGACAAATACTATACCGTGTCCGACGCGGTGTATCAAGGGTCTTTAAACGAAGGACCCTGCCCCCCGAATAAAAACGGCGGGCAGTTTGACAGTTGGCTTCAAACCGGCGACATTGTTGCCGCCTTTTTCGGCCATGACCATGTAAACGATTTTGCAGGAGTTTACAAAGGCATTCACTTAATAGCCACCCCTGCCGTGACCTTTTACAGTTACGGCAATCACCGCGGCGTGCGGACCATAACCATTGACGAAGCGGACACGAGCACATTTACTTCGGAAATTCTGACTTTTGAAGATTTGACCGATTTAAAAGTCACAAATCTATACAAAGCCAACCACGGCTACTATGAATACAGATACCTCTTTTTGCCGATTGCGCTCGGCGTGCTCGGCGGTGCGGCGGTCATTGCCGCAGGGGCGGTTGTTCTCCGAAAAGTCTGGAAAAAACGAAAGGGGAAGTGCTGATTTATGGAAAAGCAGAAAAAACCGACGATTTACACCGTGGCTACGGCGCATCTCGATACCGTTTGGAACTGGACCTTTGAAACGACCGTGGAAAAGTACATTCCCGCGACATTGGACGATAATTTTAAGTTGTTTGAGAAATACCCCGACTATGTGTTCAGTTTTGAGGGCAGCCGCCGCTATGAATTGATGGAGGAATACTACCCCGAAAAATTTGAAATGCTGAAAAAATACATTGCCGACGGGCGTTGGTTTGTCACGGGCAGTGCCTATGAAAACGGCGATGTCAATGTGCCCTCGCCCGAAGCGCTGTTTCGCAATATTCTGTACGGCAACGGCTATTTCCGCGACAAATTCGGCAAAACGAGCGTTGATATTTATTTGCCCGACTGCTTCGGTTTCGGCTATGCTTTGCCGAGCATCATCAAGCACGCGGGGCTGTTGGGCTTTACCACGCAAAAACTGACTTGGAGTTCCGCCTACGGCATTCCGTTCGATTTGGGACTGTGGCAGGGCGTGGACGGCAGTCAAATTTATGCGTCTTTGGACGCACAGGACTACGCCGCAACGCTCAAAACCGTCCGTCAGCATAAGAATGCGCCGAATAAACTGAAAAACAACATTGAAAAATACGATTTGCCGTTTACCTATTTATTGCACGGCACGGGCGACCGCGGCGGCGCGCCGGCGGAAGCGTCCGTCAAAACCGTGGTGTCGGAAAAACAGAAAAACGCCGAAAGCGATACCGATGTCGAAATCGTCAGCGTGGATAAAGTGTTCCGCGTGATGGACGAAGAACTTTCTGCCGCGCAAAAGAAAAAACTGCCTGTTTGGAACAACGAACTGGTCTCAACCGATCACGGCGTCGGCGGCTATACCTCGCGCGCATTGGGCAAACGCTGGAACCGCAAAAACGAACAACTTGCCGACGCGGCAGAACGGTTGTCCGTTGCCGCCGCTTGGTGCAAAGCAGGCGCATATCCGCAAAAAGAACTCGAAACCGCGTGGAAGCGCGTCATCGCGCACCAATTCCACGACGATTTGCCGGGTACCTCGTTGGAGCGCGTCTACAAGCGCAGTTGGAACGAGTATGCGCTGTCGTTAAATCAGTTCGGCAGTCTGTATGAAACGGCGGCAGAGAATCTGGCACGCCAAATGACCGTGCCGTTTAAACGCGGATACGCCGTTGTCGTGACCAATCCCACGCAGTTTGTCCGCACCGAAACGGTCGAATGTACGGTGGACGCGTTGAAAGACGCAAAATTTGTCTATGTGAAAAACGCAAAAGGCAAGGCGGTGCCGTCGCAGATTGCAGACGGGAAAATCCTGTTTTCCGCCACCGTGCCCGCAATCGGTGCGGCGGTATACTGCATTACCGCCGCCGACAAGCCCTATTCGGGAGAAACGGCGCTTTGTGTGACCGCGCGCACTTTGGAAAACGAAAAATATAAGGTCGCCTTAGACGACAACGGCGACATTGCCTCGGTATTCGACAAAACGCTTGCAACCGAACTGCTCAAACGCCCTGTGCGTATGGCGTTACACAAATACAACGGCTCGCACCCGTGGCCCGCATGGGAATTGGATTACGCGGAGGTGATGGCGGAGCCTGTCGCATACGCCGCCTCGCCGCAGTTTAAAATCGTTGAAAACGGCAGTGCACGCGTGTGCATTGAAACCCGCCGCACCGCGGGCGCGTCGGTATTCGTCCAGCGCATTTCTTTGGGCGCAGGGGAACCCGTTGTGCGCGTCGAAAATGACATCGAATGGTACAGCCCGCGCACGCTGTTGAAAACGCCGTTCTCGTTCACGGTACAAAATGAAACCGCCGCGTACGATTTGGGGCTGGGATGCATTCGCCGCGGCTTGAATACCGAAAAACTGTACGAAGTCCCCGCGCAGAATTGGGCGGACATCAGCGGCGAAACTTACGGCGTGTCGGTGCTGAGCGACTGCAAATACGGTTGGGATCACCCGACTGCCGATACTTTGCGCCTGACAGGGGTACATACGCCGCGTGGTGACTTTTTGCCCGACAGCCACCAAAGTTATATGGATATGGGGCGAAACAAATACGACTTCGGTATTTTCAGCCACAAAGGCGCATCTCTTGCCGCCACACAACAAGCGGGGATCTGCTTTCAACAGCCGATGCGCGTATTTTCCGCACCGCTTAGCCAAACAGGCATTTTGGAAAGCGAATTTTCCTTTGCCTCGATTTCCGACAATGCGGTACTGTTGCGCGCCGTAAAATGCGCCGAGCGCGACCGAGATACCGTGATTGTCCGCGTGAATGAGGGCACGGGCGAAAACCGCAAAGATGTGCGTTTGCGCGTGGGCGCAGGCGTGCGCAAGGCGTGGATTTGCAACGGATTTGAAGAAAAGCAAAAGAAAGCGAAATTAGAAAACGGCGAGGTCGTGTTTGACATTGCCGCCTTCGCCCCGATGACCTTTGCGCTCGAATTAGAAGCGCCGAAAGCGGCGGCAACAAAGGCGGAGAGCACACCGATTTTGCTTTCCTACACCGAAAAAATCGCGTCCGCGAACACGTTGCGCCGCGACGGGATTTTGGGTGGCTGTACCGTGCCGCAGGAGCAATTCCCCCAAACGGTGCGTTGCAAAAATACCGTATTCACCTTGTCGGAGAAACCGCAAAATGCACTGCGTTGCTGTGGGCAAACTCTGCTTTTGCCGAAAGGCACAAAAACCGTTTCACTACTGCTGACAGCGGTCGGTGGGGACGCGCGCGTACAATTCAGAAACGGCGAAAATACCGATACCGTCTTTGTGCCGGACTGTTTTGAAGCGCTCGGCGCAGGCGATTTGGTTCGCACCAAAACCTCCGGCTATGTCAAAGACTGTACGCTGGCATATGCATTTACCCATATGCACAAAGCGAGCGGCGATGTGACGGCAAAACAGTGCTATCTGTTTTATGCGCAAATTCCCGTTTCGGGTGCGGCGCTGACGCTGCCCGTCGCGGAAAATGTATTGATTTTCGCCGCGTCTGCTTCGTCGGAAACACCATGCGGCAAAGCCTTACAGCCGTTGTATGACGATTTTAAGAAAACGGCAATTTCGTATACGCGCCCGCCGTATGAAACCGCGGTCAGCCGCGCGTATCATTTGCTGTCGGCGCTCGAAACCGTCAAGCCGCTGAAACCGTGGTTGGAGAAATTATAATTTGTCAGGATGACATTTATTTTAGAATAGCATGAAAACCCACGCCCATACCGACAAACGGTATGGGCGTGGGTTGTTGTATAAAAGACCGTTTCAAAAAACAGGGCTTTTTCGGGTTACCCCTCGGGTAAGTAATATTTTGCCTGTGCGTCCCAAAGGCGGCGGTATTCGCCGGCGTCGTTTCGGAGCAAATCCTCGTGCGTGCCGTACTCTGCCAGTTCTCCTTTTTTGAATACGGCAATCTTGTCGCAAAAACGGCAGGAGGAAAGGCGGTGCGAAATGTAAATGGCGGTTTTGCCCTCGACAAAATCGTTGAATTGCTGATAAATCCGATGCTCTGCCACGGGGTCGAGTGCGGCGGTCGGCTCGTCGAGCACGACCACGGGCGCGTTCTTGTAAAGTGCGCGCGCCAGCGCGATTTTTTGCGCCTCGCCGCCCGAAACTTCTACGCCGTCTTTATCCATGTCTTTGTAAAGCGCGGTATTTTCCTTTTGCGCCATACGCTCCACGCGTTCGAGCGCATCGGCTTCGGCAAGGCATTGCTTTAAACGCACCGCGTCGGGCGCCTCGCCTGCGGTTAAGTTGTCCGCCACCGAAAAAGAGAACAGTTTGAAATCCTGAAATACCACCGAAAACAGTTTCCGACAGCATTCGGCGGACAATTCCTTGATGTTCACGCCGTTGACGAGAATTTCGCCGCGGTCGGCATCGTAAAGCCTGCAAAGCAGTTTGATAAAGGTCGTTTTGCCGCTGCCGTTGCGCCCGACCACCGCGAGCCGCTCGCCTTTGTGAATTTTTACGGAAATATTTTTTAAGGTATCGCTTTTCGCCGACGGATAGCGGAAATATACATTTTTAAATTCGATTTCCACTTCTCCCAAATCCACGGTTTTGTCGCCGTACGCCATTGCGGATTGGGTATCGGCAATGCGGAAGAAGTATTCGAGATTCGGCACGATTTGCGCGTTCCTGCCGAAGGTGCCCGCAATCGTTGTCACGCCCGCAATCACCTGCATAAATGCGCCGGTATAGCGCACGAGGGCTTCCATATCAAACAGCCCTAAAAGCCCCTTCACGCCGATAAAGGTGTAAACCCCGAAGCCTACCGCCGCGCCGATAACCGCCATATACGCGCTTGCGGCGGCGGATTGTTTGGAGGTCTCGTGCAAAATGGTTTCGCCTTTGGTCAACAGTTCGGCAGTGGCCTCGCGTGAGATAAGGGCTTGTTCCTTGTAAAGGCGCACTTCTTTGCCTGAATTGTAATTCGACAGAATATCGCGGTAACGGTGGAACAGGCGGTTCAATTTGCCGTAGCGATACTGCGACTGAAACCACACCTTACTTGTGTAGTTGGTTAAAAATACCGTGCATACGGCGCTGATGGCAACGGCAACGACCAGTACTGCGAAAAACCACGGGGAATGGACAAAGCCTTCCCCTGTTTTCGTAAAGCCGAGTTTGAAAAGCGGCCACAAAATCACCACAGCAAAAGTCAGCGTCACAGCCCCGGAAACAAAATCGTTCACCATCCACGCAAGTTGTGAAAAGGCGGAATAGATTTTGTCCATCGACTCAGAATGTAAGTGTACCAATTCCTGAAATGCGCTGTCTTCGAGTTTGGCGTAATCCAGCGTGAACAGTTTGTTTTCAATCGCCAGGCGCTCTTTTTGCGACAGCCGTGTGCGCAACACCTGTAAGGCGAGGTTGAACCATTCGGTCAGAAGTTGAAATATGAAATTCAAGCCAATGCAAAGCCCGACGCTTGTAAACAGCGCCCGGGATGAGTCGCCTGCATACAGTTGCGCCACGATGCGCGCGGAAAAATACACATTGATAAACGGGCGTATGCCGCGGCAACCCGCCGCAAGGACGGTAAGCGGCAGCATCAGCGGTTCAAAGCGCATCATTCGGCGGAAGGCTTTCAGGTAACAGCGTACCGTTTTCATATCGCGTCGCCCTCCTCCCGATAGTAGTAACTTTGCAGTTGATACATTTGGTAATATTTGCCTTTTTTCGCCATCAGTTCCTCGTGCGTGCCGTATTCGGCGATTTTACCGTCGGACAAAAACAGAATTTTGTCGCAAAACCGCGTGGAAGATAGTCTGTGAGAAATAAAGAACGAGGTTTTGCCGCCCGAAAGCGCATTGTACTGTAAATACAACTCGTTTTCGGCAATCGGGTCAAGCGCGGCGGTCGGCTCGTCCAAAATGAGAATCGGCGCGCCTTTGTAAAGCGCCCGCGCAAGCAGAATTTTCTGCTTTTCGCCGCCCGAAAAGTCCGCGGCGTTTTTATGTACGGTTTTGTCCATCAGCGTATTTTCGCGGTCGGGGAGCGATTCGATTTTTTCGCGAATGCCCGCTTTCGTAAGACACGCCCACAGTTTGTCACGGTCAATCTCTTCTTCGTTTTGCAAGGTCACATTTTTGGCGATGCTCACGGGCAGGAAGTGGTAATCCTGAAACACCACGGAAAATAAATCGAAATAACTGTCTTGTGAAAAATCCTCTGCACGCGCGCCGTTGATGCGGATTTCACCGCTTGTGGGGGCATACAGCCCGCACAGCAGTTTAATCGCGGTGGTTTTGCCCGCGCCGTTTTCGCCGACAATGGCGATATTTTCCCCGCGCTCCACCTTGAAATCCATGCCTTTAATGGTTTCCGTTTCACTGTCGCGGTAAGCAAAGTGCACATCGCAAAACTCCACCGAATATCCCTCTGCATCGGGGAAGGCGGGCTTTTCTGCGGCACCTTTTTCGGGCGTTTCCAAATAATCGCGGAATTTTTGACATTCCAAGGTGCAGCGAAGCAGTTGGTTGTATTGATAGGTCAATTGCGACACATAGCCCGAAAAGCCCGCGACAACGCCGAAGTAGAAAATGAAATCCGACACGGTAATGGTACCGTCCTGTACGGCACGGATTAAAAAGAAGTAGGCAACGCCGTCACGCAGGGCATACAGCAGGGCTTGCAGTGCCGAGGTGGTATAGGTCACTTTTAAAAAGCGACGCATGATTTTGGTATAGCCTTTGAGCACATCGGCGGTGATTTTCAAAAACCAATCCCCCAAGGTATACAGCCGAACGTCCTTGCCGGCGGGGAATTCGTGGCTTGTCCGATAAAAATAGTTGAATTTTAACAGCAAGGGGTTACTGTCCTCGCGCGTGCGTTTGTCGGCGCGGTAAGTGGCTTGGTCTAAGAAAAAACCGAGCAAGCAGGTCACCAAAATCAGTGCGAGCATAAACACGGGGAGTTTGTATAGGAGCGCGACCGAGGTAATGATGCCGAACACTGCCTGTGAAAGACCGCAAACGACATCGCAGAAATGCTGTGCGCCGCTGTAATTGCCGTTGACAAAGGTGCCGCTACGCTCCAAGCGCTCGCGCCCTTGTAAACTTTCTACATCGACGAAATCGGCAGACATGGTTTTCTCGAATGACAGCACCGCATAGCGCATCCGCAGAATTTGCGACGAACCGAGCAACTTTTGCTCCATAAACGGCGCAATCCACGAGGCGCCCGCAATTCCCAAACACAACAGCGCCACGCGCAAAACCAGCGTGGAAACAGAGACCTGTGCTTGGATACTGTCCATCATCACTTTCGGCGCAAAGGCGGAAAGCATCGGCACGGCAATCAGCGCGGGAATGCGCGCCGAAATATACAAATAACTGCGTTTGTGCCATTTGTACCAATTCCGAAGCATATAGACCACATTGTCGAGCGTTTGTCCGCGTTGCGGTTTCATTGTTCAGCGTCCTCCTAAGACCGTAAAAAGCGTGATACAAGCAGTATACGGCTTTTTTCGGCGGTTTGCAAGTGAAATACAGTAAGAAAGACGCTCGTTGCGTGGCTTTTGTCCGTCCTTTTTGCGGGGGATGTGCATTTCAGGCGTTTTCAAGTACTGTGCCGGGGTAATAATGCGCCAAAATCTCTTTGTAGTCCGCACCTTGCCGCGCCATATAGTCCGCGCCGTATTGGCTCATCCCTACAAAATGCCCGCTGCCCGACACGGTAAAGTGAAAACTGCCGTCTGTGTACCTGACTGTAAATGCGGGGGAGCGAAGCCCGAACCATGTGCGTAAGGTCTGCCCCGTGACGGTTTTGCCGCCGACGCAGACCGCGGTGACAACGCCGCTTTCGCTGTCGGATACCGTCAAATCGGTAATCCATTCGGCGGGATTTTCGCCGAGCACGATTTCACTGTCTGCCGCAAGCGCAGTGCGCACTTCCTCGGCGGAAAGGACGGTTTCGGTTTGCAAATCGGGGGAAAGACGGTCCCCCGTGCTTGTCACGCTCACAAGATACGGCACATCACCGCCCCAGATGTTTTTTGCACTTTCGGTGCGCCCCGCGCACAGCGCAAAATACGCGGCGGTAATCGGCTTGTCTTCATATGTTAAAATCTGTCCGTACACGGCGTTTACGGCCGCGGAGAATTTTTCGGAATAGGTATCGTATTTATCCCCCCACTTTTCGCGGCGCGTTTGTTCGTCGTAATAGCCTTGGTGGAGCCCTGTGTCGTCGGTGATGTCCGCGTCGCCCGCCTTGCCGTCGGGATTTTCTTTTAAGCGCACCACATTGGTATATGCCGCCACGGCTTGGGCTTTGAGCGCTTCGGTCGGCGTATCCGGCGGCAGTTCACACGCAAGGCAACCCACAAGATATTCTACCGTGTCGGTTTCTATGACATTGCCGCTTGCCGCCTGCAAAACGGTTACGGTGTCTGTAACGGGTTCGCTTGTATTTTGTGTTTTTGTTTGCCCGTCCTCCGAAAAGGCTGCAACGCCGGATTTTATGGTTTCGGCAAGACTGCCCGAAACATCAAATACAAATACGGGCAATGTGAACAGCAAAAGGGCGAGTGTTGCGCATAAAATTCCGAAAATCCGCATAAACTTTTCCTCACTTCTTTGATTTTATTGACTTTGCATAAAAATTGCGATACAATATTATATCTATTAAAAGGGTTAATATCGCATTTACCCGCCAATCCCCCGCAAAGGAGGTCTTTCGGACATGGCAGACTATATCTCTCCGATTGACAATGACGCTCTTTCTACTTTATGCGAAGAATTGCTGAAAAATAACCGCATCTACCCCGAGGATTACCGCCGCTTTGATGTCAAGCGCGGGCTTCGCAATGCCGACGGCACGGGTGTAATGACGGGGCTGACGCGGATTTGCTCGGTAGAAGGGTATTATATAGACGACGGCGAACGGGTGCCCAAGGACGGGCGGCTCGTTTACCGCGGTATTGATATGAGTGAAATCGTCAAAAACTGTCAGGCGGAAAACCGCTTCGGCTTTGAAGAGGTCGCGTGGCTTTTGCTGTTCGGCGATTTGCCGACGCAAAAACAGTTAGACCGTTTTTCGGCGCTTTTGGCAGAGTGCCGAGAACTGCCCGACGAGTTTATTGAGGATATGATTATGAAAGCGCCCTCGCCCGACATTATGAACAAGGTCGCACGGTCGGTGCTGGCGCTGTATTCCTTTGACGAAAATCCCGATGACGTTTCGGTGGGAAATGTTTTGCGGCAGTCCATTCAACTGATTGCGCAAATCCCGACGATTATGGCATATGCTTATCAGGTCAAGCGCCGCGCATACGACCATAAAAGTATGTATATCCACCAAAACGACAAATCCTTGAAAACCGCCGAGTCGATTTTACATTCCATTCGTTCCGACCGCAAATTTACGGACGAGGAAGCAAAACTTTTGGATATTTGTATGATTATCCACGCCGAGCACGGCGGCGGCAACAACTCGACCTTTACCACGCGCTGTATCACCTCTTCGGGGACGGATACCTATTCCGCGATTGCGGCGGGGATAGGTTCTTTAAAAGGTCCGAAGCACGGCGGCGCGAACATTAAAGTGCACAAAATGGTTGACGATATGAAAGCGCATATCAGCGACCCCACAAACGAGGGGCAGGTTGCCGATTATCTTGCCAAAATCATTCAAAAGCAGGCAGGTGACGGTTCGGGGCTTATTTACGGTATGGGGCACGCGGTGTATACGCTGTCTGACCCGCGCGCCGTGATTTTGAAGGAAAATGCCCGTGCGTATTCGCAGAAATGCGGCTTTCAGGACGATTTCCGCACTTTGGAACTGATTGAGCAATTAACGCCGGAGCTGTTTTTGAAATATAAGGGCGAAAAGAAAAAAATGTGCGCCAATGTAGATTTATATTCGGGGCTTATCTACGATATGCTGCGTATTCCGCAGGAGCTGTTTACGCCGCTGTTTATGTCGGCGCGCATTGCGGGCTGGTCGGCGCATCGGATTGAGGAGTTGACCTCGGGCAGTCGCATTATGCGTCCGGCGTACAAAAATGTATCTTTGCCGCGGCGGTTTGTGCCCATTGCAGAGCGCATTGACAATCACGCAGTTCCCGCGGCGTATATTCCAACCGAGGAACGGTAAAAATAGGGAAAAGAGGCTATGGATTATGCAGAAGAAAAAAGGTCGTACATTCGCGGGTATTGACGCAAAGGTGCTTGCCGCAACGCTCGGCATTGCCTTACTTGCGGCCATTCCGTTGCGCACGGTACAACTGTTTACCAATATGGAAAACTATACGGGCTTTTTTGAGGAAGTCGATTGGACGGTGTATGTGGTGTATGCCGTGTTTGCTGTTGCCGCCGTTGTGTTGGCGGTTCTCCCTGCGCTTTCCGCCAAACTGCCCGCCTCACGCCCCGTAGTGCAAAAAAACAAGGCGCTCGCGCTCGGCGCGTTTGCCTTTGCGGCAGGCATTGCCTACGATGTGGCGTTGGGGCTTGTCAAGGTGCTGCGCACCGTGAACGGCGTTACCGCAAAAACCGTGCTGACCGTGCTGTTTACGAACGGCATATTTGCGCTGATTTTGCAGATTCTCTGCGGTATTGCGGCGTGTATCTTTATGGTGTTGGTCGGGCTTTCCTATACCGGCGAGCGCGCAACCTACGGGGAATACCGTTTGCTTGCGTTAATGCCGCTGTTTTGGACGCTGTTCCGCCTTGTGGCGCGGTTTATGACCAAAATCAGCTTTACCATGGTTTCCGAATTGCTGTTTGAACTTGCCATGCTTTGCTTTATGATGCTGTTTTTGCTGTCCTTTGCGCGTATTTCGGCGCAGATTTCGCAAAAAGGCGAAATGCAAAAAGCCTTTTGCTTCGGACTGCCCGCGGCATTTTTCGCGCTGACTGTCGGCGTGACAAGGCTTATCTGCACCGTCGGCGGCCGCGCAGAACTGCTGGCGGACGGGTTCCCGTTTTCGCTTGCAGACCTCGGCTTTGGCATTTTTGCCGCCGTGTATCTGTATGTACATATGCAGTACGGGCGACCCGCGTCGGAGGATGACGCCTTGCCCGAAGCATATGCGTCGCCCGAACAGCGCCCGCAGGATACGCGTTTGGACGAAAACTTTTTAGAGGAGTAAACGCAATTTGCTTTTTTTACAGAATGTGCAGACTGCCGCCATGCAGGTCGCCGTCTTGTATGTGCTGGTCGCCGTCGGCTTTGTCTGCGACAAAACGGGGCTGTATACCGAAAAAGCGGCAAGACTTACCAATGATTTGCTGTTTTACATTGTTACCCCCGCGATTATCATTCAATCCTTTACCACGATTGCTTACACCCACGAGGCGCTCAAAAATTTGTTGCTGTCTTTTTTGGGCGGCACGGTATTACACATCCTTGCCATCGTTATCGCGTTGCCGTTTTTCAGAAAAGGCGAAAAGCGCACGGCAAATGTATATAAGTTTGCCTGTGTGTACGGCAATGTCGGCTATATGGCGTTGCCGCTTGCCGCGGCCGTGCTCGGCGAGGAAGGCGTGTTTTTCTGTTCGGGTGTGCTCATTCCGTTTAATATTTTTGCCTTTACCCACGGCGTGCGGCTGATTTCGGGCAAATCAACCGAAAAAACAGGCTTCAAAATGAAATGGTTGCTCCTTAACCCCGGGGTTATATCGGTGCTTATCGGCTTGCCGCTGTTTTTGCTCAATGTGACGCTCCCGCGGATTTTGGCAGAGCCCGTCTCTTATATTGCGAGCCTCAACACACCGCTTGCCATGCTGATGTTCGGTACCTATCTTGCGCAAACCGATTTGCGAAAAATGTTTTTGCGCAAAGAAACCTATTTGGTGGCGCTGTTAAAACTGATTGCCGTGCCGTCGGCCTTGTTGTTGGTCATGCGGCTTTGCGGCATTACGGGCGTGCTTTGCACGGCGCTGATTATTTCGGCGTCTGCGCCCACGGCGAACAATACTGTGATGTTCGCCACAAAATACGGCAGGGATACCGCCGCGGCGTCGCAGACGGTTGCCGTTGTGAGTTTTTTGTCTGTGCTCACCATGCCGTTGTTTATTGCGATTGCACAGTTATAAAATACAGACGACAGAAACGGAGGATTTTTCTATGGATATGAAATTGATTGTTGCCATTGTCAACAGCGAGGACGCACCCGCGGTGCTGTCGGAGCTGACCGCGGCTTCTTACAGCGTGACCAAGCTTTCCACCTCGGGCGGCTTTTTGCGCGCGGGGAATGTAACGATGCTTATCGGCGTGGAAAAAGAGAAAGTGAAAGACGCGCTTGCGATTATTGAGGAATTCAGCAGCCGCAGAACACAGCCCGTGCCGGTCAATTCTACATATATCGGGGATTCGTTGATTTCCGTGCCGGTGGAGGTTACCGTCGGCGGCGCGACGGTGTTTGTGCTCGATGTGGAGCAGTTTTACAAATTATGAGTTTTGCACAGTTTCCCCTTTCCAAAGGGGACAGATATTTTTTGGAGGCACGCGCCAAAACACATACCTTGCCGCAAACCTTGCTTTTGGAGGGCGGCGAGGAAGATGTGCGCCGTGCGTTGGCAAAACAAATTGCGGCGGCGATTGTATGCAGAGATAGTGAAAATGCGCCGTGCGGGGTTTGTGCGGCTTGTAAAAAATGCGCTTCGGGCAATCACCCCGACATCGCTGTGTATGCCCCCGAAAAGAAAAACGCCCAATTCAAAGTGGAAGTTTGCCGCCGTATTCGACAAGACGCGTTTGTGGTGCCCAATGACGGCGACTGCAAGGTCTACATTTTGGAGGACAGCCAAAATATGAACGACAGCAGCGAAAATGCGCTGTTGAAAATTTTGGAGGAGCCACCCGTCGGCGTATACTTTATTTTGACTTGCGACAGCCGCGCGGCGATGCTTCCGACGGTGCTGTCGCGTGCCGTGGTGGTGTCGTTGCAGGGCGCGCATACCGCGTTCTCCGCCGAAACCGTGCAGGCGGCAGAGGCGATTGCCGACGCGCTGTGTGCGGGAAGCGAATGGACGCTTTTATGCGCTACCGCGCCTTTGCAAAAGGATAGGGACGAAATTCGCAATGTGCTCGCTTGTCTTGCGGAACTGTTCGTCGATGCGCTGTGTGTGCAATGCGGCGGCGCGGGCGATGCGGATATGCAGAATACGGCGAAAAAACTTGCCGCAAAACTGCCGAAAGCAAAACTGTACGGCGCTTTGCAGGCGGCAGAGGCGCTGAAAAAAAGTGCCGAACGAAACGCCAATACCAATCTCCTGCTGACGGGGCTTTGCTACCGCTTACGGCAGGCAATCGAACATAAATGAAATCCGAAAAGGAGAAAACAATGGCAGAAGTTGTAGGAATTCGATTTAAAGAGGTCGGGAAGGTCTATTATTTTGACCCCGACGGGATGCAGTTTAAAAAAGGCGACCGCGCCGTGGTGGAAACCGCCCGCGGGGTGGAGTGCGGCGAAATCGCAATGGAAAACCGCGAGGTAGATGACAGCGAAATCGTCAAGCCTTTAAAGCGCATTGTGCGCCCCGCCAACGAAAACGATTTGCGCGTGGTGCGCGAAAACCGCGAAAAAGAAAAAAAGGCATTCGGTATTTGCGAAGAAAAAATCCGCGCGCACAATTTGGATATGAAACTCGTCGATGTGGAATACACCTTTGACGGCGGCAAAATCCTGTTCTATTTCACCGCGGACGGGCGCGTGGATTTTCGCGAGCTCGTGAAAGATTTGGCGGGCGTGTTTCGCACCCGCATTGAACTTCGGCAAATCGGCGTGCGAGACGAGTCCAAAATGGTCGGCGGGTTCGGCATGTGCGGCAGACCGTTTTGTTGCAGTACCTTTTTGGGTGATTTTCAGCCGGTTTCCATTAAAATGGCAAAGGAGCAGGGGCTGTCATTAAATCCCGTAAAAATCAGCGGCACCTGCGGGCGCTTGATGTGCTGTTTAAAATATGAGCAGGAGGCGTACGAGCATCTGCTGCGACATACGCCGAAGGTCGGCGCGATTGTGGAAACCCGCGAGGGACGCGGCACCGTGGTCGAAAATAACCTGCTGACCGGTATGCTCAAAATCCGTTTGGAACGCCGCCCCGACGCCGCGCCCGTGGTCATTGAACGCCACGAGGTCAAGCTCATTCGAGACGCGCAAATCCGTGTGGATAAGGCGGAATTGGAATCCTTAAAAGGAATTGAATAAAAAAGGCTTGCTATTTTGAAAAATTGTGTTAGAATGTAGGTAAATTCTGAAAGGGAGGTCACGAAAATGGCATATCATATTTCCGACGATTGCATCTCCTGCGGCGCTTGCGCGGCAGAATGCCCGGTTGAGGCGATTTCCGAAGGGGACGGCAAATACGTTATCGACGCAGACACCTGCATTGATTGCGGCAACTGCGCAGATACCTGCCCCGTTTCGGCTCCGCAGGCTGAATAATTTTCAAGAATGAAAGGCTGTCCGTTTTCGGGCAGCCTTTTTTCTTTGCTTTTTTTCGGTTTTGTGGTATGATTGCTGTATGGAACAAACAAAACTTTACAAAAACGAGCATATTGAATATTTGAAACCGAATTTCGGGCTGGTGGTGTCGCCTGCGCACACCTTCGGCACGGACGCGGTTTTGCTTGCGCACTTTGCCGCGCCGAAAAAGAATACGCTAGCCTGTGATATGGGTACGGGGTGCGGCATTATTCCCATGTTGTGGTGCCGTGACGGTCTTTGCCGCCGTGTGGACGGTGTGGAAATTCAAGAAGCGGGCTACGGGCAATTTGCGCGCAGTATTGCGGCGAACGGGTTGGAAGAAAAAGCGTTTGCGCATTTGGCGGATTTGAAAGCGCTCGATTCGGTCTTGCCGCGTGAAAAGTACGACCTTGTCACGATGAACCCGCCGTACAAGGCGGTGCATACGGGCATTTTAAGCGACAGCGCGCACGAGCAAATCGCGCGGCACGAAACCGCCTGTACGCTTGCGGAAATTTCCGCGGCGGCAGGGAGGCTTTTAAAGTACGGCGGACGGTTTTGCCTGTGTATTCGCCCCGAACGGCTGTTTGAAACGATGCAGGCGATGGCGAATGCCAAAATCGAACCGAAAAAAATGCGCCTTGTATCTAAAAATCCGCACAGCGCCCCGTGGCTGTGTTTACTCGAAGGGCGCAAGGGCGGCAGGCACGGATTGCAGGTGCTAAACGGCTTGTATGTGTATGACGAAAACGGCGATTTAAGCGTCGAAATGCGCCGCATCTACGGCGCATATAAAGAGGAGGGACAGCGATAAATGGCAGGAATTTTGTATGTGGTCGGTACGCCGATTGGGAATTTGTCCGACTTTTCACCGCGTGCGCTGGAAACCTTGGAGAAGTGTGACTTTATTGCCGCAGAGGACACGCGCGTTACGCTGAAACTGTTAAATAAATTTGCGCTGAAAAAGCCGATGGTCAGTTATTACGAGCATAACCGCCGCGAACGCGGAGAAATGATTTTGGCGCGACTGCTCGGCGGCGAAAACTGTGCATTGGTGACCGACGCGGGTATGCCTGCGATTTCCGACCCCGGCGAGGATTTGGTCGCGCTTTGCCACGCGCACGGCGTGAAAGTCGAGTCCGTGCCCGGCCCCACGGCGTTTGCCACGGCGGTGGCGGTGTCGGGACTGCCGTCGGGGCGCTTTACTTTTGAAGGATTCCTGAGCGTTAACAAACCGAGCCGCCGCCAACATTTGGAAGAAGTAAAATCCGAAAAACGCACGATGGTTTTTTACGAAGCACCCCACAAATTGGCGGCAACGCTTGGGGATATGCTTGCCGCATTCGGCGACCGCGAAATCGCGCTTGTCAAAGAACTGACCAAAGTCCACGAAACCGTGGAACGCACCACCCTCTCCGCGGCAGCAAAAAAGTACAGCGAAATTCCGCCGAAAGGCGAGTTCGTGCTCGTGATTTCGGGTGCACCCGAAGAAAATCCGCCCGAATACACGCTCGAATCGGCTGTGGATTTTGCCCGCGCACAGGTTGCGACGGGGCTTTCCACCAACGAAGCGGCGAAAGCGGCGGCAAAGCAGTACGGCTTCAAAAAGAGCGATATATACAAAGCGCTTACAGAATCAGTATAGGAGAAAAGGTATGGAATATTGGTATTTGTGGCTGATTTTTATTGTGCTTTGCGCGGTGACGGCGTTTGTTTTAAAAAAAGCGTCCGCCGCACTCCAACAGCACAACAGCGACACCAAGCAAATGTATGATGAAATCGAACGCTTGAAAACCTTAAAAGACAAATATAAAAACGCCGATGCACAGCAGATTGCCGCGGCGCCGGCAGAGGAACTGCTTGCGGGGATGTGCGCCGTTTTGCAAGCCGAAATCGAGCGCGCCGAAAATGCAAACGCTTGTTTTTGCGCATTTTCCGCGCCGCAAAAAACCGTGTATACCCTGCAATTCTTTTTGGAGGATTGTAAGGAGAATTTGTCCACCTTTTTCAAAGTCAACGGCGAGCCGCTGACAGGTGCGCTCCCGTCGGCGCTTGCGGCAATCGGCGAAGATGCGCTTTCCGCCCTGTCTGCCGAACTGTATGCGATGTATGATGAAAATAACGAAGATGTTTCGTTAGATGCGGCAAAAATCGCCCGTTTGGACGGTGAATTTACGGAAACATTTGACCGCGAACGCGTTTTACGGCGTACAAAAGCCTATATCGAAGCCCATTTTGCCGAAATTTCGGCATAAGTTTCTGCAAAACGGCAATCCTAAACATACCAATGCAAAAAGGAGTATGTTTATGGAGTTTAAAGGCAGTAAAACCGAAAAAAACCTGCTCGCCGCCTTTGCAGGCGAGTCGCAGGCAAAAACCAAATATGAATTTTATGCCGAACAGGCAAAAAAAGACGGCTACGAGCAAATGGCGGGGATTTTCAAAGACACCGCGCACAACGAGGGTGAGCATGCCAAACTTTGGTTCAAAGCATTGCATGACGGCAGTATGACCGCCACGCCCGAAAATCTGGCAGACGCCGCCGCGGGCGAGCATTACGAGTGGGCGGAAATGTATAAGGATTTCGCCGAAACCGCCCGTGAAGAGGGGTTTGACGAACTGGGCTTTTTGTTTGAAAGCGTCGCCAAGATTGAAAACACCCACGAAGTGCGGTATAATACCTTGCGGGACAACCTCGAAAAAGGCATTGTCTTTTCCCGTACCGAGGAGACAGTATGGATTTGCCGCAACTGCGGGCATATGCATACCGGCAAAACCGCACCTGTTGTTTGCCCCGTTTGCGGGCACAAACAGGCGTTCTTTGAAATCCACAAAGAGAATTACTGACCGGATTTATGCCCCGTTTCGTTTTCAAAAAATTCGACAAATTCTTTTCGCAAAATGCGTTCGCAGTTTGCAATCACGGTTTGCACACAGGCGGGCGGCGCCACGCGTGCCGCCGCCGCTTTTTCGGGGGCGGGAATTCCGTTTTTGACAATGCTGTCCATCACCGCCGCGCTCAACGCTTCCGCCGCGCGTTCGGGAAACGAAAGCCACACCTTCGGCAAAATGCCTTGTTTGGCGGCCTCAGCCGCAACACGGTAAATCGCAAGCGCAAAATAACTGCGCAAACGGTCTTGCACGCCGACGGCGGACAGCTCGTCCGACAGCATCGTTGCCGCGCGAAACAGCGTCACCGTGCGGAATTCTTTGTCCTGCGGGGTTTCATGTGCGTCAAAGGATTCGTCCATGCCGCGTCTGGCATCGCTGGCGCCCAGCAAATAGTCGCAGGTTACATCATAAAATGCCGCGGCTTTACATACAAAGTCCAGCCCGCATTCGCGGATGCCCTTTTCGTAATGCGACAACAGCGCGGCGGAAATCCCGAGCTGTTCTGCCGCTTCCTTTTGGGTTAAGCCCCGTTCCTTGCGTAAATTTGCCAACCGTTCCGAAAATGCGGTATGCATTCCGTCGCCCTCTTTCTACGAATAGTATTTTTATTGTAACACAAACTTTACAATTTGTATATTTGTTTTTTTCAAAAGGAGTACATATATGAAAACCTACCAAATCCACCTTATTCGCCACGCCATGACCGAAAGCAGTGCGGAGGGTTTATATATCGGGCATACCGATTTGGACGCTTGCGAAGACGGCTTGCGGCAAATTGACGATTTAAAAGAGGAATACGGCGGCTACCCCGAGGCAGATGCGGTGTTTTCCGGTCCCTTGAAACGCTGTTTGCAAACGGCGAAGCGGATATACCCCGACAAAGAGCCGATTGTGCTGGGGGGTCTTTCCGAATACGATTTCGGCGAATTCGAGGGCAGAAGCGCCGACGAGTTAAAGGATTTGGAGGCGTTTCAGGTGTGGCTTGCGGGCACGCACCCCGAAACGCCCGTGCCGTTCGGCGAAAGTCAACTCGCGTTTAATCAGCGCATTTGCGAGACCTTTATGCAAATTGTCAACGGGATTATGCAGGCGGGTGTGAAAAGCACGGCAATCATCACGCACGGCGGCGTGATTATGTCTCTGATGACCGCGTTTGCCGTTCCCGAAGCGCCCATGCACGAGTG
Source organism: Ruminococcus sp. (assembly GCA_004555265.1). Lineage (GTDB taxonomy): Bacteria > Bacillota > Clostridia > Oscillospirales > Acutalibacteraceae > Fimenecus. The sequence continues at coordinate 31,908 of SFIQ01000002.1, forward strand.
GATGACGCCGAACGGTTGCGGCTATACCTTGCGGCTGGACCCGTCGATTTTTTTGCGCACGGGGAAATTAGAAGCGTTTGCCGAGTGCCCCGCCGTGCCGCTGACAGAAGATGACGAGCGCGAACTGTGGGATTATTATCCCGAAGACGATTTTGACGATTGGGAATCGTTTGAAACGGACGACGGACAGGCGCACAACGCATAAATTTTTATCTATGTTTGTATTTATACGGTAGGGCGGGGGCTTGCCCCCGCCGCCAATTCACATCAAACCCTACGGCGGGAGCAAGCCCCCGCCCTACCCTGTAAAATGCATTTCGTGCGTAGACCGCAAAAAAGATGTAATTTGTTACGGGTCGTCGAGACGCCGACCCCTACGCTAAATAAAAATTTATATCCCCGCCGCAAACTGCATATCTCTGCTTTCCTGCCCGCGTAAAACATACGCGGGTATTTTTTGCATTTCCCAAATTTTGCATACAAAAAATTTGTTTTATACCGTGTTTTTTCGCGGATTGACAGTTGATAAATCAAAAATGAAGTGTTACAATAAACAAAAATGGGGAAATGTTTGATTTCCTTGTGAAAGGTGATGGTGAATTTATGCAGATGACTTTCCGTTGGTTCGGCAGCGAAAAGGATACGGTGACTTTGGCACAAATCCGTCAAATCCCGGGCGTGACGGGCGTTGTGCCTGCGCTGCACTATCTGCCGGCGGGCGAAGTGTGGCCGATGGAGGACATTTTAAAAATGAAATCCGAAATCGAAGCCGCGGGGCTGACGATGGAGTGCATTGAAAGCGTCAATGTGCACGAGGATATTAAAATCGGCTTGCCGACGCGGGACAAATACATTGAAAACTACAAAACCTGCATCCGCAATCTTTCAAAAGCGGGCGTGAAGGTGATTTGTTATAATTTTATGCCTGTCTTTGACTGGACGCGTACCGACCTCTCGATGCAAATGTGCGACGGCGCGACCTGCCTTTCCTATGACGGGGTACAGATTGAGGGCAAAACCCCCGAACAGATGTTTAAAGACATTGACGACAATTCCAACGGCTACGCTATGCCCGGTTGGGAAACCGAACGCATGCCCGAAATTAAGGCGTTGTTTGAAAAATACAAAAATGTGACCGAAGACGATTTGTGGAACAATCTGATTTATTTCTTGGAGCAGATTATGCCCGTTTGCGAGGAATGCGATGTTAAAATGGCAATCCATCCCGATGACCCGCCATGGAGCATTTTCGGTTTGCCGCGGATTATCACAAATCTTGACGCGCTCAAAAAATTGCTTGCGGCTGTGCCGAGCAAATACAACGGGTTGACCTTCTGCACGGGCTCGTTGGGCGCAAATCTCCAAAACGATTTGCCCGCGATGATTCGCGAGGTTGGCGACCGCATCTATTTTGCCCATTTGCGCAATGTAAATGTGGAGGGCAGACACTTTAACGAAACCGCCCACGAAAGCGCGGCGGGCTCTCTCGATATGTACGAAATCGTGAAAGCCTTACAGGAAGTCGGCTTTGACGGGTACATCCGCCCCGACCACGGCAGAATGATTTGGGGCGAAGTGGCGCGCCCCGGCTACGGGCTGTTTGACCGCGCACTCGGTGCGGCATATATCAACGGGCTTTGGGAAGCCGCAGAAAAACAGAAAGCAGGAAAATAAAATGACACACGAGAATTTAAAAGGCAGAGTTGCCGTAGTGACCGGCGGCGGCGGGGTTCTTTGCGGCGATTTCGCAAAGGCTTTGGCGCGCCAGGGCGTCAAGGTCGCCGTTTTGGATTTGAATGAAGCGGCGGCGCAAAAAGTTGCCGACGAAATCACCGCCGAGGGCGGCACGGCGATCGCCGTGGGCTGTAATGTGCTTGAACCCGAAAGCATGGAAAATGCACGCGCAGTAATTAACGAGAAATTAGGCACTTGCGACATCCTCTTAAACGGCGCGGGCGGCAACAATCCAAAAGGCACCACCACCAAAGAAACCTTGGAAGCGGTCGATTTGGTTGAAAAGGACGAGAACATCAAAACCTTTTTCGATTTAGACCCGCAGGGAATTTCGTTTGTGTTCAATCTGAACTTCTTAGGCACGCTCATTCCGACGCAGGTATTTGCCCGCGATATGGCACAAAAAGAAAACACCTGTATCGTGATGGTCACCTCGATGAATGCTTACCGTCCGCTGACCAAAATCCCCGCGTATTCGGCGGCAAAAGCGGCGGTGAAAAACTTCACCGAGTTTATGGCGGTGCATTTTGCCGAGGTCGGCATTCGTGTGAATGCGATTGCGCCGGGCTTTTTCTCGACCAATCAGAATAAAACCTTGCTTTGGAACGAGGACGGCACGCCCACCGCGCGTACAGGCAAAATTCTTGCCGCTACCCCGATGAAGCGCTTCGGCGAGGCACGGGAATTAGAAGGCTCGCTTTTGTTCTTGTGCGATGAGGACTATTCGAGCTTTATCACCGGCACGACAATTATCGTGGACGGCGGTTTTAACGCGTATTCCGGCGTGTAATTCGGAAAAACCGGTAAGAGAGGATTTGGCGAGATGATTTGGTTTTTAATCGCGGCGCTTTTACTGCTTGCGGCATGTATTTGTTTGATTCGATGCTTTGTGTTGCGCAGAAAAGCGCATACCGTTTCCGAAAACGGGGAAACGGCGGTGACCGAAACAAAAGAGGTGACCGTGATAGAAGGCAACTCGCAAAAAAGTCCCGTATACGAAAAAAAGGCGAAACGGATGCTGCTGATCGGTATCGTTTTGCTGGCGCTGACCGAAGCGGCGATTCTCATTGCCGACAAGGTTACGGCTTAAACAAACGGAGTGAAAAAAATGGATTTACAATTAAAAGCACCCGGCACTTACACCTATGATATGATTTCCTTGGGCGAGGTTATGCTTCGCCTTGACCCCGGCGAGGGGCGCATTAAATGTGCCCGCAATTTCCGCGCATGGGAAGGCGGCGGCGAATACAATGTCGCGCGCGGTCTTCGCCGTTGCTTCGGTTTAAAAACGGCGGTTGTCACCGCGTTTGCCGACAATGAGGTCGGCAGATTGGTCGAAGATTTTATTTTGCAGGGCGGCGTGGATACCGCGCTCATCAAATGGGTGCCGTATGACGGTATCGGCAGAAGTGTGCGCAACGGCTTGAATTTTGTGGAGCGCGGCTATGGGATTCGCGGGGCGCTCAGCGTTTCCGACCGCGGCAACACCGCGATTGCGCAATTAAAGCCCGGCGACATAGATTGGGAGTATATTTTCGGCACCTTGGGCGTGCGTTGGCTGCACACGGGCGGCATTTTCGCGGCACTTTCCGAAACCACGGCGCAGGTCGCCATTGATGCAGTAAAAGCGGCGAAAAAATACGGCACGGTTGTGTCTTATGACTTAAACTACCGTCCCTCTTTGTGGAAAGACATCGGCGGCAAGGAAAAGGCGCAGGCAGTCAACCGCGAAATTGCAAAATATATTGATGTCATGATCGGCAACGAAGAGGATTTCACCGCGTGCTTGGGCTTTGAGGTCGAGGGCAACGATGCGAATTTGAAATCGCTGAACATCGAAGGCTATTACAAAATGCTCGGCGAGGTTGTGAAGGTGTACCCGAACTTTAAGGTGATTGCCACCACGCTTCGCACGGTGAAAACCGCCACCGTCAACGATTGGTCGGCGATCTGCTATGCGGACGGCAAGGTCTACAACGGGCTGTCTTTGCCCGGCCTTGAAATTCTGGATCGCGTCGGCGGCGGCGACTCGTTTGCTTCGGGGCTTATCTACGGCTTGATGACCACCGGCGACCCGCAAAAAGCGGTCAATTACGGCGTGGCGCACGGCGCGCTGGCGATGACTACCCCCGGCGACACCTCAATGGCTTCTTTAAAAGAGGTTGAAAACATCGTGAACGGCGCAGGCGCACGCGTACAACGGTAATATAATCGTAGGGAACGGTCTTGACCGTTCCGCGGGCGAACACAGTTCGCCCCTACGCAAAAAGAGGATACAGTTTTTTATTTTGGAGATGCAATTATGGACAAAGAAAAAATCATTACCCGAATTCAGGACTGCGGCATTGTTGCCGTTGTGCGTGCGGAGTCTGTGGACAAGGCGATCCGCATTACCGACGCGTGCATTGAAGGCGGCGTGGCGGCGATTGAACTGACTTTTACCGTGCCGCACGCGGACAAGGTGATTGAGGAACTCGCCAAACGCTACACCCCCGACCAGATTATTCTTGGCGCGGGTACGGTGTTGGATGCAACCACGGCGCGCATTGCGATGCTTTCGGGCGCGGAATACATTGTTAGCCCCGCGCTTGATTTGGACACTTTACACCTTTGCAATCGGTACCGTGTGCCGATGATGCCCGGTATTATGAGCGTGCGTGAGGGGCTTTTGGCAATGGAAAACGGCGCGGATATTTTGAAAGTATTCCCCGCCGACCTGTTTGGTCCCAAGATTATTAAAGATATTAAAGGCCCCATTCCCTATGCCAAAATGATGCCCACCGGCGGCGTCAATGCGGACAATGTCGGGGAATGGATTAAAGCGGGCGCGGTTGCCGTCGGCGCGGGTTCGTCGCTGACTGCCGGTGCCAAAACAGGCGATTACAAGAAAATCACCGAGACCGGCAAGCGGTTCGTGGAAAATATTAAACTCGCCCGTGCAGAACTCGCGGCGAAATAGTTTCTTTTTCCGCAATACGGCGTTGCGTGCGGCTCGCTGTATCTGCATACAGCGTCACCTTCGCGCCTTGTCTTGCGAAAAAATAAATCTATTTCGCAAAAAACGGTTTCTTTTTCCGCCGCGTGTGACGCGGAGCAAATCGTAAATTTACTTTGCAGGTAAACTTTACAATTCCTCTCGATTGGGAATTGGTGCTCACAGAAAGCGGTGTTGCGTGCGAATCGTAAATTTACTTTGTAAGTAAACTTTACAATTCCTCTCGAATGGGAATTCCATCTTGTAGGGGGCGACGACGCGGCGCCCCGCCGCAAATTTCCGCAAACCTTGCGGGCGAAATCCGTTTTGCCGTGTCGGGAACGGTCGTACCGTTCCGCAAAACATCAAAATCGGCGGGCGACAAGTGAATCGCCCCTACGAAATGTAGGGAACGACCGAAGACGCGTTCCGTATATTTCCGCAAACCTTGCGGTCGGGCATGGATTTTCTCCGAAAACGGGCACCAAACGGCGGGGGCAAGCCACCCGCCCTACATTACTAAAATAGACATTTCCCCTTTTAGGGGAATTACCTGCCCCTACGCACGAAATCCATACCCGTTTCATTTATCAATCCGCGGCGAAATGCCGCAAATACATATTTAGGGAGAAAAGGATACATATGGAAAAAACAGTTTTGGTAGAAACTTCCGCGCGTCACGTGCATGTGACCAAAGAAACACTCGAAACACTTTTTGGCGCGGGGTATACCCTCACCAAGAAAAAGGATTTGTCGCAGCCCGGGCAGTTTGCCTGTGAAGAGCGTGTGCAAGTCATCGGGCCGAAGGGCAGTTTCCCTGCCGTTTCGATTTTAGGACCGGAACGCCCCGAAGACCAAGTGGAAATCTCCGCTTCCGACGCGCGTTCCATCGGCGTTGCCGCGCCGGTGCGTGAATCGGGTGACATTGCGGGCAGCGGGGCTTGCAAATTGGTCGGCCCCAAAGGCGAGGTCGAACTCAAAGAGGGCGTTATCGTTGCAAAACGCCACATTCATATGACCCCCGAAGACGCCGAGAAATACGGCGTAACCGACAAACAGGTCGTTTCCGTCGAAATCAAATCCGCCGAGCGTTCTTTGGTGTTCGGCGACACGGTTGTGCGCGTCAGCCCCAAATATGCGCTTGCGATGCACATTGATACCGACGAGTCCAACGCCGTTATGGCGCCTGCGGGCACCCTTGGCGTCATTTTAGCATAACATTGGCACAGAACCGGAAGGAGCCAAGTCCCATGGAGCAAAAAACCGTTTCCGTAAAAACATCTGCACAAATCCGCGCGGCGGTATTGTGCGGCTTGTTCGCGGCATTTACTGCCGTATTTTCGCAAATCTCTTTACCGATAGGCCCTGTGCCGATTTCCTGCTCGCTGATTGCTGTCTATCTTGCCGGGTTGTTTTTACCCGTCAAAACTGCGGCGCTCTCCCAACTTGTCTATTTGTTGTTGGGGATTATCGGTGTGCCTGTATTCGCAGGCTTTCAGTCGGGCGCGGCGCGTTTGGCAGGGCCGACGGGCGGCTATTTGCTTGTGTACCCCGTGATTGCGTTGATTTTGTCGCTTTCTATGGTCATCTATGACAAGAAATTGGCACGGAAACCTTTGGCGGCACGCGCGGCATATATTGTCAGTGCTATGCTTGTGTCCCTCATCGTTTGCTATGCGGCGGGCACGGCTTGGTTTACCGTGTTTTCCGGTTCAAGCTTCCAAAAAGCGTTGAGCTTAACCGTGGTACCGTTTATTGCAGGGGATATTGCGAAAATCGTGCTTTGCACGGTGGTGACGCTTTCTGCGCGGGAACGGCTGAAAAAAACTGTAAAATTTTAAGCGAAAAAGCACGGGCAGGCAACTGCCTGTGCTTTTTGTGTTCGTTGGAGGGAACGGATTTGAAAACCGTCAAACAGTTTGCGGCAATACTGCTTACCGCACTTTCATTTTTGACAACCGTGCTTTGTATGCGCGATGTGCTTGCGGCACGAAATGAACTGCAAAACAAGGAGAATTGAGTATGGCAAAAGAAGGGAAAACCGAAAGACGAACCCTCAAAGGCTTTTTGGACAGCAAAATTGTGCAAAAAGATGTCGGCGAGGAAACCTACCTGACTTGGCGCGAAAATATTTCTTACGCGCTGGGGCGTGGCGCACAGGGGATGTTCACCTCGATGACGGGGTCAAAATATTTGAACTACTTTTTAACCAATATTTTGTTGGTGCGCTTTAACGGAACCCCGGGCGGCCCGATGAAAATCGCTTCGCAAATCCGCTTGTATTGCGGTATTTTTGACGCGATTAACGACCCGATTATGGGCGTTTTGGTTGACAAAACCCGCACCAAAGAAGGGCAGATGCGCCCGTACATACGCATTGCGCCGTGGTTTGTGGCGGCGGTGATGCTGCTGTTTTTCATAGGCATTCCGGGCACAATGCCGAATTGGGCGTGCATTGCTTGGACAACCTTTTTGTTTGTCGGCTTGGATGTGACCTATACAGCCTTTGACATTCCGATGGGCGCGCTTGCTTTTTCCATTACGCCGAACGGCTTTGAACGGACGAAACTCTATGGCGTCAGCTCGATTGTTCGCTCGATTTCGGGCGCATTGCCGGGGCTGTTTGTCGCGTGTGCGGCGTGGCTGCCTTACTTTAACACGCACACCTCAAAAGCGTATTTAACGGGTGCCTGTGTTTCGGCGGTCGGGATTTTGGTGTTTACGCGTATTACCTACCGCAACACCAAAGAGCGTTGTGTGCACCACGAGGACTCGCCCAAGGTTTCGGACTGCTTCCGTCTGCTGTTCAAAAACCGCCCGCTGTTTATGCTGTTTATTGCCAATTTGCTGTTCCTTTTGGTCAAGGTGACCAACCAAATCAACTTTTACTTTGTTGCCGATTTGATGTTCGACACCAAATACAATGTGTTTATTGATGTAATTACTTTCCCCGGCTTTTTGATTGCCGGTATCGGCGTGCCGAAACTCGTGGAAAAATTAGGCCAGCGGTTTGATTCGAGAACTTTTTATCGCGGGTGCTGTATTTTGGCGATTGCGTTGCATTTGTTGTTCTTTGCAACCTGCTATGACGGCTATATCCACAAAGGCGCAGGGCAGCCCATTTCGTTGGGCATCGGCATTTTAACCGTCCTGTTTACGGGGCTTACCGCCATTCCGCTGGAATGTAAAAATCTGATGCAGAAAGAAATGGAAGCCGAAACCGTGGACTACATTGAATGGAAAACGGGTACGCGCGTCGAGGGCATTATGCTTTCGATTATGTCCTTTACGGGCAAGATTGAGAACTCCGTTTCCTCGGCGATCGGTATGGCGATTTTGGCATACACGGGGTATGTTGCCCACGATGAGGGCAATATCATTCAAAACAGCCAGACCAATATGGCGCTGTTTTTGATGACGACGATTTTGCCGGCAATCGGCTATCTGCTGATGCTCGTACCGATGGCGTTTTACAATATTTCCGGCAAAGACCATCACAAGATGATTGCAGAAATCAAGGCGCGCAACGCCGAAAAAGCGGCTGTCGAGGCGGCTGAGCAATGAGCCGCGCACTTCGCTTTACGGTGCTTGCCGACACACATTACTATGACGCGTCGCTCGGTGTAACGGGCGGCGCGTATGCGCTTCGGAGCGCCTCCGACCAAAAATGCCTTGCGGAAACCGACGCCATTCTGACGGCGGCATTTTCGGAAATCGCCGCAAGCGACACGGACGTGGTGCTCATTGCCGGGGATCTGTCCAATGACGGCGAGCGCGTTTGCCACGAAAAAATGCGCGAAAAACTGTATGCATTGCAGAAAACGAAGCCCGTGTTTGTCACCACCGCCACGCACGATTGGTGCTGTGACAAAAATCCGCGCCGATTTAACGGCGACAAGGTGTCGAACGATGTCGAAACGCTTTCGAGCGCGGAATTGTACGATTTTTATGCGGATTTCGGCGTGAACGGCGCGCGGGATACCTTCAAAACGCATATCGGTACGGCGTCGTACCTTCGGGACTTGTCCGAATCCGTGGTGCTGTTGTCGCTGATTGACGACAAAAACGGACATGACCACGCGGGCTACACGTCCGACCATCTCCAATGGATTTTGGACACGGTGCGCCGCGAAACCGCGGCGGGCAAAACCGTCATTGCAATGCAACATCACCTTTTATATCCGCACATTTCACCGCTTTTGACAAACGATTGCTGTTGTGCAAACTGCGACGAGTTACGCGAGCAGTTAACGGACGCGGGCTTGCGGTTTTTGTTTGTCGGGCATTCGCATATCCAGCGTATTGACAAATTCGTGTCGAAAAACGGCAGAGAATTGTATGAAATCAATGTCGGCTCACTGTGCGGCTATCCCGCGCCGCGTGTAGAGGTCGAAATTACCGACACCGAGGTGCGTTTGCATACGGTATTGTTACAGCAATTCACTTACGGCGGGAAAACCGTGGATGCACAAAGGCATTTGGAGGCGCACGCCGTCCATTTAATCGGCGGCGTTTTGACCACGCTCGCCCACGGCACAAGCGTGGAGGCGGCAGAAAAATTGCAGTCCTTCGGCGTATCTTCCGAACAGGCACAGGCGTTTACGGGCAACGGGTTCCCGCTGGTACAACGCGCTGCACGCTTTATTTTGCGTGCGCGTGTCAAAGATATTGCCGCAGTTTTGCACCGTTTGCCCGGCGGCAAAGCCATTGCCACCGAAGATGTGCTTGCCGTATGTAATATGCCGCTGACCGAAGTCGTCAACGCGGTGTTTTTGTCCATACTTTCAGGCGTTGCGCTGGAAAAAACGCACCCGAAAGCGCTTTGCCGATTGCTTCGCGCTGTGGGGGATATGCCGTCGGCGATACTTTCCGCACTGCACATACAAAATGAAAAACTGTCCGCTCTCGCGCGTGAGTTGCCGCATCTGCTTGCGGAAATTTGTACGGGCGGCGAACTCGACAATCAAAATCTGACTCTGGAAAGCGTGCAAAAGTAAAATGAAAACGGTAATTGTTTATGCGACAAAAAACGGCGCAACCGAAAAAGCGGCAAAAATTCTCGGCGAAAAACTCGGCGGGGCAGACCTCAAAAATATTGCGTGCGACACGGTTGACCTTGCCCCCTATGACCGTGTTTTGGTCGGAAGTAATATCCGTATGGGCACGGTAGACCGCAAAATTCGCGCGTTTTTGCTGTCACAAATCGGTACACTGTTAGAAAAAGAACTCGGGTTATTTCTATGCTGTTGTTTTCCGAAGCAGGAACAAGCCTATTTTACGAGCAATGTACCCTCTCAGCTTTTGGAGCACGCCAAAGCCGCCGCGGCATTGGGCGGGGAGCTTGACCGTGCAAAATTAAAAGGTGCGGATAAATTGGTTGCGAAAATGGTATTGAAGGCTGACCACGAACAAGGCATTTTGCGTACATTCGCCTTGGAAAGCGACAGAATTGACGCATTTGTTGAAAAACTGACGAAAATGTAACGGGCGGTTGCCATGCCGCAAACAGCGGCGCAACCGGAAGTTGCGGCTTTTTTTGGCTGACAAGTAAAGTCGCTGGCGCAACTGCAACCGAATATGGTAACCTGCGGGTAACAACAAAGCAAAAGGAGATTTTACAAATGGGTTATCTGGACAAAATTAAATTGGCGAATTATTCACGGGCAGAGGATTGGCTCAATTCCATTTCACATATGGTCGGCGGCGGGCTTTCGGTGCTGGCGCTGCTTTTGTGTCTGATTCGTGCGATTGTCGCGCGGCGTTGGGATTATGCCGTTTTAAGCCTGATTTACGGGTTCACGATGCTTGCAATGTATTCGTGCTCGTCCGTGTACCATGCCCTGCGCCCGAATCGCGGCAAAAAGGCGATGCGTATGGTAGACCACGCGATGATTTACCCGATGATTGCGGGCACGATTACACCGTTTGCGGTGTTGGTGATTGCCCCCGTGAAACCCGTGCTCGGGTGGGTGATTGTCGCCGTGGCGTGGGTGACGGTCGCTGCCGCCGTGCCGATTACTTTAACGCTTTTCAACAAAACAAAAGTTGTGCAAATGGTGCTGTATTTGGCGCTCGGCTGGATGATTATTGTCGCCATCAAAACGCTTTGGGAATGCTTTGACCGCACGGGCACGATTTTGATGATTGCAGGCGGTGTGCTGTATACGCTCGGCGCGATGATCTACGGCATCGGTGCGAAGAAAAAATATTTTCACAGCGTGTTCCACTTCTTTGTGCTGGCAGGCTCGATTTTGCATTTCTTTTCGCTGTATCTATATGTATTTGTAAAATAACGATCATAAGCATTATATTCGGAAAATGTAAAAAACTGTTGACAAGGCTTGACAATTCTGTTAAAATACCATTTGCCGCATATTGGGGGCGTGCTGTATGCACAGAAAACAAGTGCGCTTGTGCCCACGGTAGCGAGTCTATATTTAAGGTAGGTTAAACTATGTACGCAGTAATCGAAACAGGCGGCAAGCAGTACAAGGTACAGCCCGGCGATGTCATTTTCGTCGAGAAGCTTGCAGTCGAAGAGAACGCCGACATCACCTTTGACAAGGTCATTGCAGTCGGTGCAGACGACGGCATCAAGGTTGGTAAGCCCTATGTGGAGGGTGCGACCGTTTCCGCCAAAGCCCTCAAAAACGGCAAAGGCAAAAAGGTCGTTGTGTTCACGTATAAACCCAAAAAGAACGAAAAACGCAAAAAAGGCCATCGCCAACCCTACACCAAGGTTGAGATTGCCGCAATCAACGCGTAACGATGATTTGCGCAGACTTTCATTTCGGTGAAAACGGTATTTCGTTTACCGTGAAAGGCCATTCGGGAAGCGCAAATGCAGGCGAAGATATTGTCTGCGCGGCGGTTTCCTCGGCGGTCTATATGGCGGCAAACACCGTGACCGAGATTTTGGGTCTTTCCCCCGAAATCGCCGAACGCGACGGGTTTTTATCCCTCGCGCTTGCAAGCAGTGCCGAAGCGAAAGCGGCGTCCCCCATTCTTGAGGGGCTTTGCCTGCATCTTGTGGGCTTAGAAGAACAATATCCCGATTTTATCCATGTTGAAAGAGGTGCTTTATAATGCTTAAAATTAACATTCAGCTGTTTGCACACAAAAAAGGTATGGGCTCGACCAAAAACGGTCGTGACTCCGAATCCAAAAGACTCGGCGTAAAACGCGCCGACGGGCAGTTCGTGCTTGCGGGCAACATTCTTGTCAAACAGCGCGGTACACATATCCATCCCGGTGAAAATGTCGGCAGAGGCTCCGACGACACCCTCTTTGCCAAAATCGACGGCAAAGTCAAATTTGAAAGAATGGGTAAAGACCGCAAAAAGGTCAGCGTTTACGCCGTAGAGCAGTAAACAAAACATTTTTCGATGTTGTTTTAAGGACAGTGGCGTGCGTCACTGTCCTTTTTTCACCGCTTTGCAAGCAGGAAAATATAACAAACTGACAGAAAATCCAACAAAAAGGTTGAATTTTTTCAAGAATCCATATATACTTATATCTATGCACGAAAAGAAAGGAATGCGTTATGAAGTTGAATTTTGCCGCGCCGTGTTTGTTCGGTCTGGAAAGTTTGGTCGCCGACGAATTACGACAAATGGGCGCCGAAGCGGTCACAGCCGACAACGGCAGGGTGTTTTTTGCGGGTGACGAAGCCCTGCTTGCCCGCGCCAACATCTGCTCGCGCTTTGCCGAACGCATTCTTGTGGTGCTCGGCAGTTTCGAGGCGCATACCTTTGAAGACCTGTTTCAGGGCGTAAAAAATCTGCCGCTGGAAAACTGGATCGGTGTGCAGGATGAATTCCCTGTCAAAGGGTATTCTCTGAAATCCGATTTGTTCAGCGTGCGTGACTGTCAGGCAATCATCAAAAAAGCCGCTGTGGAACGCTTGAAAGGTGTATACGGCGTAGAATGGTTTCAGGAAACCGGCACGCGATACCGGCTGGATTTTTCCATTCTCAAAAATCAGGTGCATATTTTTCTCGACACCACGGGCGTGCCGCTTCATAAACGCGGTTACCGCCCGACGGCGAATGACGCGCCGATGCGCGAAACCTTAGCCGCGGCGCTGTGTGCACTCTCACACCTGCGCCCGTACCATACGCTGTATGACCCGATGTGCGGGTCGGGGACGATTTTAATTGAGGGCGCTATGCTCGCGCAGAATATCGCGCCGGGGCTCAAGCGTCCGTTTGCGGCGGAGCGCTTTTTGCAAATTCCCCGGGAAATTTGGGCGGCAGAACGCGAAAAAGCAGAGGCAGCGGTTACAGACGCCCCTGATTTTATCGCTTACGGGGCGGATACCGACCGTGCGGCGCTCAAAACCGCGCGCGAAAATGCCCTGCGCGCAGGTGTGTCCGACAAAATTGTGCTTGAATACGGCGATGTCCGCCGCTTTCAGCCCAAGACCGAGCGCGGCACGCTGGTGACCAATCCCCCCTACGGCGAACGGTTGGCGGATACGAAATATGCCGCCGCGCTCATCCGCGAAATGGGTATGGCGTTCGAGAGACGGCATGGGTTCAGTTACAGCATCATCAGCCCCGAGGCGGAATTTGAGGACTTGTTCGGGCGCAAAGCCGACAAGCGCCGAAAGCTCTATAACGGTATGATAAAATGTCAGTTGTATATGTATTTTAAATAAAGATTTTCTGTATGGGAAGTGAACGGAAATGAGACATATTTTTATCGTCAATCCTGCGGCCGGCAAGGGTAGTGCGGCAAAACGGATTATCCCCGAAATTAAAGCATATTTTGAAAAGCACCAAGACCTCTCGTGGGAGATTTATCAAACCACCGCCCCGGGCGACGGTAAAGCCTATACCGAAAGCATTGCGAAAAGCGGCGAGCCGGTGCGGTTTTATGCCTGCGGCGGAGACGGCACGCTCTATGAAGTGGTGAACGGTGCTTACAAATATCCGAATGCGGCGGTGGGCATTATTCCGCTGGGTTCCGGCAACGATTTTGCGCGCGTGTTCGGCGGCAGTGACAGGATGTTTAATATCGACGCGCAGGTAAACGGCGAAACCGTAGCGTTTGATTTGATTGACGCGGGCGGGCATGTTGCGATTAACCAGTGTTCCATGGGGCTCGATGCCGAGGTGTGCGCCAAACAGGCATATTTTAAAAAACTGCCGGGCATCGGCGGGGAATTTGCCTATACCTTGTCGCTGTTTTATTGCTTAATGCGCCGCTTAAAAAGCGAATTTAAAATTGTGGTGGACGATAAAGAGACCTATGAGGGTACAATGCTGTTTTCCCTTTGTGCGAACGGCAGGTGGTACGGCGGCGGCTATAAGGGCGCGCCGAAAGCCGTGCCGAATGACGGGCTGTTGGATTTTGTGATGGTACGCAAAACCGTCGGGCGCCTGAAACTTGCCGGTTTGGTCGGGCAATACAAGCGCGGCGAGCATCTCGGTTGGGATTTTACCACCTTTGTACGCGGCAAAAAAATGCAGATTTTCAGCAAAAAGCCTGCCGCGGTCAATGTTGACGGCGAGTGCGAATATGTAACCGAAAGCACATTTCAAATTTTGGAGGGCGCGCTGCAAGTCATTTTGCCCGATAAAGCGGCTTATCTGCAAACCGTCGGCAACGATACCGACGAAAAAGCGCCGTCCTTGTTAAAATGATATAAAATCGGTGCAAAATTTGTGTAAATCGTGCATTGTGCTTTTATATGGTAAAGCGTATAATAAATATAATCTGATAGAAAAGAGTGTCGGGGACGGCACTCTTTTCTGTTTCTATTTTGCCGAATGCAAACGAATTCGGGGAACGGGGAGATTGTATGAAAAAATATATGAAAAAGTCCGAAATTTGGACTTTTGGCATCGGGCTGTTCGGTGTCGCCTTAATGACGGGTTGGATGCCCGACTACACCGCAACCTTCTTTGCGGATTTCGCCTTTAAAGGCAAGGGTTTTGACACGGTCACAATGGGCAATATGATTTCCACCGTGTTTTTGGTTGCAGGTTTTGTCGGGGCGATTTGCGAATTGGTAATCGGCTATTTGGTCGATAATACCCGTACCAAATTCGGCAAGGTGAAGCCTTGGGTGGGCTTCGGCGTGGTGCCGCTTGCGATTGTCGCAATGCTCGTGTTCGTTGCACCGAATACGAACAGCCAAACGGTTGCCATTATTTGGATGTTTGTGATTTATTCGCTGTATACGGCGTTCAGTTGTGCGGTGGAAAGTCCCGCCAACTGCTTCGGCTCGCTTTGCTCGCCGAATCCCGCGGAGCGTTCGAGCGCCATTTCCATTGCGTCTTTCCTGCGCTCGGTCGGGCAGTCGGGCGGTATGGTGGTTGTGCTCGTTGTGGGGCTGATTATGAAAGCCGTTATGGGCGAGCAACAATACAAAAACGCCGAGGGGCAGGGCTTGGATTTGGTCATTTCCACGGCAGTTTGCGCGCTCGGTCTTGTGCTGTTCGTGATGATTTTCTTTGCAAACAACAAAGAAAATGTGCCCTTCACCCAAGAAAAGGTCAGCTTGAAAGATGCCGTGAAAGTGGTGTTTACCAATAAAAATTTGCTGATGGTATCGTTAACCAAGCTTACGGGCTTCGGGCGCGGCGTATACGGCACGGTTTCTTTATACATAGCGATTTATTTGCTCGGCTCAAAGGATTTGAAGCTGGCGTTGCTGTTGCCGATGGGTATCGGCACGGCGGTGGGCACGCTGCTTGTCAATTTGGTGCTCAAAAAATTCAACACAAAGCAAACCTTTATTCTGTTTTGCGTATACGGCGCTTCCGCACTCGGGATTTTGTTCTTGGTGTCGCGCGGCATTGGCTTCAACGATGGCTTAATTATTCCGTTCTTAATTCTCAATTTCTTCTGTGGGTTGCAGCACGGCAACACCAATGTGACGCCGAATATTATGATTGCCGACTGCGTGGACGAAATCGAATACAAAACCGGTAAACGCCAAGATGGGCTTGCCTATGCAGGCTACGGGCTTTTCTCGAAAATTGCATCTGCGTTGACAAAGGGCTTGGGACCGTGGCTTTTATATACTTGGTCGGGCTATATGGTTTCGACCGACGCGAATGTGGCATACGCTGCGCAGACGGACGGAACGCTCAACAAAATGTTGATGATTTACACCATTATTCCTGCGGTGTTCGTGATTTTGCAGGGCGTGCCGATTTTATTCTATGATATGGTCGGCGAAAAGAAAGAAATGATTACCAAAGCGCTCGCCGAACGCCGCGCAGAGGTACAGCAAACCGCCGCTGACGGTGCGGAACAAGCGTAAAGGGGGGGCGACAAGAATGGCAAAAAAAGAAAAAACCTTTCCGGTGAAGCTGTATGCGTTACTTGCATTTTTTGCGGTTGCCGCGTTGCTCGCCGTCATTGTTACCGTGACCTTTCAAACCAAATATACCGGCTACCACCCCGAAGAGGTCGCGCGCGTGTATGCCGATACCGTGGTGCAGACGGGCGACGGCTACAATGCCTACAAAAACGCACTACCCAGTGTCAACGACAAATACGGCGATTTTATTCGGAAACAGTATATCTATCCCCTCGTTTACCGCGAAGCGGGGTACCGGCCGGGCGACAAGACCGATGAATTAACCGGTTTTAACGATGCGTCGTATATGGGCGAAAAGAGCAAAACCGATGACGGCTCTTTGCAAGGGCAGGTCATTGATACGATGTACCCGTATTATGTCGAACTGATTGCCAATGGCTGGGACGATTACGACACGATTTTCAAAAACTACTTTGCGAAACTCGTCGAAGTGCGCAAAGAAGTGTTCGGCGACGATTATATGACCGATGAAATTATGTTCGCGGCGCTTGAAGGCAATGTCAAAACCTACGGCAAATCCTTAACCGGTACCGAGGATGTGTTTGACGAAAATTCGGGCGAGCAGTTGGAGTTTAAGTCTATCGGCGCCTATCAAACCGCTTACGGCGAGGAGTACAAGTTTACAACCGTTGTGCTGTCGGAAAACGAAATTGCGCTTGACGCTTACAAGGCGGGGCTTGATACCGACCGACTTGCGGTGTACGGCATTTCTGCGGACGAAATTACCGCGGTGAAATCGTTTACCGTCGGCGTGCAGACCGAGGACGGCGCAACCGTGACGCAAGCGACCGTGGTGGTTGTAAAAATCGGCAGTACCTGGTATGTGGATAACACCGTGACCGATACCGCGCCGCTGTATAACTTTTACAAATAATACACAGAAAGACGCGGACGGTTTTTGCCTGTTCCGCGTCTTTCTTTACAGAATAACAAAAGGGTTGATTTTATGAAATTTAAAAATATGGCGGTCTGCGACCTGCGCGGCTACAATTCCGTGGAGGCGGCAAGCGAAATTGAATCCATTTCCGGTGTAGCGCTGGTGATTTTACCGAAAGATGCCGACGCGCAAACCCGTGCGGCATTTGCCAAGGTCGAAATGCAAAATGTGGCGTCCACAATTTATTGCGATGCAGACGCAAAAATCAACATTTACAATGGGAAGTTGACTTTGAGCGACGCGAATGTGTTTGACGGCGAAAATGTGTATGTGATTAACGGGAAGGCGTGCATTTTGCCGATTTCGCCGCAAAAGAAAGTTTCTTTAATTGTAAACGGCAAGGCGGTGTATGACAAAAACAGCGAAAACATCGAATTGCTGACGGTGAACGGCAAAGCGGTGCCGTTGGATTTGCAGGATGCGGAAGGTTTGGAGAATGACGCATTTTTACCTGCGGAAAAATTTACGGGGGACGGCAAAAATAAGTATTACGCCGCAGACCTTGCGGTTGTGGCGGCAGTTCCCAAAACGGCGCACGGAAAAGTGCTGTCAGAACGGATTTGCGCCGACGTGAGCGTGCGGGAAAGCGGCGTACATTTGGAGGCGGAAACCGTTATTTACGCGACGGTTGGCGAAGAGACTTTGATAAAAGCGGATTTGCCGGATTTTTATTTGACACAAACTCTTTTAGAAAGTTTAACGGGTAATTTGATTTTAAAGGACATCGGCACGGTGCGCATAGACAAAAAGGTCACGCCCGAGTTGTTGCGGGAAAAGGTGCTGTTGCTATGCGACATCGGTGCGGTGCGCGCCACCAAAACCACCTTTGATACCGTGCAGTTACTGTGTCAAGATGTCGGCAGTATTACACGAAAATGAGTACGAGTGAAACAGAAAAAGAAACGCAATTTGACGCGGTTTACAGAGAACTGTTCGGCGATGTGTATGCGTATTTCAATATATGCTTTGGCGAACAGACCGCGGAGGATTTGGCACAGGAAGCCTTTTTGCGCGTGTGGAGAGCCGTGGACAGCGGCAAAATACCCGATAATTGGCGCGCGTGGGTGTTTCGGTGCGCGGTCAATTTAAAAAACGACTTCTTGCGGCGAAAATATGCCGAAAGCGGCGTGCAAAGTTTTGAAACGGCTGTTCTTCCCCTAACCGCTGCGCCCGACGAGGGCGAAACGCTGGCGGTCAAAGGCGCGCTCGCGCGCCTTGTGGGCACGGACCGCGAAGTGCTGACCTTAAAAAGCATGGGTTTTACGAGCGACGAAATCGGCGAGTTGCTGTCCATAAGCGGCTCGGCGGTGCGCACGCGCTTACAAAAAGCCAAACAGAATTTTCAAAACGCATTGGAAACGGAGGGCGTTACAAATGGATAAAATCGAGGCATTGTTACAACAGGCTGTGCACGCCTTTTCGCCGTCTACGACCGTGCGCGAACGGGTGAAATTCCGTATTTGCCCGCAACAGTTCAGTGGCGTTTCGGTGGTGTTTGTGCACAAAGACGGCGCGAAAATTATGGAATCTGTATTTAAGCGGTATGAAAAACTGATGAATAAAATTGATGCGTAATCTGTAAAAGATATTTTGGGCAGACACGGTGTCTGCCCGATTTTTTTGCATTTCTCGAAACAATACCAAAAAATATGTTGTACTTGCACACAAGATATGGTATAATCTTATAATAACTATACCTATTTGTATTTGCAGGCATTTTTGCGGCAATGCAAAGAACGGAGAAGCAAATTATGCGGGAAGAACAGCAAAAGCAGGATTTAATCATCGGCAGAAACGCCGTGGCGGAGGTTTTCAAATCCGACCGCACGGTGGATACGCTGTATCTCCTGCGCGGGGAGAAAAATCCGGCGCTTACGCGGTTTGCTTCACTCTGCCGCGAAGCGGGCGGCGTCGTGAAAGAGGTAGACCGCAAAAAGTTAGACAGCCTTTGCGGCGGCGCCAATCATCAAGGCGTGGCGGCGTTTGTCGCGGCGCACGCGTATGCAAGCGTCGAAGAGATTTTAGCGTATGCGCGTGAAAAAGGCGAGCCGCCGTTTGTGGTGGTTTGCGACGAACTGGAAGACCCGCATAACTTGGGCGCGATTATCCGCACGGCAGAGGCGGCGGGCGCGCACGGGATTATCATTCCGAAGCGCCGCAGTGTTTCTTTAAATTACACGGTCGGTAAAGCCTCGGCGGGGGCGCTCGAATATATGCGTGTGGCGCGTGTCGCCAATCTCCCCACGACCTTGGAGGACTTGAAAAAAGCCGGGCTTTGGATTTACGGCGCAGATATGGACGGGCAAAATTACCGCAAAACCGATTTCTCGGGCGCCTGTGCGCTGGTGGTCGGCTCAGAGGGCAACGGTATGGGGCGGCTTGTCCGTGAAAAGTGCGATTTCATTGTCTCTCTGCCGATGCACGGCAAAATCAATTCTTTGAATGCTTCGGTTGCGGCGGGTATTTTAATGTATGAAATCGCAGGACAAAGAGAAAACGGATTTGAGGTGTGAGCGATGGAAAATAAAGATGTTTTTTCGGGGCTTTCCGTGGACAAAATCCTTGCAGAGGTCAAGGAGAAAAAAGGAGAAAAGCTGCACCTTTGGTCTATGGATGAAATTGACAAACTGCTTGCAGAGGAAAGCGATGCACAGCCGCAACCCGCGGTAATATCTTTGCCGCATACGGCGCACACCGAAGCGGAATCCTTAACTGCCGAAGCAACGGCTGTGCGGGAAGACGAGCCGCAGGAAACCGCAGAGTCGTTTGGCTTTGCCAATTTAAAAGCGGCTGCGCGCCACGCGGCACAAATCGGCGAAGTTGCAGAGGACTTGACCGCAATCGAAAGCCAACAGCCGACGGTGCCGGAAAAAACGGCAGCGGCAGAACAGCCCGCACCGCTGTTGGAAGGCGCCGTACCGCAAACGCAGGACCCGACTCCGCAGCCGACAGAGAATTCTGCGCCCGAAACGCCTTTGCCCGGGCAGATTTCGATTGAAAAAACCCGCGTGTTTAACGAAGTGGAATCGCACGCGGTGCATAATGCGGACATAGCGCATCATATCGGGCAACCGATTTTGCGCACGACCACGGGTGAATTTGACCCTGTTCCGCCGCCGAAAAAGCCGTCGGCGATGGAAACGGATGCACAGCGCGAGCGGTTTTTGAATCGCCCCGAGCAAAAGCTCGAAAAAACGATGGAGCACAAGGAACTGCTTTCAAAACTGCCGCCGAAAACCATCGAGCGCCCGGGTGTGATTGTACGCAAAGCCCCGGGTCAGGTGACGGGCTCGGACGGGTTGCAGGCAATTCCGACGCTGGTATTGCCTGAGGACGAATTGAAAGCCCAGCGCGAAACAGAGACAAAAGTGCAGGCGGGCACGCTCAAAAGTGCGGCATATGCCGCGGCGCAGAACGCAGAAGATGCGCCGCTTGCTGACCAAATGATGTTAGAGGGCTTTGACAATGCCGAGGAGCCCGTGGAACAGATTGACGAAACCGAGGCGGAAATTTCCCTATTGAAACGCCGCCGCGAAAAGGCAAAAAAATTCCGTCTGTTTCCGGGGCTGGAAACCGAAGATGTCGCGGAAGAAGAAGCGGGCGAAACGAAATATACCGACACAACGGATATAGATACAGATACAGAGAAAACCCGTGTGCAACCGGATTTTTCCGAACCCGCAACGGAAACGGATTCTGCGGACGATGCAGCGTTTGCGGCAACGGACGGCGCGCCGGACGAGGAATTTGACCGCGCCGCGGCACAAGCCCGAAGACGAGCGAAAAAAGAAGCGGCACCGATCACGGTGCTGCGGGAATTCTACGGACCGAAGGACGGCCGCGCGGTATATGATATTTTCCTTTCCGAAAAGCGCGGCAGTACCGTGCGGTTGATTGTGTTCGCCGTTTTGACGGCGGCGGCGGTGTTCGCGTCGCTGTCCGTACGGTTGTTTGGCGATTTTACGCTGTTCAACGGCAACGCTTCGGTGTATTCCGCCGTCAATTTGGTATTTCTTGTTTTGACGGTGCTGTTGTCGCTGAAAGAATTGAAAACTGCCGTGACAGGGCTGTTTGCGGGGCGCATTACGGCGGAAACGGGGCTGTTCAGCGCGCTTGTGTTTGCGCTCGTACAGGTGGGGGTTTCCTATGCTTTCCCCGAAAAACTGACCGTTGTGCCGCTTTACACGGCGGTGGCGCTGTTTGTGTATGCGTTATATTTTGCGGGCAAAAAGCGCAAACTGAAAAATGATATTTGCAACTTTGAAACCGTGGCGCAGAATTTTGACCGCTTTTATACCGTCGGCAAAATTGAGAATACGGAAACCGCATTTGAAATCGGGCGCGGGCTGTTGCTCGGAGACCCCGATGTGCGCTATGCCAAACGGATTTCGTTCCCGTCGCATTTTGTAGAGATTTCCAAACGCAATGACCGTGCGAGCGGTATTTATGCGCTGGCGTTGCCGGCGGCAACCGTTGCGGCAGGCGTTATCGGTGCGATTACCTGCTTCACCTCGGGCGATGTGTTTACGGGTGTTTCCGCGATGTGCGCGGTGGCGATTGCCGGCTTGCCGATGAGCGCAACGCTCGTCACGGCGGCATCCATGCGTGCGGTGAACCGCCGCCTTTTACGCGAGGGCGCACTCACCGCGAGCTATGATGCGGCGACAGAGGTGACGGCGGCCAATGCGGTTGTGCTCGATGCCGCCGAGTTGTTTGACGCGGCGAACTGCCGTTTACGCGGGATGAAAATGTATCATAAAATGCGTGTAGATGAAGCACTTTTGTATACTGCCGCAATGACCATTCAGTCGGGCGGCACGCTTTCCGCAGTATTTGACGGCGTGATTTTGCACAAGCGCGAAATGCTCCCGCAGGTGGAGTCGCTTGCATACGAGGAACGCTTGGGCTGTTCGGGTTGGATTTATAACCAGCGCGTGCTCGTCGGCAATCGGGACTTGTTGTTAAAGCACAATGTTGACGCGCCCACCCGCGAGGAAGAACAGCGTTTTCGCAAGGACGGTTGTGAGGTCATTTACCTTGCAGTCGAGGGCAAAATTGCGGCGTTGTTTGTGGTCGAATATGCGGCAAACGAACGCCTTTGCGGCTATTTGCAGGATTTGGAAAAGTACGGCATCAGCATTTTGGTGCGTACAGCCGACCCGAATATCACCGAGGGGCTTGTGGAGCAGTATTTCTCTCTGCCGCATAATTTGGTGAAAATCATCAGCCCCGTGGCGGGCCAAATGTTCCGCGACTTGACGGAGGAACCCCCGCAGCCTGCGGATTGCGGTGTGTTACACAACGGGCGTATCACGGCATTTTTACGCGCGTTTTTGTCCGCATTTGTTTTGGAAGAAAAAACAAAGCTGGCGCAAATCCTATTGTATATCGGTGTAGGGTTGAGCATTACACTGCTTGCAGTGTTGAGCTTCTTTACAGCGCTTACACAGGCGGGCGCCTTTGAAATATTGGTCTTTGAATTGCTTTGGACGGCAATTTCGGTGCTGGTTCCGAATGCAAAAAAGGTGTAAGGCAGGTTTTTTGAAATGGAATGGCTCACAGAAGCGGCCTTGTGGCTGTGGCACAATCAGGAATTTCAATTTGTGCTGGACGCGGCGTGGAAATTAGGGCTTGCGGTGCTGTTAAGCGGCATCATCGGCTTTGAGCGCGAGCATTCGCACCGTCCGGCGGGCTTCCGCACGCACATTTTGGTGGCGGTCGGCTCCGCACTGATTATGTTGACCTCGGTTTACATTGCCGAAAAATATAAGGGACAAATGAATGTAGACATCACCCGTATGAGCGGGCAGGTAGTCAGCGGTATCGGTTTCCTCGGCGCGGGCACGATTTTGCGCGAGGGATTTTCCGTCAAGGGCTTAACCACAGCGGCGAGCCTGTGGGCGGTCTCGTGTATCGGCATCGCTATCGGCGCGGGCTTTGTCGCGGGCGCTGTGGTGGCAACTTTGGTGATTTATATTACGCTCAATTCGCTCAAAAAAGTGGTTGTGCGCGGCAAAGCGGGCAAGGCGCTGTATGTGGAAGTGAAAGACCTTGCCGAGCAGGTGCCGAAAATCTCGAAACTCATCAAGCGCACGGGCACCGTGGTGCACTCGATGGAAATTCTCTATGACAATGACTCCAAATTGCGCAAAAAGAAAGATACTTCCACCATTAAGGCGCTGATTTTCCCCAAAACCGACGACGCCTTAAAAATCATCATCTCCACTTTGCAGAATGATGAAAATGTTGTGGATGTGTATATGGATTAACTGTAACAATAAAACACTCCGCATTGCATTTTTCGCGTAGCGGCGGGCTTCCACGCCCGCCCGCGCACGAGCATATTCGATAATTTATCCTCCCTTTTATGGGAGGATTTTTTTGTTTCCGTCATTTTTCATAAAAACGGGGGTGCGGGGAAAAGCATATTCGGTAAAATGCTTTTTTTATGCGTGCAGAATAAAATGTAAAAAAAATAACTTGCAATTTTTTCGGTTTTCCTTTAAAATAAGGAACATATTTTTAAAAATTTGCAAGTTTTATTTTTCAACTTGCAAATTTTACAAAAAAAGAAAAAATTTTCAGCAATAAATCAGAAGAAACAGGGTGTGAGCGTTATGGTAAAACGAGAGGGCGAAGTGCGTATCCCGTCGGGGTGCGCGATTGCCGCTGTGACAGACCGAAGTGGGGCGTGTTTCGGCGGGACGGACATTATTGACTGTATCGCCTTAATGCATGACCGTTCCAACGGGTTGGGCGGCGGGTTTGCCGCGTACGGGATTTACCCCGAATACAAGGATTTGTTTGCGTTTCATATTTTTTATGACAACAACGACGCGCGTATTGAAACCGAAGCGTTTTTGTTCCGCCATTTCGATGTGGAAACCTTTGAACAAATCCCGACGCGCAAGGTGAAAGCCATTGGAAAGTCGCCGCTGATTTGGCGATATTTCGGCTCCGTGCCGCAAAGCAAAATCAAAAAGAATGACTTTGATGAGGAGGAATACACCGCCCGTTGCGTCATTCGCATTAACAATTCTATTCCGGGCGCGTTTGTGTTTTCCAGCGGGAAGAATATGGGTGCGTTTAAGGCGGTCGGCTACCCCGAGGATGTCGGCGAATACTATATGCTCGACGAATACAAGGCGCATACCTGGACGGCGCACGGGCGTTTCCCGACGAATACCCCCGGTTGGTGGGGTGGCGCGCACCCGTTTACCCTTTTGGATTGGTCGATTGTGCACAACGGCGAGATTTCAAGTTATGACGCGAACCGCCGCTATGTTGAGCAGTTCGGCTACAAGTGCAATTTGCAGACGGATACCGAGGTTATTACCTATTTGTTCGATTTGTTGGTGCGCCGCCAAGGGCTGACGCTGGAAACTGCGGCAAAAATCCTTGCCGCGCCCGAATGGGATGCTATTGACCGCATGCCGCAAGAAGAACGCGAAATCTGCACCGCCTTGCGTACCGTGTATTCGGGCGCGCTGATTAACGGGCCGTTTTCGATTTTGGTCGGCTCCAAGCACGGGTTGCTGGCGCTCAATGACCGCTTAAAACTGCGTTCTTTGATTACTGCCGAAAAAGGGAATAAAACCTTTTTCGCTTCGGAGGAATCGGCAATCCGCGTGATTTGCCCCGACCCCGAAAAAATTATGGCGGTGGAGGGCGGCACACCCGTCTTTATTCCGTTTGCGGAGGTGAACGACTGATGATGAATTTTACCGTACCGGATTTTGAAGTGGAGCGTAATCCTGCGCGCTGTATTTCGTGCGGGGCGTGCGTACGCCAATGTTCTTACGGCGTGCATTATTTTGACGACGACGGCAAAACCGTTTTGGCGGACGAGTCGAAATGCGTTGCCTGTCACCGCTGTGCCGTGATTTGCCCGACGCACGCGATTAAAATTAAAGATTACGAAATGGCGTACCAAACGCATCACAACTGGACGCCGCAGACGCAAAAGGAAATTGTGAAACAGGCACAAACGGGCGGCGTGCTGTTGTCGGGGATGTCCAACAACAAGCCGTATCCGATTTATTGGGATAAAATTCTGTTAAATGCCAGCCAGGTGACCAACCCGTCGATTGACCCCTTGCGCGAGCCGATGGAAATCCGAACCTTTTTAGGGAGAAAGCCGAAAAAATTGGAATTTGACGAAAACGGCAAACTGAAAACCTGTTTAGAGCCGCAAATTCAACTCGAAACGCCGATTATGTTTTCTGCCATGTCGTTCGGCTCGATTTCGTTTAACGCGCAAAAGTCCCTTGCCATGGCGGCGAAGGAACTCGGCACGCTGTTTAACACGGGCGAGGGCGGCTTGCACCCCGGCCTTGCAGAGTATAAGGATTACGCCGTGGTACAGGTGGCGTCGGGGCGGTTCGGCGTGCACAAGGCGTATTTAGAGGGCAGCCGTTTTATTGAAATTAAAATCGGGCAGGGCGCAAAGCCCGGCATCGGCGGCCATTTGCCCGGCGAAAAGGTCACGGTCGAGGTCAGCAATGCGCGTATGATTCCGGAGGGGTCGGACGCGATTTCGCCCGCACCGCACCATGATATTTATTCGATTGAAGATTTGCGGCAGCTGATTTGGTCGCTGAAAGAAGCTACACAGTACAAAAAGCCCGTCGCCGTAAAAATTGCGGCGGTGCACAACTGCTCGGCAATCGTTTCGGGTGTGGCACGCGCGGGTGCGGATATTATCGTGATGGACGGTTTCCGCGGCGGCACAGGCGCGGCACCCACGCGCATTCGCGACAATGTGGGTATCCCGATAGAACTTGCGCTGGCGGCGGTGGATCAGCGTTTGCGCGATGAAAGCATACGCAACACCGTTTCACTGGTCGCGGCGGGGTCGTTCCGCAATTCGGCGGATATCGTGAAAGCCATTGCGCTCGGCGCGGACGCGGTGTATGTGGCGTCCGCCCCGTTGATTGCGATGGGTTGTCATATGTGTCAGCAATGCCACACGGGCAAATGCAACTGGGGTATTGCGACCCAGCGCCCCGACCTTGTCAAGCGCTTAAATCCCGAAATTATGCATGCGCGCGTGGTAAATCTTATCAACGCGTGGA
Organism: Ruminococcus sp.; assembly: GCA_004555265.1. Taxonomy (GTDB): domain Bacteria; phylum Bacillota; class Clostridia; order Oscillospirales; family Acutalibacteraceae; genus Fimenecus. The sequence continues at coordinate 57,962 of SFIQ01000002.1, forward strand.
ATCACGAAATCAAAGAAATGCTCGGCGGTATGGGCTTAAACTCGATTGACTCGTTGCGCGGCAACCGGTTGATGCTGCGCGGCATCGGGCTTACCGACCGCGAATTGGAAATTCTCGGCATTGCGCATGCCGGGCAGTAAGGAGGTACAGTATGAAAAAAGTCATTGCCAGAGAAGAATTGTGCCTCAACTGCAAACTGTGTGAGGTCTATTGCCGCACCGCGCACTCCGTTTCCAAAGATGTTGTGCGGGCGCATGTAAAGGAAAATCCCGTGCCCGTTTCGCGCATCACGGTGGAGGGGGATAATCTCGATTCCGTGGCGGTCAACTGCCGCCATTGCGACGACCCCGCGTGCGTGGCGGCGTGTATTACGGGCGCGATGCAGAAAGACCCCGAAACGGGGATTGTTTCGTGTGATGAAAGCCGTTGTATCGGCTGTATGACCTGCCTTGCCGTGTGCCCCGTCGGGTGCATTAAAACCGGCAAAGCGGCGGTCAAATGCGATTTGTGCCAAGAAACGGGCGAGCCGGCTTGCGTGAAAAACTGCCCCAATCGAGCACTTGTCTATGTGGAAGTCGGAGGTGACGGGGAATGAAAAATTATGCGATTGTCGGCGCGAGCGCGGCGGGGCTCTCCTGCGCGAAAACCCTGCGCGCGTTAGATGCGGACAGTGAAATCCATTTGTTTACGGACGAAGATTATTTGCCGTATTCCCGTCCGATTATTTCCTACTACCTCAAAAGCAAGGTGGAAAAGGACAAAATCTATTTGCGGGACGAAGCATTTTACAAAGAGAACCGTATTTCTGTGCATTTGCACACAAAGATTGCAAAAATCGACGGCAAAACGCTTGTTGCCGAAAACGGCGAGCGGTTTTCGTTTGACAAAGTCCTGCTTGCAACCGGTTCTGTGCCGTTTGTGCCACCGATGGAAAATGTCGGCACGCAGGAAAATGTGTTCACCTTTTTGACCATGGGCGAGAGCGAACGGCTCAAAGATTACGCAAAACCCCATATGCACGCGGTGGTTATCGGCGCGGGGCTTATCGGCTTAAAAGCCGCCGAGGGCTTGCGACCGCTGGTTTCGAGCGTGACCGTGGTGGAATTGGCGAATAAGGTGTTGCCGTCTATCCTCGACGACGAAGCCGCCCCCACCGTGCAGGCGCATCTAAATGCGAACGGTGTGGAAACCTTGCTCGGCGATACGGTTACAAAAGCGCACGGCGACGAAAAAATCACTGCCGTCACCTTAAAAAGCGGAAAAACTCTGCCGTGTGATTTGTTGGTGCTTGCGGTGGGCGTTCGCCCGAATACGGCGCTTGCCGAAAGCGCGGGCGCGGAAGTTTCGCGTGGGATTACCGTCAACCGCGAAACCATGGAAACTACCGTACCCGATATTTTTGCGGCAGGCGACTGCGTGCGCAGTTTTGATATTTTAGACGGGCAGGAAAAAATCATCGCCCTTTGGCCGAACGCCGTGCGCGAGGGTAAAACCGCCGCGCACTATATGGCGGGCGTACCCGCGCCCGACACGGGCAGTTTTGCGGTCAATGCGATTGACTTCTTTGGGTTTCGCATTTGCACCTGCGGGCTGATAAACTGTGACGGGGCGCAAATCCTGACGCGCAAAACCGAAACATCGTATAAGCGCTTGCTTATCAAAGACGGTTGCTTGGTCGGCTTTGTTTTGCTCAACTGTTCGGCGCGCGCGGGGATTTACACGGGGCTTATTCAGAAAAAAGTACCGCTGTCGTCCTTACGGGGCGATATTTTGGAAACGCCCGAACTGATGCTGTTTTCCAAAGCGGTACGCACCGAAAAATTGACGGGAGGTGTGCGTGTATGATTTTAACGGCAGGCAGACGGCCGTTCCGCGAGTTGAACGCGGAAATCCGCGCCGCATTGGAAACGGAAAAAACCGTGCGCGTGGAAGATGTGAACGGACAGCGCTATATGGGCGCGGCAATGGACAAGGGAAAGACCTTGGAAATCCACGGCACGCCCGGCAACGATATGGCGGCTTATTTAAACGGCGGCACGGTGGAAGTGTTCGGCAACGGGCAGGAGGCCATCGGCAATACCATGGGCGGCGGCAGTGTCACCGTGCACGGGCATGTCGGCGACACGCTCGGCTATGCGATGCGTGACGGCGAAATTTTTGTCGAAAAGCGCGCAGGCTCGCGTGCCGGCATTCATATGAAAGAGTTTGAACAGATGCAGCCGGTTGTGGTTATCGGCGGGATTGTCGGGGCATTCTTGGGCGAATATATGGCGGGCGGCACGCTGATTGTGCTGGGACTTGAAAATCCCTACAACCAGCCGTTGGTTGGCGCGCACTGCGCCACGGGTATGCACGGCGGGCGGATATTCTTACGCGGAGAATTCCCCGAAGAGCATATCAGCGAGCATATTTCCGTGTTGGATTTGGACGAAAAAGACCGCGCGGATTTGGAACGCCATGTGCGTACCTATTGCGAACGCTTCGGTGCGGATTTTGACAAAGTTATGGATGCACCGTTTCATAAACTCATTCCCACCACCTCGCGCCCGTATGCGAATTTGTATACCCCGAATTGAAGAAATAAACAGGCAAAAGAAAAATCCTTGTGAATGCACTTCACAAGGATTTTTTATAATATTTTACAGTTTTTGATTATTTCGATTTTTTCTTGGTCAGCACCAACGCAACCGCCGCAACCGCCGCAACGCCTGCCACGGCATAAACTGCGGTGTCACCTGTGGGCTCTGTGCCGCCGTATGTATCATCGGTTGTATTGTTGTTGGAAGAATTGTTGCTGCCGGCGTTGCCGTTCTCACCGTTTGCGCCGCTGCCGCTGTTCTCAATAAATGCATTGGAAAGGCGGTCGCTCAAATCGGTGATGGTGTTGCGCAGGGTGTCAAACAGCCCGGCCAAATCATTATCCGAAAATCCGTCCGCAATATTGTCGACAACATCGCTCGGGTCAAAGGTGCTAATGCCGAGGTCTTTTTCCGCATAGGCTTTTTCCATCAAAGCAACGGTTTTTGCCTCTAAGGCGGTTTGCTGGGTTTCATTCAGCGAAAAATCCGCGGCAAGGGCAGCCGCCGCCAACGAGGCGATTTCCGCGCGTCTGTCCGCTTCGGCGAGATTTTCCACCGGAACGGCTTTTACGCCGGCTTTCACCGCCTGCGCCATGGTTTCTTCATTCGTTAAGTCGCCGCCGTTTTCGATTACCGCCTGTGCAAAGGCTTTGGCGTCTTTATCGGTCAGGGCGTCAACCGCGGTGCCGGCGAATGCCGGAATGCACAGTGCAAACAGCATCATCAATGCAACCGCAACAGAAAAAATCTTTTTCATAACTGCAATATTCCTTTCTGTGCCCGCATAAAATGCAGACAATTCGTCAAATATACGTTTGTATTATACCAACAGGAATTGTAAAAGTCAACCGAAAAAGTAATTTTTTTCGTGACTTTAAAAAGTTTTACAATAAGTGCGAAAGGTTTTTAAGACCTTACCGCACTTATTTTTTTATGGCTTTTGCCTATAACGAGGATAGAGCAACGCAGAGGTGCGACTCGAGCGCGTTATAGGATTTTAGCATAAGGGAATAGAGGGCGGGCGCGCCCGCCCTCTGCTCTCAAAACAAAATGAAAGGAGTAAACGTAATGACGTGCCGATACCTCACATACGAGGACAGAAAGAGTCTCGAGGCTCTTTACGCCGACAGCGTAAGCCTTACCGACATTGCCTCCGAGCTCGGAGTACACCTTGCCACCGTTTACAGAGAACTAACGCGCGGCGGCACGGGCGAACTTGACAAAAACGGGCGTAGCGGTTACAGCGCCGCACTCGGTCAAAATCGCGTTAGCGAGAATTTCAAACGCCGCGGCAGACGAGCGGCAAATAAATAATAAAACGGAGTGATTTTGTTATGGAAAATGTTTTAGAAAAAATGGAACGTATCGACGGTAAAAGGAAAATAGCTGATTTTATCGTTAAGCAAAAAATGGATTACGGCTTTAAGGTCAAGTATGCAACCATACGCGCCCGTGAATTTGTACGCGAGTGCGATATGCGCGACCTTAATTATCACGTATCGGTAGGAGGATTAGACAGTATTACTCTTTTTCTCTTTCTTAAATCAATAGGTATTGACGCTCCAGGTATTAGCGTGTCATACCTCGAGGACTTGAGCATACAGCGTATACATAAACAACTCGGCATAGAGCGGCTCGTTTCGGCGGTAAAGCCAGACGGCACGCGTTGGACGAAACCGCAAATAATACAAGAGTTTGGCTTTCCTGTTCTCTCAAAAGAAATCGCGTCAAAAATAGAAACTCTCGCAAACCCGACAGAAAAGAATAAAACAGTAAGGCACGCTATTATAACGGGCGAAACAGGAGAATACGGCGGCTTTCAAAAAAACAGCCGTATGAAAATGTCGCAAAAATGGCTTGAAAAATTCGGAGGCTACGCCAACAACTACGAGGGTACAAACTATCAAATACCAAATTTCAAGGTATCGTCGAAATGCTGTTACTATCTCAAAGAAAAGCCGTGCGACGACTGGGCGAAAGAACATAATAGCGTCCCATTCCTGGGGCTTATGGCGTCGGAGGGCGGACGACGTGCAAAATCTTTAATGATTAACGGGTGTAATTACTTCGGTAAGTCTACGATACGCTCCGCGCCCTTTGCTATTTTTTCACGACAAGACCTTTTGCAACTTGCCCTCGACTTAAACGTTCCCGTCCCCGAAATTTACGGAACTATCGAGAGGGACGAGGACGGGCAATTAAGAACTACGGGAGCGCAGAGAACGGGGTGCTCAATGTGCGGCTTTGGTATTCAGCTTGAAAAGCGCCCGCACCGTTTCGACCAACTAAAGGAGAGAAACCCGAAAGAATGGGAGTACTGGATGTATAAATGTTGTACCGACGAGCTTACGGGAGAAAAATACGGCTGGGCTCGGGTACTTGATTATATAGGCATAGGCTATTAAAAAGGAGGTATCGCAATGTGCAAACCCGTAAAGTGACCGCAATGCGGACACGAATTTACACCCGAGAGGGCTATTAAATCGGGAGCCTGGACTCCCGAGGAGGACGAGCTGTTACTGAACGGCTACAAAAAGGAGCGGAAAACCATTGCCGAGCTCTCGGACGAGCTTAACCGTTCCCAGGACGCAACCCGCAACCGCTTATTTGTCCTCCGCGGCGGAGGCAAGCCTAAAGGCGTTACGGCAAGCGTGCAGCTCACGGCAAAAGAATACGACGAAATGAGAGCAGCACGCCAGGAAGTAAAGAGCGCCCGAAAGCTCGTAGAGCAAGCAAAAGACACCGAGCGCGAGCTCGCCGCCTTTTACGCTCTCGGTAAGCAGCTTATTAACGCAAGGCAAAACAAGCGAGTTATCGCCCCTCTGTTTGAGGAACTCGAGCGGCTCGTTAATGCCTACAAGTTTTAGGAGGCGAGCCGTGCGGAAATACAGCCGTAAAGAATTGCGCGAGAGGCAGCGCCTCGGCTACTCGCGTATATCGGCGGGGCGGCAATGCTACTACATAATCAAACAAGCAGCCGCCGCAAAACTGCGGGACTTTCGCTCCCGCTTTAAGCTATGGACTACGAGAGGCAAAAGCTGTAAGCGTTGTTGCTTACGGTGTAAATATTTCGGCTATTGCAACCCCGATTTTAATAACGATAAGGAGTAAAAGTTATGAACGACAATATTTTACGCGCTATTGAGTCACTTTGCGACGATATAGCCACCAACACAAACGCAGAGGACAACCAAAAGAGAGCAAATGCAATTTTAGCTCTTGCTTTCGGCGGGATTTTCACGCCCGAGGAAATCGAGGAGGACTACACCGAGGACGACTCCGTAGCGGGTGCGGAAAAAGATAAAATCAAATTTCCAAAACCTGGCGAGCAATTCGAGTATAACGGCGTTAAGTTTACCGCTCTCGGAGAGGAGCAGGGCGGCATACTTGCTATTGTTTCGGAATTGCTCAAGGACGAAATGCCGCTCGACGAAAGCAATAAAAACGACTGGCGCACCTCCTCGCTCCGTAAATACCTTAACGGAGAATACCTCGAACAATTCAACCGCGGCGACCTCCTCCCGTTTGTATCGGACTTGACCTCCGACGACGGTATGAAAGACTACGGCACCGCCGAGGATTACGTTTTCCTCCTCTCGTGCGACATTTACCGCAAATACAGAGAGTCCGTGCCGCGCTTTAATAATTGGTGGTGGACGCTTACGCCCTGGACTTGCAACTCGTCCTTCGCGTACGTCGCGCGCATTGTTTACTCCTCGGGAGAAGTGGGCAACGTCAGTGTGTGCGGCGGTGGCGGCGTAGCCCCCGCTTGTCTGTTCAATCCTAAAATCTTTGAATAATCCGCCTCGATAGAGGCGAGAAAGAGGGCAGCTATGACAAACGAGGAATTAAAAGCCGCGCTCGTCAGCGGGTGCCCCGTAGAAAGCGGCGGAATTGTATATAAGTGCGTTTCGGCTATCATTTACCGATACCGCAACGGGAAACTTGACATTTCCGCCGAGGTTACGGACTATTGCGGGCACAGTATTTCAATCATAAGCCCCGAGCGGGCAAAAATCATAGAAAGCGAGGTAACAAAGTGAAACTAAAGCAAATCGAGGCAATATTAAAAGCCGAAAAAACAATAATTGTTTCCGAAACGTCCGCTTGTCAATGGCTCGGGAACGGCGCGGCATTTTATCCCGTATACAATCTCCCGAAACTCACAAAAGACAATATATTTACTATGTTTGATATTACAGAGGAAAAGCGGGACAAGTTTTATTTTGAGGAGCGCCCGCTCCCGCCACATATAAATTTTGAGGACGGCGACGACAGCGAGCAGTTACTCGAACGAGGAGCAATAGCATTTTATGCACAAGGTAGAACGCTTGAGCCATTAAAAACCTCACAAGGTATAGCCTTTATAAACACTCGGTACTTAAAGCCGTTTTCCGATATTGACGCGGGGTATGAACTTTACGAGAGAACGACCGCACAAGGGAAACCGTATATCGCGGTAAAGAGCGGGTTTATGTTACTCGGCATTATTTCCCCCTACGACCTCGTTAATGAAACTTTTATAAACAACCTCGACGAAATATTGAAGTTATCGAGAATAGCTCTTTTTAACAAGCAGAAAGACGACTCGATAACAGATACCAACACTCAAGTAAAAATGGAGGATATGGAAGTATGAACGCAATTATTATAACGGCGATTATCTGCGCTACCATGGTTTTGCTCACATTTATAAATAAAAAGAAATAGGAGGCTTTGCTATGACTTCGGCAAATGGAAACAGACAGCACAGGACAAGCTCGGCTCCGAGCGACAGCAAAAGAGCCACTCGCGGAAAATGCAAGCGGCAATTTATTACCTTTATTATATGTGTATTTCTCGTAGGAGGAATTGCAGGAGGGCTCATTGTCGGAGGGGTACAAGCCCTCGGCGGGAATGACGCAAAAGAGCAACCGCCATACGGCACACGTGACGGCAAAAGCGTAACAGAAAACGGCGAGCTTATGCTCATACAAGACGCGGCGGGTTTTACCCCTCTCGATTGCGAGCTTTCGGAGGAACTGCAAGAGTTTACATATTATATGTGCCGCGCCTATTATATCGACTTTGACTTTGCTATGTCGCTTATGTTCTCCGAGTCCTCGTTTAATGCCGCTGCGGTAAGCCAGGACGGGCACGACTTCGGCTTAATGCAAATAAGGGACTGTAACAACGATTGGCTCAAAGAGGAGCTCGGCGTTACCGATATGCTTAACCCTTACGAGAATATCCGAGCGGGTTTATATATCCTCCGCGGGCTCTTTGAAAAGTACAACGACAGCTCAAAGGTTGTTATGGCGTACAAAATGGGCGAATACGGAGCCTCGGTGCTTTGGGACAAAGGCGTATACGAAACGACCGCCTCGCAGCGGGTGCTCGCCCAGGCGGACAAATTCGCCGCAGAGAGGAACGGCAACAATGAACAATAAAATAATACTTTCAATTCACCACAAATACAGCGAGCTGATTTTAACCGAAAAAAAGACACTCGAAATACGAAAAAGCGCCCCTCGGCGCGGAGCCTGGGGCGGCGGAGCAAAAGACACCGTATTTTTATATGAAACAAAAGCGGACGGCGGAGCGGGCGCGGTTGTTGGCTTTTTCTCTTGCGGTGCTTATGAGGCAACAAACGCTTTTACCTTGCACGATTTCAAAGACAAAGAGGATTTGCGCCGCAGCTTTATAAAACGCTCTTGCTTAACCGAGGACGAGCTCGTAGCATACGCCCAGGACTCCGCTATTTACGGTTGGCGGGTAAATATGGTTGTACGCTTTCCGAAACCTCGCCCGCTCTCGGACTTCGGCTTAACACGTGCTCCGCAGAGTTGGCAATATTTGAAGTAAATAAAAAGGGCTTATCAAGCCGCAAACTTGATAAGCCCCGTAGCGCCTTTGTGCTACCGATTAACTACATATATAAGTATAGCACAACGGCAGCGAAAAGTCAATAGTTAAGCACGGAGCGAGCGGCTCTATTTCGGGCTCGTAATGGATAATAACTTAACGACCAAACAGAGCACACGGCACCCCGAGAAAATAAAACCCGTCCTCCCTCAAAAAAATAAATATTCTCTTTGTGTGTGTGGAGAGAGGCGGAGGAGTGAGGGGGTGCTCGCAGCGTTGTTGAAAGAGTGTGTAAACTCGTAGAGTTTTCCACGCTTTCAATAATGCGGAGAGCAGGGGGAGAGAGGAGGTGCCTCTCTCTTTAAGGCGGGCTCCGTCCCGCCGCTCTCTTGCTCCTCTCTCCCCCTTTATTGGCTTGGAAATGCAATTACCTTTTGAGGTTAGCGCAATTTTGATAATTCAAAGGTCGTCAGCAGCAAACGCTCGCTCGGCAAATTCCCTTATGGAAAACTAAAGCGTTAAACCTCGGGGCTTGGGGCAGAGCCCCAAAAGGAAACAACGGAGGTAAAACTATGCGCTGTCTATACAGAGAAAAAATACATAAATGCGGCGAGTTTTTGGAAGTCGATATTTTCCCCGTTTTTGAATATCAGCGCGGGCGCAGCAAGAAAAGAAAACCGACAACAGAAACACAACAGCGGCTAAACCAACGTAACGCCGAAAGAAAGATCACGCGCCTACTGAACACGAATTTTACAAAGCGCGATATACGCTTTGATTTAACATATAGCGACGAGAATTACCCCGAAACGCCCGAGAACGCACAACGGCAAATGCAAAATTTCCTCCGTCGCGTTAAGCGTTACCGCGCAAAGCATAATTTGCCCGAGCTTAAATACGTTGCCGTTACCGAGGTAGGAAAAGAAAACGGGCGGCTGCACCACCATATCGTTATGAGCGGCGGCGTTGATATAAACACCCTTGCGGAAATATGGGGCAAAGGCTACACAACGGCAAAGCCGCTACAGTTTGACGAGTTTGGTATAACGGGCATTGCGGTATATCTCGTAAAAAGCCCGATACTCGGCAAGCGTTGGAGCGCAAGCCGCAACCTTGAACAGCCGAAAACGTCCGAACGCGACGGCAGAATACCGCAGTACAAAATACGCGAGTTTGGAAACAGCGGCAACGACAACCGCGCAGAGCTTGAGCGTCTTTATGAGGGCTACGCCCTGGCAGACTGCAAGCCGTATTACAACGAAATCAACGGCGGCTATTATATAACCGTCCGTATGTATAAAAAGCCCGCTCCGAAACGGAGCAGAAAGCGAGGGAAACTATGACGCAAAAACGAGAGGAGAAAAAGAAAATGTCAATGTATATCTTTCCCGCCGTCCTTATAGCGCTTGACGTGGGAGCGGCTATTATGTGCTTTATCGGCAAGGACTACAAAAAGGGCGTATACTGGCTCGCGGCGGCGGTGCTGAATATATGCGTAACTTTTTAACGGAGGTAAAACTATGAATTACTTTAAGGCAGCGGAGCAAGTGCTCTCCTCTGTCCCCACTCTCGAGCGGGCATTGGAGAACTTACAGCATAGGCGCGATAGGCTGATAGAAAGCGGAGCTCCTCGGGAGCCTGGCGCGATTGATTACGGCAAGCCGTTTACGGACTCGCATTACGTAAGCGACACTCTTAACGAGCTTTTGGAGCTTTCCGAGTGCTCGCGCAATATTGCGGAAACGCAGCGCAAGCTCGCAGAAATTAAGGGCATTATCGACCAACTGAAAGACGAGTATAAAAAGCTCGTCGTTTTGTGGTACCTCGAAAAAAAGCCGAAAGAGGCAGTTATGGAGGAGTTATACATACAGTCGTTAAGCACCGTTTACGACCTCCGCAACCGCGCCGTAGCGGAGTTTGCTTTGCTTTACTTCGGCGGCTCTGCCCTGGGCTCAATTTAGACAATCGAAATAAAGCCGTATAGAAACTTGCTTTAAGCCGTGCTAAACTGATACCGTAGAAATAGACGGTAAGGCGGGCGGCTTGTAGCTGCTCGCTTTGTCGTTGTATCGGGAGCAAATATAACTCACTATACGGCGGAGAGGGCGGGACGCTGTTATATGCAAGATTTCGCAAAGGCGTTTTATTTGAGCAAAGCCTGGCGCGATACCAGGGAATATATATACAAGCGCGATATGGGCTTATGCGTCCGCTGCGGCAAGGCGGGCGCAATAGTCCACCACAAAATATATTTAACGCCGCAGAATATAAACAATCCCGCTATCACACTATCGGAGGATAACCTCGAGTTGCTATGCCGTGAATGTCACGCCATAGAACACGAGGGACAGCTACCGACAGCAATCGGGCTTATGTTTGACTCCGAGGGAAACCTCGTAGAAAAGGAGGGTAAGTATGGGAGCTGATGTATGCGAGCTCGTAGTATATACGCAGAGCGGAGCGGTTACGTTCCAGGTCAAGGCTACGGCTGATAACTTCGAGGACAGAGTAGCCGAGGCGCTCGAGGAGGGCACCGTTATTCTTGAGCTTGTGGACGGCGGGAAAATTATTCTCTGCGCGATTAACGTTGTAGCAATCGAGGTACACGCAGCGGCAGAGTGTAGCAATTCCTCTGTAAAAAATTTCGCTGCTACTCCCCCCGCTTAAAAAAGGCTATATGCCTTTTAATGAACCGTGTTTAAGCCCCTTTTATGACCGCCCCAGGCGTGTATAACCCCCCTACCCTTACAGACGAAAGAAAGGAGAAACAGCGTGGACGATACATTATATGCGCGACAGAAAAAAGAGCAGAACAGAATTAAGAAATTGTATAAAAATCTGCCGAAAGATAAGCTCGAAATTGCAAAAAAACTAATGGAAAGAGCCGCCTATATGCTCGTTTCTCTCGAGGATATGGAGGAAAAAATCAACGAGGACGGGCTCGTAGTTAAAATGCCGCAGGGCTCCTACACTATCGAGCGGGCGCACCCGTTATTGCAGCCGTATAACGCTATGGTTAAGAACTACAACGCCACCTTAAAACAGCTCAACGACCTACTGCCGAACGCAGACGCAGAGGCAGCGGGACAGGCGCTTATGATGTTTGCAACCAAACCGAGCAGGGCGGCAAAATCGGGTTGAATTGGGTAAAAGAATACTACCGCCGCATAGAGTGCGGCGACATAGTAACGAGTAAGCGGGTTAGAGCTGTTTACTCGCGGCTCGTTGCCGAAATGGACGCAGCTAACGACGACTCGCCGTATTATTTCGACGAGGAAACGGGCGAGCGTCCTATTTTGTTTATCGAAACATTTTGCAAGCAGTCCCAGGGCACCATAGGCGCGCCTCTTGAGCTTGAGCTATTCCAAAAAGCATATATACAACTGCTTTTCGGTTGGCTCGAAAAAGAAACGGGCTACCGTCGTTTCCGCGAAACAATGTTTTTGTGCGGACGCAAAAACGGCAAGTCTACTTTGCTTTCGGGCATTGCCCTATATATGCTCATTGCAGATTATGAGGGCGCGGCGGAGATATACTCCGTTGCGACAAAGAAAGACCAGGCAAAAAAGGTATTGACCGAGGCTGTCAATATGGTTAAGCAGTCGCCCGAGCTGCGGGCGGTTGTCAAAAAGCGCAGAAATGATATTTATTTTCCCGCGACCTCCTCTATCTTTGAGGCGCTCGCGTCGGACTCCAACACCCTGGACGGCTTAAACTCTCACGCCGTTATAATCGACGAGCTGCACGCAATCCGCGACCGCAATTTGTACGAGGTTATGAAACAGTCTACCTCGTCGCGCCGGCAGCCTCTCGTTGTTATGATAACGACCGCGGGCACCGTGCGCGAGTGCATTTTCGACAATATGTACGAGCTTGCCGCAGACCTTGCGGACGGTAAGAAAAAAGACGATACCTTTTTGCCGATACTCTACGAGCTCGACAGCCGCGACGAGTGGACTAATCCGCAAATGTGGATTAAAGCTAATCCAGGGCTCGGGAAAATCAAGCAGTATAAAACGCTCGCTAACTTTGTTGAGAGGGCGAAAAACTCGCCCGCAGACTTACCAGGCGTTCTATGCAAGGATTTTAACATACGCGAAAATGAAAGCGCCGTATGGCTTTCCTTTGAGCAGATTAAAAACGCGGCGACGTTTGCTATTGACGACGTTTACAATACCTACGCTATCGGCGGTTGCGACCTCTCGGCTACAACCGACCTTACAGCGGCAACGCTGCTTATACGCAAGCCGAACGACAAAACGGTTTACGTTTTGCAGCAGTATTTTTTACCGCAAGCCCGCGTTGAGCACCTCGAGGAGAAAAACACAAACGAGGCACCCTATCGGATATGGGCAGAGCGGGGCTTGCTTACGATATGCGAGGGCAGCCGCGTAAACTTTTCCGACGTAACGGCGTGGTTTGTGCAAATGCGCGACGAGCATAAAATAGACGCTTTCAAGGTCGGCTATGACCGCGCGCTCGCGGGCTACTGGGTGGAGGAAATGAAAAGCAACGGCTTTACTATGGAGCCCGTTGCTCAAGGCGCTTTCACTTGGAGTCAACCTATGCGCGAAATGGGAGCGGCTCTTACCGACAAAATAGTTAATTACAACAACAACCCTATTTTGCTTTGGTGCCTATCAAATACCGCCGTTAAGAAAAGCGGCTTAAACAATATCCAACCCGTTAAGATAACCGATAAACGCCGCATAGACGGCGCGGTATCGCTGCTTAACGCGTGGGTTATCTACGTCAAATACTTTGACGACTATATGTATAACGTGGGGTGACACAATGAAAGAAAGACGAGGGCTTTTTGAGGCTATATTCGGGAAAAAGCCGCAGAAAACAGACGGCTACACCGAGTACAAGCTCTTAAATTCCTATCAATCAAATTTTGTACCATTCTCGGGCAATGCCTGGGAGGTTAATATGGTGCGAGCTGCCGTCCATTCTTTCGCACGCCGCGCGGCGACGGTACAGCCGCGGCACATTAGACGCGGCGACGGAAAGGTGCTTGACGTAGAGAGCAGCACATACAACAACATTTTACAGTTTAAGCCAAACCCGACGACAACGGCTTATAAATTCTATTACCGCCTGGCGGCGCAGTACAAGCTATATAACAACGCGTTTGCATATCCCGTATGGAATGAGGCGACGGGCAGACTCGAGGCAATTTATAATATCAACGCCCAGGAGATTACCCTACTCGACCACGAGGGCGAGCTGTTCTGTAAATTCCGCTTTAATAACGGGAAATCGTACATTTTCCCGTATGCAGACTTGGTACATATCGGCTCAATGTTTGCAGATAACGACGTTTTCGGCTCCGACAACGGAGCACTTATGCCCGTTTTGAAAACGGCGAACACCTTTAACCAAAGTATGAGCAAGTTTGCCGAGCTCGTAGCGGTTGTGCGCGGTATTTTGAAAGTGCAAGCCTCCACAAAAAACGAGGACTTAAACCGCCGCCGCGACGATTTTATACGGGACAACCTCAAAATGGAAAGCAACGGAGCGGGCGTTATTGTTACGGATAATAAGTACGATTACACCCCGATTACCGACAAGCAAACGCCGTTACCTACGGGACAGTTGCAGTATATCAAAGACGAGATATACGACTACCTCGGCACCAATGACGCTATCGTGCAAAATAAAGCCACACCCGAGCAAGAGGAGGACTTTTACGACGGCGAAATTAAGCCCTTTTACGTGCAGCTCGCACAGGCGCTCACAAACTGCATTTTTTCCAAAAAGGAGCGCGGCTACGGTAACGAAATAACCGTAGAGGGTAACAAACTGCAATTTGCAAGGACGAGCGACAAGCTCGCCGTTGTAAAATACTTGTCCGATATTGGCGGCTTAATGCTCGACCAGGCATTAACAACGCTTGGCTATCCGCCTATCGGCGGCGAGGAGGGCAAGCGCCGCGTACAGACGCTTAACGTCGTAAATGCAAACAAAGCCGACGAGTACCAGTTAGGCACCGACACAAAGAAAGAGGAGCCGCCCGAGGACGGCGACGACGACGGAGAGGGCACCGCACCTACTGCGGCACCCGACGACAAGAAAGACGAGGAGGAAACATAATGCCATATAAACCGAACGAGCGGGAATACAGAGCGGCGGAGCCGTTTACACTTCCCGACGAAAACAACGCCGACGAGCTCGTGCTCCGAGGTACGCCTATTGTCTTTGATACCCCTACCGTGCTTTTTGAGGAGGACGGTATCGAGTATAAAGAAGTTATCGCCCGCGGCGCCCTTGACAGCTGCGATATGAGCGATTTTATCTTTAACCGAAATCACGGGCAGAACGACTCTACCGTATACGCCCGCACCCGTAATAATTCCCTCACTTACAACATCACGGAGCGAGGGCTCGATATTGCGGCTTTCCTCGACAAAGAGGACGAGCGGCACCGCAATTTACACCGAGATATTCAAAAACGCCGCGTTGACAAAATGAGTTTTTCGTTCGTTGTGCGTGAGTGCAGCTATGACCGCGAAACACACACTCGGACGATAACTAAAATTAAAAAGCTGTACGACGTTTCGGCGGTGGATTTTGCCGCATACAACGATACGAGCATTACTACGGCAAGGGACTTTTTCTCCGCGGAGCACGAGAAAGAGTTTAAGGAGCAGGAGCAGCGCCGCCGCCGTCAAATGCTGACAGCAAAAACCTACTGTTAAAAAATCAAAAAAGGAGTAAATCACTATGAAAGAACTTATTAAGAGAATGGCAGAAATCCGCAGCCGCAAGGTAGAACTGCGCGGCGTATTGGAAACCGACGCAAAAGCAGACCTCGACGCTATCGAAAAGGAGCTCCGCGAGCTTGACGAGGAATATACCAACCTCGAAAAGAGAAAAGCGGTTATCGAGGGTATCGGCGCGGGCACCGTTCCTTTAAATGAAGTGCCTAACCCTATCAACAATCGCTCTGCGGACAATTTCGACCAGGACAAGGAGTATCGCTCCGCCTGGCTCAAGCACGTTAGAGGGCTTGACCTTACCGAAAACGAACAGCGAGCACTCACTACTGGTACCTCCTCCGCGGGAGCGGTTATTCCGACCGTGACGCAGAATAAAATCATTGAAAAGGTCAACCAGTATTGCCCGCTGCTCGACAAAATCGACCTTTTGCGCGTCCCTGGCGGCGTAAAGGTGCCCGCAGAGGGAACTACCGCAGACGCGGCGGTACATACCGAGGGCGCAACCATTACCGCAGACGGCGACACTCTCTCGAGCGTTACGCTTTCTGCCTACGAGGTTACAAAGCTCGTTACTATTTCAAAGTCCGTTGAAAAAATGGCGATTGACGCTTTCGAGTCCTGGCTCGTTAATAAGATTGCCCGTAAGATTGCCGAGAAAATCGGTAAGCTGATTATTTTCGGCACGGGTACCAACGAGGCGCAGGGTATCAACGCCATTACCTGGGGCACTACAAACTCCGTAACGGTTGGAAAAACCGCCTCTCTTTCCGCCGCAAACGTGCAGGGCGCCGTTGCGCTGCTTAACGGCGGTTATGATAACGGTGCGGAGTGGCTTATGTCGAAATCGACTTTCTTTACCGACTTCCACCCGCTTATGAACAACTCAAAGGACAATATCGTTACCGAGGACAACGGCGTTTACCGCGTTATGGGCTACCCCGTAAACTTCGACGACCGTATGACCGCGCACGAGGCTATCCTCGGCAACCTTTACAGAGGCTACCTCGGCAATATGCCCGAGGACGTTACGATTACCTCGCAGTTTGTAACCCGCGAGAACGCCTACGACTTCCTCGGCTGCGCTATGTTCGACGGCAAGGTGCAGGCGACCGAGGCTTTCGTTAAAATCGTAAAGGCTACGGCTTAACGGAGGGCTGAACAATGGCGGATATTTCAATGCAGTACGTAGCGGGTATTCGCCAGTATCTACGCATTAACCATACACGTTTTGACGCGGAAATTACCGACCTAATAGGAGCGGCAAGAGCCGACCTCCTATTAGGCGGTATCTCCGAAAAGAAAGTAAACGACGAAAGCGACGCACTTATAAAGCGGGCTATCGTCGTTTATGTCAAAGCGGAGTTTGGACTCGATAACGCAGACGGCGACAAGTACCGCGAGAGCTACGGTATGCTCAAGCGGCATTTAATGCTTTCGAGTGAATATACCGAGGAGGCGTAGTTATGTTATGGCGAGAAATCGGGTATTTGTGCTCGGAAAAAGAAACGCTCGACTCTCTCGGAAAACCTTTTAAGACTTTCGAGAAAAAAGAAGTTTTCTGCAACGAAAAGGGCGTTAAGCGAAACGAGTTTTACCAGGCACAAGCCCAGGGCTACCGCCCCGAGCTTTGCGTAGAAATTAAGGCTTGCGACTATGCGCGAGAGGGACACTTTGAGTATGACGGGACAATGTACCGCGTTATCCGCACATATCCCGTAAAAAACGAGTGCCTCGAGCTTATTTGTCAAGCCCTGGTTGCGGACGATTGACGCAGAGAGGAGGCGTTGCCTATGGCAGCAAATACAACGGCGCTTATTAAAGCTCTGCGGGAGCGGGTTAATAAAATCCTCACGACCTATTACGAGGAGGCACCGTCGAAAGACGCAGTATTTCCGTATGCGGTCATTAACGGCGTTAATATTATTGACCTCGCCGCGGGCGACCTTGCCTCTTTCTATCTCGATATATGGGTAGACGAGAAACAGCCGACCGCGACCGAGCAGCTCGAGAGCTTATGCGACACACTCCGTAATGAGCTTACGGGTGCCGTAATTGCCGAAAGCGGCGTTTTCGCCGCGCATATCGGCTTTGACAATCAAAACGCTATTGCCGACAGCGAATACGATATAGCGCATAGGCGTTTATCTATGTCGGCTCGAACTTTTTACAATTAGGAGGCAATAAAGATATGATTACCAATCTTACTACAAAGCAGATTGAGTCAATCCAAATCGACGAGGGCGTTATTTTCCTCAATTACGGGGAAACCGACGAGCGGCTGCTCGCTCCCACCAGGGGCGGAGGAGAGTTTGCCGCGACCGTTACCGTCCGCGATATTGAATTTGACGGACGACACGGAAAGACAACGGGCACCCAGGTTATCGAGGAGCAGGGCGCGTCCCTCAAGGTAACTACCCTTTGTATGAGCCAGGAAAACCTCGCGCTTGCAATTCCAACTTGCACGATTGCGGCGGACGACGAAAAGACCATTAAAAACCCGACTACGGGCGTTATCGGAGCGGATAAGTACCTTAAAAACGTTACTATGTTCGCCAAAACAATCGGCGGCAAGTATAAAAAAATCGCGATTTACAACGCTATGCACGAAACGGGCTTTAATGTTAAGGCGGTGCAAAAAGCGGAGGGCGAGCTCGCGCTCGAGTTTTTGGCGCACTACAAGCATAGCGACCTCGACGGCGACTTGTGGGCGGTTACGGAGATTGCACAAGCTCCCGATATGAGCGAAAAGACAACGCAGACTCAAGCCGCAGACGGCACAGGAAAAGCCGTAAGCAAGTAATAATCGAATTTAAGGAGGAGCCAAACAATGCTTACAATCGGAACTATGCCTATTATGCTTAAAATCGTAGGAAAGCTCGATATTAAGCCTATTATCCCTATGCTGAAAAACCTTGATATTTTCGAGGAGCCGAAAGACGCAGAGGACGCAAAAGACGCTCTCAAGAAACTTTCAAAAGAAAAGGTCGGCGTACTTGCTTGCGAGGTGCTCGCGGAAATTACACCGCAGCTCGGCAAGATTGCCGACGACCTCCCGCCGCTTGTAGCTGCATATAAGGGTATCAGCGTCGCAGAGGCGCAGAAACTCGACGCAGCGGAGGTCATTAACGAGCTCGTCAATGACGAGGGCGTGAGAAGTTTTTTCAAGCGTGCCTTGCGGAAAAAAGCAGGGCAAGAAACCTAACACTCTTACACAAATATTATGACTGGCAGCTTATCGAGAGTCTACCGCTTGCGGCTCTCGGTGGGCTGCTTTCTTTTGCAACCGAGGAGGAAAAACGGCTCGAAAAAGCCGAACAAGAAAAAAGGCTTTTCCCCCTATGGCTTGCAAATTATGCCCTTGCAAAGCTGCAAGGCTCGGAGGCTATGGACTACGAAACGTTTATAAATCAAACGTTTTCGGAAGTGCCTCCGCCCGCACCGAAAAAGGAAAAGTCAGCGGACGACATAACGGCGGAGTTTGCACCGATAATCGAGGCTGACAGACGGAAAGGAGGCTAACCTATGGCAAGTATTTTTTCGGTTTTCGGAGAAATCCTTATCGACAATACAAACGCCGATAAAAGCATAGACAGCACCACCGAAAAGGCAGAAAAAAGCAGCTCAAAGGTGGGCTCCGCGTTTTCGTCTATCGCAAAAGGCGCGGCTGCCGTTGGCACCGCAGTTGTTGCAGGTGCTACGGCAATAGGCGGCGCTGCTTACAAAATAGCGACAAGCACAGCTGAACAAGCGGACTATATCGACAAGTTGTCGGAAAGAACGGGCATAAACCGAGAGGAGCTGCAACGTTGGAAACACGCCGCCGACCAAAGCGGCGTTAGCGTAGACTCATTCAAAAACGGAATTAAGAAAATGTCGGACGTGATAGACGACGCAAATAACGGCTCAAAAACCGCGAGCACCTCATTATCAAGGCTCGGCTTATCCCTTGACGACTTAAATAAAATGTCTACCGAGGAGAAGTTTAACACTATTACCGCCGCGCTTGCGGATATGGAACAAGGAGCAGAGCGTAACGCCCTCGGGAACGACTTGCTCGGAAAAAGCTATACAGAAATGCTCCCGCTGCTCAACGCGGGCTCGGACGGTATGGCGGCTTTGAAAAAAGAGGCAGACGACCTCGGTATTGTAATGTCGGAGGGCACCGTAAAAGCGGGTGTTGTACTCGGCGATACGATAGCAAATGTTAAGGACGCTTTCGGAGGATTGTTAAACAGAATAGGAGCGGCTGCTATTCCGCTTATACAACAAATCGCCGATATGATAATAGCGGGTTTACCAAAAATACAAGCCTTGTTCGATAAATTAGTACCCGTAATATCAAGTGTTTTCGAGCGACTTTTACCCCCGCTGTTTGAGCTGATACAAACGCTATTCCCAGTACTTATGGACTTAATAAGCTCATTACTGCCGCCGATTGAGTCTATTATTACGGCTATTCTGCCCGTAATAATCAATCTCATACAGCAGCTCGTGCCGTTTTTAATTCAAATAGTACAACAGATTTTGCCTATTGTCGTACAGCTCATAGAGGGGCTTATGCCTTTAATAACGGAAATCCTTAACACGGTATTACCCGTTATTATTCAGCTATTACAAGCGCTCTTGCCGCCTCTCATTGAGATTATACAAGCGGTGCTCCCCGTAATAATTGAGCTTATACAGCTATTGCTCCCTCCGATTTTGCAAATAATCCAGGCAATCCTACCCGTTTTAATTAACCTCATAAATACGGTTATGCCGCTTTTAGTGCAGATTATCGAGGCAATATTGCCCGTAATCACTACGTTAATTGAAACGATTATACCGCCTATTTTGGAAATCGTGGAAATGATATTACCGATACTCACGGACTTACTTAATCAGCTTATGCCTATATTAACAAGTCTGCTCGAGGCGGTATTGCCAGTAATTATAAGCCTTATAGAGCTTATAGCTCCTATTCTCAAACCGATACTTGAGCTTTTGTTTACGCTCCTCGAGCCTTTGCTCGACTTGCTTAACCTTATTCTCCCACCGCTTATCAGTCTTTTTACGGGGCTTATAAGTAAGGCTCTTACACCGCTTAAAGCGGCGCTCGGGGTTGTGGCGGACGTATTGAATACGGTATTTAAGGGCGCATTTGAGGGTATCGGAAAAGTAGTAGGCAATATTAAAAACGTTTTCTCGGGTATTATCGACTTTGTAAAGAACGTTTTTACGGGCAACTGGCGCGGAGCCTGGGACGCGGTAGTAAAGATATTCTCTAACATATTTGAGGGTATCAAAAACGCCTTTAAGGTGCCTATAAACTGGATTATTGACGGGCTTAACGTCTTTATTCGAGGACTTAACAAGCTCAAAATACCCGACTGGGTGCCAGGTATCGGCGGCAAAGGGTTAAACATAAAGGAAATATCCCGCCTCCGTATCGGTATGGAATACGTGCCGTATGACGAATACCCCGCACTACTTCACAAAGGCGAGCGCGTGCTGACCGCAAGCGAAAACAAAGATTATACCAACCTCCAAAAAGCAGAAAAGAGCGCAGACAACGCCGAGGGCAAGTATGTAATAAAAATCGAGTTCGGCGAAAAGTCAATTTACATTGACAGCCTCAAGGCTGAAAACCCCGACGACGTAAACTCTTTTGTTGAGCTGCTGCTCGAGCTTATAGAGGAGAAAATAAGACGAAAGGGAGTTGTATTTGCGTAATGGAAAAATTACCGTTTTTAATGTTTCGTGAGCATAGCTCCCTCGAGTATGCTTTGCTCATTTCGGAGAAAAGCTCTTACAAGGGAGCGGCGAGGGACGTAACATATACGAGCGTGCCAGGGCGCAGCGGCGACCTCTTGACCGACAACGGGCGCTATAAAAACATCACTATTCCGTATAAGCTATCGTTGCTCAATACGACCGACCGCAGCTTTGCGGTGCTCGCACATCAAATAAAGGGTTGGCTGCTCTCCGAGGCGGGGTATTTCCGCTTGTGGGACAGCTACGACGGTAAATACTTCCGCCTTGCCTCTTATAACGACGAAGCGGATATAGAGCAGGAGCTCCGCGAAACGGGTGCGCTCTCGCTCTCTTTTAGCTGTAAGCCGTTTAAGTATTCGTTTGAGGGGCAAACCCCCGTCGTATTCACGGCGGGCGGCTCTTTGTATAATGCCGAGTTTTTCCCGTCGTCCCCGTATATCAAAATAACGGGCAGCGGCACGGTAACGCTCACTATCAATAATGCCTCGTTTACATTTTCGGATATAGACGAGTATATAGAGATAGACTCCGAGGCTATGAACGCCTACAAGGGCACCGTAGCCAAAAATAACAAAATGACGGGAGCGGGCTTTCCGACGCTCGCCCCTGGCAAAAACGTTATTGCCTGGACGGGAAACGTTACGCGGCTTGAAATCGTGCCGAGGTGGTGCTGCTTATGATACCCGCACTCTACAACAAAAGCGAAACAACCTTTACTCATAACGGCGTGGGGCTGCTCTCCGAGGCTGTAAAAGCGACCGTAACGGAGGAGCGCAACGGCAGCTATGAGCTTTCGCTGCAATACCCTATTACGGGACGCTTTTACTCCGAAATTACAGAGGGCGCGATTATAAAAGCAAAAGCCAACGAAACGAGCGAGCCGCAGTTATTCCGCATTTATAAGAGCTCGAAACCTATAAACGGTATCGTTACATATTCGGCGGAGCATATCTCCTATGACCTTAACGGTATACCGCTGCTCGGCTTTTCAATCAAGAACGCAACCCCGCAAATGGCTTTAACAAAAGCTATCGAGGGAGCGGCTCTCCCGTGCCCGTTCACGGCGTATAGCAATATATCGACGCTGAACAGCACGGAAATATTAACGCCTTGCTCGGTGCGGGCGCTCCTCGGAGGGCAAACGGGCTCTTTGCTCGACGTTTGGGGCGGCGAGTATGAGTTTGACAATTTTACAGTAAAGCTCTATTTGCACCGCGGCAAGGATAACGGCGTAGTTATCGAGTACGGTAAAAACCTTAAAGACCTCAAACAGGAAAGCAATATAGCAGAGTGCTACACGCATTTAATGCCGTATGCGGTTTATACCGTCCAGGACGAAATCGGCAGCTCCGAGGAAAAGTACGTTTACCTTGCCGAAAAGGTTATACCGCTTACCGAGGCGGAGGACATAGGACATTATAAAGCCTTTATTATGGACTTTTCCGACCGTTTCGGAGATAACGAGGAAATAACCGAGGAAAAGCTACGAGCCAAAGCCACCGCATACGCTGCGGCGGCAGACCTCGGCACACCAAAAGTTAATATTACCGTTTCTTTCGTGCAGCTTTGGCAGACGGAGGAATATAAAAACATTGCGCCGCTTGAGAGGGTTAAGCTCTGCGACACCGTTACTGTGCGTTTTTCAAAGCTCGGCGTAGCGGCTACGTCAAAGGTTATTAAAACCGTATATAACTCTTTGCAAGAGAAATACGAGAGCGTTACCCTGGGCGACGCTAAAAGCTCGTTTGCAAACACCGTAAACAAGCAGCAAGAGGCAATACAAGAAATCAAAAGCTCCGTTAAAAAGGGACAAGCGGAGGCTACCGAACAGCTCAAAAAGGCAATAGCTAACGCTACGAGCCTTATTACGGGACATTCGGGAGGCTACGTTGTCCTAAACCCCGCAGAAAAGCCGCAGGAAATACTCATACTCGACACGCCGACAATAGACGAGGCGGTTAATGTATGGCGTTGGAATAGCGGCGGGCTCGGGTATTCCTCGACGGGATATAACGGCGAGTATTCGCTCGCTATGACTATGGACGGAGCAATCGTTGCGGATTTTATATCCGCGGGTATTCTCAACGGCGCGCTGCTGCAAGCGGACAGCGTGCAAAGCTCGGCTATCTCGCAGCACTACAAAGCCGAGGTAACAAACGAAATCGGAGAAACCGCAAGCAGCATAGAGCAAGCCTTTGTCGCTGCCGACGAGCAGTTATTAAGCCTTATAACGAGCGTTCAAACCGTATTAACGGGCGACGTGGAAACGCTCGAAACGACCGTTTCACAACTGCGGCAGACGGTAGAAAGCCTCACGCTGTCCTACACGTCAAAGACGGCGGGCGGAATTAACAATATCCGCAATTCGAGCGGCTTAAACGGCGTTTCGGACGACTGGAGCTATTCGGGCTCCGTCGTAGCACAGCAAACGGCGGAGGCTATCAACAACACCTCCTCGGGCTCTCTCTTTCGGCTGCATATTGCTACATTATCGCAGGAGATAACCGTACTACGCGGCAAGAAATATACACTCACTTTCCGCGCACGTGCAGCAACGAGCAACAGGTGCTACGCGCTGCTCAATAACGGCGGAAACGATACTTATATTTTCGATACGCAAGCCTCGGGCTCCTGGACGGATTACGCGCTGACCTTTACCGCCTCGGGCGATACCGTAACTCTCACGGCGGGGACAACGGGTTATTATCTTTACGTAGCGGACTTTATGTTAGTGGAGGGCGAGCAAAAAACGCATTGGAGCCCCGCCCCGAACGAAATATATACCACAAACGTAAAGATAGACCGACGCGGAATTAACATTACAAACTCGGAAAGCTCGACCGAAACCATAATAGACAATACGCAGTTTGCCGTAAAGCACGCGGGAAATATCGTGTTGACGGTCAATAAAGACTTAACAACATTGCGCAAAACAGAGGTTACGGACGAGCTGACGATAGGCAAAGGAAAGTTTGTGCCTCATACGGACGGGCTTAACTTTGTACTGCTTGATTAAGGAGGCGACGCTATGGCTGTTTTTACAAGTAAATCTTATGAGGGCAGGTATTTACAACTCACTATCACGGAGTCCGTGAACGTTGTGGAAAATACATCAACGCTTACTTGGGTTTTGCAAAGTTTAGGCGGCTCGGTTAATTATTATACCACGGGTCCTACAACGGTAACAATTAACGGTACACAAGTCTATTATAAAGCCCGCACAGCGTGGAGTACAAGTCAATTTCCCGCGGCGAAAGGCTCTACAAGTGGTACGATAACGGTTGCACACGACAGCAACGGCTCAAAAAGTATATCGGTCGGATTTTCAACTGCGATTTATACATCAACAGTAACAGAACACGGCGGCACTATGGTTTTAAGCAATATTGACCGTGCAGCCCCGAGCGTAAGCGTTAATGTATCAAGCATTACGGCTAACTCTATTAAAATAACGGTTTCCTCCTCGGCAACTGCTAACAAGTGGTGGTATTCACTTAACGGCGGTTCCTCGTGGGTGGCGTTTAACTCCTCAAGCGGAGCGAGTAAGGAAACAACCGTAACGGGGCTTTCGCCTAACACCTCGTATACTGTTCAAGCGTGCGCGAGAAAGTCATACAACGGCGTAGACGGGTACTCGGGCAAAACTACCGTTAAAACACTCGGCGGCTCGGTGCTCTCCTCTGTAAGCACATTAACGGCAGATAATGCAACGGTAAAAATAACGCTTTCGGCTACCGTTTACGATACGAGCTACAAACACAAGCTCGTATTAAAAGACGGCGGCACAACCGTTTTAACCCTTACGGAGCTTTCGCTCTCGAACGGCTCAAATACAATTACCCTTACAGCGTCGCAGCGCTCGTCTATCCTCGCGGATATGGCGGCAAAAAAGAGCTTTACGGGCACGTTTGAGCTTTCGACTTTCAGCGGCTCCTCACAAATCGGGAGCACCTCAACCAAAACGGCAACGGTACAAACGACCGCAGCAAACTCCGCACCGACATTTTCGGGGTTTACCTATAAGGACACGAACACCACCGCGGCGGGAGTTACGGGAAATAATCAAATTTTGATACAGTCAGTATCAACGCTGCAAGTTACCGCGTCAGCGGCAACAGCTAAAAACGGCGCCACCATTTCGAGCTATTCCGTTTCGGCGGGCGGCTCGACCGCCTCAAGCACAACCGTAACGCTGAACGTCGGCAAAATATACACCTCGGGGACGGTGCCTATAATCGTTACCGCAATCGACAGCCGCGGCTACACTTCCTCGGCTACGGTAAACATTACGGTTATAGCCTATGAAAGCATAGACATAACAACCGCAATTATGCGGCGCGTAAACGAGGTTGAGGACGTAACGCAAGTAACCCTCGAGGGAGATATTACACCCGTTAAGGTTAATAACGTCAATAAAAACACGCTGCGAAAGCTCTATTATCAGTATAAGAGGACAGACGCGAGCGCTTATAGCTCTTTGACCGATATAACGAGCTTTGCGACATTTAACGACAGCGGCTTTACGTTCACGTCGGACGAATGGTTAAGCCTGGACGCTAATTACTCCTGGTATGTGCGATTTTATGTTTATGATAACCTAACGGACGACACAGCAACAATAACCGTATCGCAGGGCACGCCCTTAATATCGTTCCGCCGAAAAAAAGTAGGCATAAATAAGCGGGAGCCCACCCAGGCGCTCGACGTTGACGGCAATATAGCCGCAAACGGAGTTATAGTCCTGGGATATGTAGGGCACGTCGAGGGCGACTTTAACAACTACAAAAACGGCGGTATTTTCTTTGCGCCTACAACAAGCGGAATAAGCAACGCGCCGCCAGGCGGAGCGGGTTATCTCGAGGTACTCTCGACAACTGACGGCTTTAACCTTATTCAGCGTTACACCGCAACGGCGGCAGGCTGCAAGGTTTATATACGGTCATTTATCCCTAATACAAACTGGACTCCCTGGACGGAGAAATAAGCAAGGAGGAAACAATATGCAACTTACACACTCTATCGCGCTTGACTTTGGACGCGATACACTCCCTATTACGATTTTTGCAAAGCAGTACGACAAGGAGAGCCGCTTTGTTGAAATTGTGCCCCTCGAGTGCGGCAAGGATTACACGCTCGAAAGCGGAGTAACTGCTCGCTTGCAGCTTACAAAGCCCGACGGTCATACCGTACTCAAAACGGCAACGATTGCAAACAGCGTTATCAAAGTCGAGCTCACGGAGCAAACGCTCGCCGTCGCGGGTACTGCCGTTGCGGAAATCGGGCTTTACAAGGGTAACTCCCTTTTAAGCTCGCAAATTTTCTATATTGAAATTAAGCGAGCAGCTTATAAACCCGACGCACCCGCAAGCTCCGACGAATACCCCGCGTTAATTGACGCGCTCTGCAAGGTTGAAACCTCCGTAGGCTCTGCAAATTCTGCGGCAGCGGCAGCAAATGCAGCGGCAACGAAAGCGGAAACAGCAGCAGGCGGAGCTGATACCGCCGCGCAAAACGCAACCTCGGCAGCGGCAGCGGCAAACAGCGCCGCAAGTGGTGCGAACACCGCAAAAACGAACGCAAATAGCGCAGCCTCCGCAGCGAATACCGCAGCGGGAGCGGCTAACTCTGCGGCGGCAGCAGCTAACGAGGCAGCAGAGGCAGCAGAGGGCGCGGAAAACGTTAATATCTCCGCTACGCAAACGACAACGGGAGCGAACATTACCGTTACCAACCGAGAGGGAGAACAAACGACCGTACATATTGACACGCTTACAGCGGTTAATACCTGGGAGGATATTAAAAACGCCGTCCGCCTCGGACTCGGAGAAAAACTCTTTCCCGTTGGTTACGAGTTTACCACCCTCGACGCTGATACTACGCAAAATATTATATGGGTTGTGAGGGCGCACAACCACCATACAGCGGCAAATAATAAGCTCACGCATACAATGACGCTTGAAACAAAGAACGTTTACAGCTTGTCGAGCGGGGCGCAAAAGGCGGTACAGTACGACGCGACCGAGGCTTTCTATTACGCAGAGCAGGAACTCGCGGCGGGTACCTATAATATCACGATTGCAAATCAAGCCTGGTATACCGCCGATAACGGCAAGACATTTCAGTTTACACTCGCTACCGCAGTACCCGTGGGCGGTCAGCTCGTATTTGATATGACCTATAACGCTACCCTCGAGGGCAAAAGCGTTAAAAGCTATGCAAATAAGACTACGACAACGGCACTTGAAACCGTTACTCTTACGGAGGGCTCCGAGGGTACAAGCCTCGGTACAACGAACGGGAGCAGCCATAACGTAAACCATATGCACCGCGCTATTTTCGGCAGCAATAACTACGCTCAATCCGCCGTCCGTCAATGGCTTAATAGCGCCGCCGTAGCGGGCTCGGTGTGGACTCCTACTAACGTATTTGACCGTCCCGCGTCCTGGGCGACAAGCTATAACGGTTTTATGCACGGTTTGCCCGCTGACTTCCTGGCGGTTGTGCAGCCCGCCGTACTTGCTTGCCGTACAAATTCGCTCTTTGAGGTTGAAAGCCTCGACGGTACGGCTTTTGCTATCAATCAACTTTACAGCCTTAAAGTGGATAAGTTTTTCCTACTCTCCCGCCCCGAGATTTTCGGGGACTGGGACAGCGCAAGCTACAAAGACGGTACGCAGCTCGAATATTATAACGGATTGACGGCGACCGAGCGTATCAAACGCGACGCGGCGGGTACGGCGCGTCTCGATTGGTTGCGTTCTCCTTACCCGTCCCACGCGAGCGTCGCGCGCGTTGTCTACTCCTCGGGAGAAGTGGGCAACCGCGATGCGTACAACGGTAACGGCGTAGCCCCCGCTTGTATAATCGCATAATCGCAAATCCGCCTCGGTAGAGGCGGGAAAAGCGATTAAAAGGAGGTTTTTATATGAGTGTGCGAAAAGGCGACCGCGGCGAGGGAAAGCTGCAAGTGCTTAACAAAGCGCGGGAGCTCAAGAAATACACCCTCGGGCTGATAAAATCGGAGAAACATTTTCCAAAGTCTACACGGTGGATATATGCCTCTCCGATAGTAAACGAAATACGGGAGGCGTGCGTATGTATTCGGCACGCAAACTCCGTATTTGTAACAAACGACGAGGAGTACACATACCGCCGTATGGAGCAAGTCAAGGCGCACGCGCACCTCGACGCGCTTTTAGACCTGGCGGACGACGCATACGACGCGGGCTACATATCGGGAAATCAAGTAGAGTATTGGACGGGCTTAATACTCAAAACCGACGACCTCTTGAAAGCCTGGATTAAGTCGGATAAAGAAAAATATCAAAAATAAATCATAGGGCGGTTGCTATATTTGCGGTACGGCGCGTAACGATTGGTTGCGTTCTCCTAACCCGTCCAACGCGAACAACGCGCGCATTGTCAACTCCTCGGGAGAAGTGAACAACAACAATGCGTACAACGGTAACGGCGTAGCCCCCGATTGTGGGATTAGTCAGTATTCAAGTAGTCGAAAGACCAAAGCAGCACAGCTCACACAAGGAGCGACCGTCCTAACTCCGAAAGGAGGAAATATTGCGGGCGACAAAGGTACCTCGCGGGGTAGTCCTTTTATATGCGTCCGCTTTTCTTATGGCATACGAGCAAGTAATTTCCTTTGATAATCTGTATAAAGGCTTAAAAGAGAGCTGCCGTAATATCCGTTGGAAAGATAGTACCGTAGGATATGAGGGTAACGCGCTTAAAAATACCTATCGTTTGCGACAAACGCTGCTTAACGGTACGTACAAAATAGACCGATACCAACATTTCACGATATACGAGCCGAAACGTCGGGACATTGTAGCCACAAGGTTAAAAGACCGACAATTTCAGCGTTCGCTCTGCGACAACGGCTTTTATGAACAGATTACAAAATCCTTTATAACAGATAATTGCGCTTGCCTCAAGGGGCGCGGCGTAGACTATACGCTAAACCGTATGACCGCACATTTGCGGCGGTATTATATCGCGCACGGTTGCGACGGTTGGGTGCTTAAATGTGATATACGGCATTATTTCCAAAGCATACGGCACGACGTAGCAAAGGCGGCAATACGCAAGCGGGTTACAGATACTCAAATTGCGGAGCGGGCTTGTGAAATTGTGGACTCTTTCGGAAAAATCGGGTTAGGGCTCGGCTCCCAGGTATCGCAGCTTGTAGCTCTCGCCGTCCTGGACGACCTCGACCATTTCATAAAGGAGCGGTTGAGAATAAAGAATTATATCCGATATATGGACGACTTTATTTTAGTACACGAGGACAAAGAGTATTTGCGGCAATGCAAAAAGGAAATCGAGGCGCGCCTATTCGCCCTCGGCTTACAGCTCAACGATAAAACGGCGCTTTACCCATTGCGCCAGGGAGTAAAGCTCCTACAATGGCGGTTTATCGTTACCGATACGGGCGCGATAATCCGCAAAATGGGTAAAAAGAAACAGAGCAAGCAGCGCCGCAAGCTCAAAAAGCTATACGCAAAAGAGCGCCGCGGAGAGTATGCGCCAGGGACGGCGCACGAGTCGCTCGTTTCCTGGCTTGCAAATGCCGCCCGCGGAGATACCTACCACGAGCGGCTCAAAATGATAAATTATTTTAAGAATATGGAGGCTACATACAATGCAAGAGAATATTTATAAAAGACTCGCACAGGCGGAGGCAATGGCGGCGGCGCAGAAAGCGGAAACAATGGAGGTACTGCAAGCGGCATATAAGCGAGCTTGCGAGGAACTCAACGAGGAGGACGCGGCAGCGTTTGCCCGCAAAATCCGCGATAAACTCCTTAACGAAACCGATAGCCGCGTAGCTCTCGACCGCTTTAATATCAGCGTGCCGAGCGGGACCTCTTTTACCGCCTGGCTTTCGTTCTTAAAATCGCTCGGAGAAATTATTACGGGAGCCTGGGCAATATATCGCCAGGCGCTTCGCGACCTCCCCGAACAAGAGGGATTTCCGTTTAATGTTACTTTTCCCACCCCTCCCGAGATTGAGAACAGCGGGACGGAGGGCGAGTAATGGGAAATTATGAGCTTATAGAGGAGCTTTGCAACGTGGCAAGGCTGCAAGCGGATATTATACAAAAGCAAGCCGAGGCTATCGCTCAAGCAGAAATTGCCGAAAGCGTAGCGGCTGACCTTGCCGAAAAGAGAAAACAGGCAGCGGACACTCTCGCCCGCTGCGAAAAAGAGCTTTAAGGAGGCGGAGGCTATGTTAGATACGTTTATATCCTGGCTTATACCGTTTCTTTGCGGCGGTGCCGTAACATTTGCGGGCACTATGCTAATTAAGCTCAAGGCAATTAAAAACGGCTTACAATGCCTTTTGCGAGCTGAAATAATCCGCTCATACGATAAGTATACCGAGCGCGATTATTGCCCTCTTTATGCAAAAGAGGCACTCACACGGGCATATAAAGCATATCACGCCCTCGGCGGTAATGACGTAGCGACAGAATTATATCACGATATAATGGAGCTGCCGACAGAGCCGCCAAAGGAGCAAACCGAGAAAGGAGGAAAATAAAATGGAGAAAAAGAAAGTATCGGTTGAAACCGTAGTACGTACTATTGTGCTTGTGGTAACGCTGCTCAACCAGGTTTTAACTATGCTCGGCAAAAACCCGCTGCCCTTTGCGGAGGACGAGCTGTACTCTATGCTCACGGCTGCCGCCACCGTAGCGGCTACGCTTTGGGCTTGGTGGAAAAACAACAGCTTTACCTCGGCAGCTATCCAGGCAGACGAGTATATGAAAGAAATCAAGCACGAAAACGCGAGTTATACAGAAAGCGAGGATTAAAACAGTATGAACATCATTACGGCATACGCAACAAAGAACGATTGCTACAAGGCGGCGCGGAAAATGAAACCCGCGGGCATTGTCGTACATAGTACGGGCGCGAATAACCCGTACTTGAAACGCTATGTTGACGCACCCGACGAGGTGGGCGTAAACCAGTACGGCAACCATTGGAATAACCCCGCCTCGGTAATGAAACGCTCCGTTTGCGTTCACTCCTTTATCGGCTACGATAAAAACGGAGTCGTAAGGGTTGCAAACATTCTCCCGTACAATTTTTGTTGTTGGGGCGTTGGGAGCGGCTCGAAAGGCTCTTATAATTACAACCCCGCATATATTCAGTTTGAAATGTGCGAGGACGGGCTCACGAACAAGGCGTATTTTGAGGCGGTGCGCGATACCGCTATTGAGTATTGCGCTTATCTCTGCAAGGAGTACGGCTTGTCGGTTGATAATATCGTAAGCCACCGCGAGGCGCACGCTCTCGGTTATGGAAGTAACCACGGCGACCCCGATAACTGGTGGAAAAACTTTTCCTACACAATGGATATGTTCCGCGCCGCGGTAAAAGCAAAGCTCGCGGCACAGGACAAGCCCGCAGAGCAGCCGAAACCCTCGGAGGAGAAAACTCTGTATCGTGTGCAGACGGGAGCTTTCAGCAAAAAGAGCAACGCTACCGCCCTTGCCGATAAGCTCAAAGCCGCGGGCTTTGATACCTACATTGTGCAGAGCGACAACCTCTATAAAGTCCAGGTCGGAGCCTACTCCGTCAAGGCAAACGCCGACGCTATGGCGGCAAAGCTCAAGGCGGCGGGCTACGACACTTTTATTACCACAAAGAGCGGTACGGCGGTAGGTGCCAACACCGCGCCTAAAAAGTCCGTTGACGAAATCGCCCGCGAGGTTATCCGCGGAGCTTGGGGCAACGGTGCAGACCGCAAAAACAGGCTTACAGCCGCGGGCTATGATTATAGCGCCGTGCAGAGCCGCGTAAACGCTCTGCTTAAATAGTCCTCCTTAAATTCACATAGGGAAAGCGGCGGGATTGAGGGAAACCTCGCCCGCCGCTTTTTCACTTTCCGAAAGGAGCCGCGAAATATGGCAAACAAATACAATGTAACCTTTGTCAACAAGAGCGACGAGGTAAAGAAAGCTATTGTCGGGCTATCAAAAACGGCATTACGCAGTTCGGGTAAAGTTATTCGTAAACTTCTACGGGAAAACGTGCCCGTTCGTTCAAGGCGTTTCAAAAACCATATAGGCACCTGGGTTATGATAAACTATTCAACGGGACAGCCGACGCTACAAGTCGGCTTTTATTCCTGGCAAAAGGTACGCAAGAAAGGAAAACAACCCTCACACGCGAGCCCGCATTGGGTAGAGTTCGGCGTAAAGCCGCATACTATGCCGAAAGGCGATAAAGTCGGGCACTTTATGCGTTACGAAAATATGATTTTCGGCTACAAGGTCAACCACCCAGGCACGAGAGCGACAAACGTATTGCGCGATACCGTGCAAAACAATTTGTCGGAAATTCGGGCAGCACAAGAGGAATACCTAAAAGAGATAACGAAAAAGCTCGAGGAGGCGGGCTTGAAAATCGACAAGGGCGACGAGTTCGAGGACGACGACTAAAGCAAAAGGCGGGGGCAATTAAGCCTCCGCCTTATTTTTATTGCTTTTGATATATGATAATATGTAAATTACAGCCGTATGCTCTATCTCCGCCGCCAGTCAGCGCGGCAATAGTAATACTCATAGGGTTATGTCCCCATTTTGTTTTTATCTCCGAGGCAAGCTCTGCGCCTAAATGCCCGAGCTGCTGCCCCTTTTTATTAAATACGCCGATTGCGTCGGGGTACTCCTTTGTCGGTACGGGTTTAAGTATAATATCCTCGCCAGGCTTGCAACTTTCGATTATGGCTTGTCTGCTCGTTCCGTCGTCATTATTGAAAGTAACGCCGACAACTTTTGTATGAAAATCGCGCTCAACGACGAGTTTATTTACGTCGATATTTGCCGCACCCGCAGGAGCGTCGCTCGGAGCGGTGGGCTGTTTATTTCTCTTGCATAACCAAACAATAAGATACACAAGACCTACGGGGTAAAAAATAACAAGTAACACTATTTGCCAGGCTTTTAATTTTTTCATAGCGACCAACTCCTATATTAAAAAAAGTGCGTGCAACTCGTCGCTGCACGCACGAAAAACGCAAGCTCCGAATTGCTACCACACTAATTCTATGTTTTACGCTATAAGACGCAAAAACGAGCCCGCATTTTTACCGAAGTAAAAAAAGCGCACTTACAGAATAAAACGAAATATTAAATTAGTGTGGTGCCATTATTATATCAGAAAACCGCCGCGCTTTCAATAATAATTGCAAAAAACCGCAAAAAGTTTTGAAAAAAGGCTTGACATAGGCGTACGCCTATGGTATAATATATTACAGAAAGGAGGTAAAAAGCTATGGAAGAACAAGGCATAGAAAAAGCCTTGCAAGACCTGGCGAAAGCGTTAAAAGATAACGACACGGTAGCGCGAGTCAAAGTTACAATAACGCTTGTAAAGCCAAAGCCGAGCAAGGCAAAACCCGAGAGCAAATAAAGCTCATAGGCAGGGACGGGGCGAAAGCCCCTCCCGTAAGTCCTATTATATCATAGATACAGCGAAATTGCAATAGGAGGCGTTTTATGTATATTACAAAAAACGGGAAAGAATATAGCGTAACCGAATATCGCGACAAATGGACGGTAAAATCCGATAGCGGCAAGCTCTCGGTTGCTTTTGACGTTTCAAAGAACATTTGCAAAACTTCCGAGGAGCTGCGGGAGTATGTGCTGAAAAACGACTTATTTTAAGGAGTGATAATATGTGCGAGCGCAAACAAACCCCACAGGAAAGATACGCGGCGAAATACAAAAAGCAGTTTAAGATTGATTGCATTACTACAACCGAGCAAGATATTATAGAAAAACTCGAAAGCGTCCCGAATAAAGCGGGATATATAAAGCAGCTTATCCGAGCGGATATTGCGGCAAGCAAAACAAAGGATTAACACGTACTCAAAGCCCGTTCCCTCCGTGGGAGCGGGCTATATTATTTAATAAAACGGAGCGATTTTATTATGAGAAACTACAAACACCTTACTTTTACAGACCGTCTGCAAATAGAGGCTTGGCAAAAGGTCGGTATTAAGCCCGCAAAAATGGCGGAGCTGCTCGGCGTACACGTCAGCACTATATACCGAGAATTAAAAAGAGGTGTATACACTCGCCTCAATTCCGATTTAACCGAGGAGGAGCGGTACAGCCCCGACATTGCCGAGGAAAAATACCGTGCAAACCTTAAAGCAAAAGGCACGGGATTAAAGATAGGCTCCGACCACGAGTACGCTACATACCTTGAGTATAAAGTATCAGCAGAAAAATACGCGCCTGGCGCTATTCTTGGAGAAATCAAACGTAAAGGGTTGCAATTCAATACTACCATTTCAAAAACGACATTTTACCGTTATATCGAGGACGGCGTTTTTCTTACGATAACAAACAAGGACTTGCCCGTTAAATGCAAAAAGGATAAGCAGAAATACGAGCGCGTAAAGCCGAACAGAGCGCCCGCGGGTAAAAGTATCGAAAAGCGCCCCGCAGAAGTTGCGGAGAGGGACTCTTTCGGTCACTGGGAAATGGATTGCGTCGTAGGTAAAAAGGGCACAAAGAAAACGTTTCTTGTACTTACTGAAAGATATAGCCGCTACGAAATTATAAGGATAATGAAAGACCACACCGCCGCAAGCGTGATAAAAGCCCTTGACGGAATAGAGCGCAGTTACGGAGTGGGACTCTTTTCAAAAGTATTTCAAAGCATAACCATAGACAACGGCTCCGAATTTTCTGACTACGAGGGACTCGAGCGTAGCTGCCTAAAAAAGGACTCACGCACAACGGTTTATTATTGCCACCCGTACAGCTCGTACGAGCGCGGCTCAAATGAAAATCAAAATAAAATGGTGCGTCGTCATTATCCGAAAGGTATTAGCCTTGATAAAGTTACCCCCGCAGATACCCGAAAACTCGAAAAATGGATTAACGACTATCCGCGGGGAATTTTTGATTATTACAGCTCTGCGGACATATACGAGGCTTGCATAAACAGCATATTAGCCGCTTAAAGCACGTCAAAATAAAATTTTTTGCACTTTTTCGCATTTACCCCTTGACTTTTCATTTTTTTCGTGACTTT
Source organism: Ruminococcus sp. (assembly GCA_004555265.1). Classification (GTDB taxonomy): domain Bacteria; phylum Bacillota; class Clostridia; order Oscillospirales; family Acutalibacteraceae; genus Fimenecus. The sequence goes on from SFIQ01000002.1 coordinate 92,937, forward strand.
TTCAGCAGAATTTTCCGCGGATATTTTTCGCCGATGTGTCCATACTGAAAATACATACGATATATTTTGTATTGCGAAAGGATTTTCAACGATGAAAAACGAAAAACACAACAAGAAACCGTCCGCGCGCGCCGTCGAGAAAATCAGCGAAGTCACCGAGGAGATTGCCGACATTTGGAACGGCTTTACCGAGGAGGGCGTGCGCAACGATGTTTTGGGCAGTTATACGGGCACGCCGACCGACAATACCGTCCACCCCGTGCAGGATGCAGACGATTTATAAAAAATACTTGCATTTTTTTGGCGACTGTGCTATGATGACATCGTAAGAATATAGGCTATGGTAGAGAGTGGGGCGACCCGCTCTCTTCGTTTTGTAAGGAGCTTTATGGCAGAGAAGAAAAAAAATACCGTCAGCGTGGTTTGGGATTTGGCAGAACCGATTGCACAAAGCCTCGGGCTCATCTTGTGGGATGTCCGCTTTTTAAAAGAGGGGACGGATTGGTTTTTGCGTATTATAATTGATAAGGCAGACGAACCCGTCGGGATTGAGGACTGTGTGGCGATGAGTCAGGCGCTCGACGCACCCTTGGACGAAGCCGACCCCATTTCGTGCAGTTACAGTTTGCAGGTGCAGTCGCCCGGTATTGAACGGGAGCTTGTGCGCGATTTCCACTTCACGCAGAACATCGGCGAAAAGATTATGGTGCGGCTGATTCGTGCCGTGGACGGCGTGCGCGAATACAAAGGCAAACTTGCCGCCTATGAAAACGGTGTGGTTACACTTGAAAAAGCAGACGGCAGTACGCTGTCCTTTGATAAAAAAGATGCATCGTGGGTAAAACTCGATGATTTTGGAGGTTTTTAAAAAAATGAACAAGGAATTTTTTGAGGCAGTCAAAGCGTTGGAAAAGGAAAAGGGCGTTCCTGCGGAATACCTGTATGAAAAAATCAAAGCGGCGATTGTGGTTGCCGTGAAAAAGGATTACAACGGCAAGGATGTGATTTCCTGCGAAATCAACCCCGAAAAGAGCGAGATGTTCGTGTACCTGCACAAAACCGTTGTGGAGACGGTGGAAGACCCGGACTGCGAAATCTCGGTCAGCGAAGCGGCGCAGTATAAAGCAGACGCCGCCGTGGGCGATGAAATCTGCATTTCGCTCGGCACAAAGGATTTCGGCAGAATTGCCGCCCAGACCGCAAAACATGTCATTCGTCAAGGCATTCGTGACGCAGAGCGCGGGCAGATTATGATGGAATTCCAATCCAAACAGCAGGAATTGGTGACCGCCAAGGTCGAACGCATTGACCCCGTGACGGGCAATGTTACCTTGGAAATCGGCAAGGCAGACGCGATTTTGCCGAAAGCCGAGCAAGTCCCCGGCGAAGAATTCACCGAGGGCGAACTGATTAAGGTCTTTATCGTGGATGTCCGCGATACCGAAAAAGGTCCGAAAGCGATGATTTCGCGCACACACCCTGGTCTTGTCAAACGCCTGTTTGAAACCGAAGTGCCCGAAATCTATGACGGCACCGTGACGATTGAGGCGGTCTCGCGCGAAGCGGGCGCCCGCACCAAAATTGCCGTGCGCAGCAAGGAAGAGGATGTGGACGCCGTCGGCGCTTGCATCGGGCCGCGCGGCGCGCGCGTCAACAAAATCGTCGATGTGCTCGGCGGCGAGAAAATCGACATTGTGGTTTACAGCGAAAAGCCTGAGGAATTCATTGCCGCGGCGCTTGCCCCCGCCAATGTCTTAAAGGTGGAAATCGTAGACGAGCAGGCAAAATCCTGCCAGGTTACTGTGCCCGACAATCAACTGTCGCTTGCCATCGGCAACAAAGGGCAGAACGCCCGTTTGGCGGCACGCCTGACCGGCTGGAAAATCGACATCAAACCCGAAAGCGGGTTTTATGAAGGATAACATAGAAGACACACGAAACACCGGAAAGGGGAGACGAGCCGAATGAAACAGAAAAAAATCCCGCAGCGCACCTGTAACGGCTGCGGCGCGCAAAAGCCCAAAAAGGAGCTGGTGCGCGTGGTGCGTTCCCCCGAAGGGGAGGTCAGCCTCGATTTGATCGGGAAAAAACCCGGGCGCGGCGCATATATTTGCCGCAACATCGAGTGCCTGAAAAAAGCACGGAAAACCAAACGCCTTGCGCGCGTGCTGGAATGTGAAATCCCCGAAGCGGTGTATGCCGAAATGGAGGAAACGCTGCAAAATGACGGACAGTAAGCTAAACGGGCTGTTGGGGCTTGCGCGGCGCGCGGGGAAAATAAGCCTCGGGCACGACGCGGCGCTCACCGCCGTCAAACAGCGCGCGGCGCACCTGTGTTTGGTTGCGTCGGACGCCTCCGAACGGCTTTATACGGAATTTGCACGGGCTGTGCAAGCCTTCGGCGGGACTATCCCGCTTATAAAATCCGACTACACGATGGCGGAATTCGGGCAGGTCTTGGGTGCGAAAACCACGGCGGTACTCACCGTCAATGACCGAGACTTTGCAAAACGAATTTCGGAAATTATCGGGAGGGAATGAGTTTATGACGAAAAAATACAAACTCCATGAAGCGGCAAAGGACTTCGGATTGCCCACCAAAAAATTGACGGACATTCTCTCGAAATACTTTGCAGGCGAAAAGAAATCACAAACGGCATTGGAGGAAAAGGAACTTGATGTCCTGTTTGATGTTTTGACCGCCGAAACCGCGGTCGACAGTTTAGACAGTTACTTTGCCATGCAGAAAACCTCGGCGCCGAAGCCGAAGGCGCAACCGCAAAAAAAGGCGGAGCAAAAACCGACGGCGGAGAAAAAGGCGCAGACCGCTTCCCCTGCCGCGGCAGAGGAAAAGCCGAAAAAGGAAAAGGACAAAGACCGCCCCATGCAGTCGCGCACCAAGGGCGCGGTACGCCATATCGACACGCGCGCGGGCAATGTGGAACTCGACAAATACAACGAGCGCTATGAAAATATCGCGCCCGTCAGCGACCGCACAAGCGACAACACCGTGCGCAAGCAGAAGTTGAAACAGAAATCCCAGCAGTACAGAAAGCAGGGCATGCGCTCCAAAAAACGCGAAACCGAAAAAGAGCGTATGGCGCGTATTGCCGCCGAGCGTGCGAAA
>SFIQ01000032.1 GCA_004555265.1 Ruminococcus sp.
TCTGCATTTTCGGTGCAGAGCAGTTTAAAACGAGTAGATTTTTGCTTGAACAAGGCACAAAATCGCCGCCATACTGCCGTATGGCAAGATTTTTAACGCTGTTCAAGCGGAAATATACCGTTTTAAACCATATCGGGTTCGACTCCCCTCACCTTAAGCATTCCGTTTTGCAATGCACCGCCGATTTCATCGACGACCAACAAAAAGTCGCTGTCCTGCGGGGTGAAAAACGCTTTCACCGCCTGTTCGGTTTCCGCAATCCGTTTTGCCTTTTCCCGGTCTGTCAGCGTGAAAAAGAACGGAATATCGGGATTGGCGACGGTCACACGGACATTCCCGAGCTGCAAGAGCGCCGAAAATTCGGGCGAAATTTCGGGCTTTAACAGTTGCAGTATGCGCACGCGTTTGCCGTGCGCCGCCGCGCGAAGCGAGAGCCCCGCCGCCGCAGTCGTTTTGCCCGCGCCCTCGCCCATCAAAATCCGCACCATTTTCGTCACCGCCAAGCATCATCTTTGAAATTTTATTGTACTATAAAATCCCGAAAAAGGCAACTGTAAAGCAGAAATGCAACGAAATAAAGAATATGTCATCCTGAGCGAAGCGAAGGATCTCGAGCAAAACCGAAAACAGCGTCAAGAGATTCTTCGGCTATTGCCTCAGAATGACAATGCGGGTGGGCACACCTCCGCCTGCGAATTTTACTGTGATTTGCAGAATGCGTCTTCGGTCGTTCCCTACGCTCCGGTTGCCGGTCACCGGATGCCGGATGTTAGAATACAAACAGCGCTCTACGCAAAACGCTATCCGGTTACAGGAAAAACCGCTTGACAAACGCAAAAAGAGAGCATATAATATTGCACAAATAAAAATATCGCCTACAAAAAACGATGAAGGAAACAAGACAGGCGTGATGCTTGCAGAGAACTGCCGGACGGTGCAAGGCAGTACAAATCGCTTGTGTATAACTCATTCCGGAGTTGCCCGGCTGAAATCATAGGTCGGGACGGTTGACCCCGTTATTCGGTCAGACCTTGTTGGAGGTCGCTTGAGGGCGCGTGCCTTTTACCGACGCGCTGAATTAGGGTGGTACCGCGTGGAACTTTCCTCGCCCCTATTTTGCAACTGCAAAATGCGGGCGATTTTTTATTGGATTTTTTGAAAAAAGGAGAAACAAGATGAAAACGAACAAGTACATTCCGTTTACGCCTGTAAATTTGCCCGACAGGCAGTGGCCCGCAAAAACCATCACCAAAGCGCCCGTTTGGTGCTCCGTCGATTTGCGCGACGGCAACCAAGCGCTGATTGACCCGATGAACTTGGAAGAAAAACTCGAAATGTTCCAAATGCTTGTGGACATCGGCATCAAAGAAATCGAAGTCGGGTTTCCGTCCGCTTCGGAAACCGAATATGAAATTCTGCGCACGCTCATTGAGGGCAACTATATCCCCGACGATGTGACCGTGCAGGTATTGGTGCAAAGCCGCGAGCACTTAATCAAAAAGACCTTTGAGGCGGTCAAGGGCGCGAAAAATGTGATTATTCACTTCTACAACTCCACCTCGACCTTACAGCGCAAAGTCGTATTCAAAAAGGATATGGACGGCATTATCGACATCGCCGTCAACGGTGCGAAACTGATTAAAAAACTGTCCGATGAACTGATGGAAACCTCGGACATCCACATTCGTTATGAATACTCCCCCGAAAGTTTTTCAGGTACGGAGCCAGACTACGCGGTCGAAATTTGCGAACGCGTGCTGGAAGAACTCGGCGCCACACCTGAAAACCCCGTGATTCTCAACCTGCCGTCTACCGTAGAGGGCAGTACCCCGAACGGCTATGCCGACCAAATCGAGTATTTCTGCCGCCACTTAAAAGGGCGCGACAGCGCGATTATCAGCCTGCACCCCCACAATGACCGCGGCACGGCGGTTGCCGCCGCAGAACTCGGCTTACTTGCGGGCGCTGACCGCATTGAGGGTACGCTGTTTGGCAACGGCGAGCGCACGGGCAATGTGGATATTGTCACGCTGGCACTGAATATGTATACCCAAGATGTGGACTGCAAACTGGATTTCTCGGACATCAACAAAATCCGCGAAGTGTATGAGCGCACCACCAAAATGAAGGTCGGCCCGCGCCAGCCGTATGCGGGCGAATTGGTCTTTACCGCGTTTTCGGGCTCGCACCAAGACGCAATCAACAAGGGCAAAGCCTATATGGACGAAACGCACTCCGACCATTGGGAAATTCCCTATCTGCCGATTGACCCTGCCGATGTCGGGCGCGAGTACGAGCCGATTATCCGCATCAACAGCCAGTCCGGCAAGGGCGGCGCGGCGTTCGTCATGCAGGAATACGGCTTTAAAATGCCCAAAGCCATGCACCCCGAATTCGGTGCGGTGGTACAGGCGGCTTGTGAGAAAAAGGGCAAAGAACTCAAAAGTCAAGAGGTCTTCGATTTATTTATTGCGGAATACCGCAATGTTTGCGGCCCTTACAAACTGTTAAGCCATAAATTCTTTGAGGAAAAAGAGGAGCACGAGGAACTGACAAAAGTGCGTTTTGTCGGCACGGTTAAATACAACGGCGACGAGCCGCAGGTCATTGAGGGCGTCGGCTCCGGTCCTATCGGCGCATTCTGTCAGGCGATGAACAAGATCGGCCTGTCCGACTACCAATTCGTCGATTACAGCGAACACGCCATTTCCGTCGGCAGTGACTCGAAAGCCGTCAGTTACATTCACATTAAAAATCCCGAGGGCAAAGATGTGTTCGGCATCGGCATTTCGCATAACATCAACTACGCCTCGATTAAAGGCATTCTGTGCGCGATTAACCGTTGCATGCCGAATGTTGTCCGCGAGCCCCAACCCCCGATTTTTGAGAAATAAGGCGAGTCCACAAAATGAATCTCGCGCGGGGTGCGTTGCAAAGCAATCAAAAAATAAGAGTGCATCCGTAAAAAGGGGACTGTCCCCTTTTTACGAAACGAATTTGATTAAAGGAGCAAAGATATGAGAGAGCATAAAATTGTCGTTTTAAAGGGTGACGGAATCGGCCCCGAAATCGTGGACGAGGCGTTGAAAGTGCTCAACGCGGCGGGGGAAAAATTCGGTTTCAAAATGCAGTATGACGAACAGTTGATGGGCGGCTGTGCGATTGACGCAACAGGCGTGCCGCTCCCCGAAGAAACCGTCACCGCATGCAAGGCGGCGGACTGCGTATTCTTGGGCGCAGTCGGCGGCCCGAAATGGGACACGCAACCCGGCAACAACCGCCCCGAGGCAGGGCTTTTGGGCATTCGCGGCGCATTGGGGCTGTATGCGAATTTACGCCCCGCAACGATTTTTGCACCGCTGAAAAGCGCGTCACCGATTAAAGACAGCATCATCGGCGACAGTATGGATATTTTAATTGTGCGGGAACTGACGGGCGGCATTTACTTCGGTGAGCGCGGCACATCGGTGGAAAACGGTGTGGAAGTCGCCTATGACACCGAAAAATATTCCGTGCCCGAAATTCAGCGCATTGCAAGAACTGCCTTTGAAATGGCGATGAAGCGCAATAAAAAGTTGACAAGTGTGGACAAGGCAAATGTTTTGGATTCTTCCAGACTTTGGAGAAAAACCGTCATTGAACTGTCCAAAGAATACCCCGAAGTGGAACTTTCGCATATGTATGTGGACAACTGCGCAATGCAGTTGGTGCGCAATCCGAAGCAGTTTGATGTGATTGTGACCTCCAACATTTTCGGCGATATTCTGTCCGACGAGGCGTCGATGATTTCCGGCTCTATCGGAATGCTTGCGTCCGCGTCTTTGGCAGAGGGCAAATTCGGGCTGTATGAGCCCATTCACGGCTCCGCACCCGACATTGCAGGGCAGGGCATCGCGAACCCGCTTGCCACGATTTTGTCGGCAGCGATGATGCTTCGCTATTCGTTAGACGAGCCCGCGGCGGCAGACGCGATTGAGGCGGCAGTAAACTCCGTTTTGACCACTGCACGCACGCCCGATATTTACGAGGAAGGCTTTAAAAAGGTTTCCACTTGTGAAATGGGCGATTTGGTCGCGGCAAATCTGTAAAATACATTTCTACACGAAACACGGCGGTTTAGAGCAATCCAAACCGCCGTGTTTCATTTTTGGTTTTCAATTCATTTCGTGCCTGTGGAGCCGAAGCCGCCTGCGCCGCGGTCGGTTTCGCCCAAGGTTTCCACCTCTTCGACGGGCATCATCGACACGGGCAGAATGACCATTTGTGCCACGCGCTCGCCCGGTTCAATGGTATAGGCTTCGCCGATTTGGTTAATCACGCCGACCTTGATTTCGCCGCGATAGTCGCTGTCAATCACACCGACGGCATTCAAAAGCCCAATGCCGTGTTTAATGGCAAGCCCGCTGCGCGCAAACACGAACGCGCCGTATTCCGCACTCGGCAGTTCAATCGCAAGCCCCGTGGGTATGAGTGCCGTTTCGCCGCCGTTTAAGGTAATCGGCTTATCAATGCAGGCGCATAAATCCAACCCCGCACTGCCGCCCGTCGCGCGTTTCGGGATCACCGCGTTTTCGCTGACTTTTCTGATTTTTAAAGTTTCCATTATTCCACACCTCTGTAAAAAAATCCTCGGGTATATTCGCCCGTGGGCTTCAAGCCTTGTTGATAGGCTCGCAAAATTTGTTCGCATTCGTCGGCGTTTTCGACAGTAAAATCGAAAAAGTAAAAATCGACATTTTGAAGTTCCGAAAGTCTGTCCGCCATATAAGTCGGGCGCGAATTGAACATTTCCGCAAAGCCGTTTTCACACCGCACGGGGAAAGAAATGCCTTTGCGGTCGCAAAGCGCACTTTGCCGTTTGCAATCCTTACAGGATTTGCCGTTTTTCACGGGGCAGTTGCGCGTAAGCATTAAGGGCGTTCTGCCGTAAACGCATACCCCGCGCGGCAGTGCCCCACCGAGTGATGAAATTTGCGAAACGGTCAATTCGTGCGACACCACTGCCGCCGAAACGCCGATTTCCGCCGCTTCTTCGAGCGCCAAAGTATTAAATAAATTCAAAAACGGCCCGCCGATGATTTCTTTGCCCGTTTTGCGAGCAATCGCCACCGCGTCGAGCGTATCGCACAGCACATACCGCGCCGCGCTGTTTTGCAGTTTTTCTGAAATTTCGGTTTCCGTGCCGAACAGCCCGCGCGGCAGATACACCCCCGCGCCGTACTGTTCCAAAATCGCATTTTCCGTGCCGAGCGGCAAAAACAGGCGGTCAAATTCTGCGTTTTTCGGAATTTGCGCCGCTTCGCGCACCCGCACAAAGGTTTGCGGTATGTTTGCAATATGCGGTTTTATTGTAAAGTCGTATTCCTTTACAGGTTTTGGCTTTGCCGATTTTCGTTTTTCTTCAAAATATGCCAACGCCGCACGGCGCATACGGTTGATTTCCGACAGTGGCAAACTGGTATTTTCACCAATCTCGCAAACAACGGATTTTGCAAAAAAGACCGTTCCGCCGCACTTTTGCAGTTGCGCTGTCACCTTTTCCGCGGTCAGCGGCACGCGCTGTGCCGTTTCACAAGCCGTCTCCCCGATTACGCGGTACGCCATACCGTTGCAAACCGCTGTCAAGGTCGGAAGCTTGTCAGACTTGGCGACAAAGCAGAAATCCACACCGTACAGCGCCGGCTCTTTTTCATAACCTTTTGCATAGGACTTGAACAGCGCATCGGTTGCGGCGGTCACATTTTCCTTTTGCCGAATCCCGAACATCTCGCGCCCGCGTTGATTTTTAAAATAGCCGTCTGTAAAGCCCGACCGCGAGAACAACGCTTCCAAATCCTGCCGCCGCGACGGTGCATACGCGCCGTCTAACGCTTCTTTGCAGGCGGTCACCGCCGCCGCAACATATTCGGGGCGTTTCATTCTGCCCTCGATTTTCAACGAAGCAATGCCCAAATCCGAAAGGGTTTGCACATGCTCGATTAAAGACAAATCCTTTAAGCTTAAATCGTGCCCTGTGCCGCCTTCGGCGGAAAAAGCCAATCGGCACGGCTGGGCGCAAAGCCCGCGGTTGCCGCTTCGCGAACCGAACATCGCACTCAACAGGCATTGCCCCGACACGCACATACATTGTGCGCCGTGCACAAACACCTCTAAATCCAAGGGCTTGTCCGCCGCCAAATCGGCAATTTCGGTTTCTGACAGCTCCCGCGGCAACACCGCGCGGGAAAATCCGCGTTCCTTTAAAAGCTGTAACCCCGCCTTTGTGCCCACGCTCATTTGCGTAGAGGCGTGCAATTCCATATCGGGGCACAGCACGCGCACAAGCCGCAACGCCCCCAAGTCCTGCAAAATCAACGCATCTGCCGCAATCTCACAGGTACGCTTTACCGTTTGTGTGAAATTTTGCAGTTCCCCGTCACCCACAAGCGTGTTGAGGGTGATGTGTGCCTTTACCCCGTGCAACCGGCAAGCCTTTGCCGCCGCAGAGAGTTGTTCGCCGCCGAAATTGTCGGCATTTTTGCGTGCATTAAAATCGCCTGCGCCGAAATACACCGCGTCCGCACCCGTGCGCAACGCCGCAGTCAGCGCATCGAAACTGCCGCAAGGCGCCAAAACCTCGGGCTTAGTCTTCATCTTGCGCAAACAGGTTGATTTGATTTGCCTTGGCCTTTGCCTCGGTGCGCATACGCCTTTATCTGCTCACGGTAGCCGTCTGCCGCCTGCTCTGCTTTTTTTGCCTTGTCGGCGAATTCAATGGCAATCAACACCGCCGCCTGATTGGTAGACATAAAGGGATTTGCCCCCTGCATTTCTTTCATTTTGGCGTCGATTTCCGCCGCAAGTTCAGCGGTGTACTCCGCCGTTTCGTCGGTAATCAGCGAATAGGTAACCCCCGCAATGTTGACTCTGACCTTATTCTTTTCCATATTCAGACTCCTCTCCGAGAAGATTTGCGTTGTTTTTCTTTATTATACTAAATCCTTTGCAAAACTGCAACCGTTATAACGCCGCCAAATATTCGAGCGCTTTTTTGTAGCCCGCAAAGCCCAAGCCGATAAAATGCGCTTCGCATGCAAGCCCCGCGTAGGAAGTTTGGCGGAATGCCTCGCGTGTGTGCACATCGGAAATGTGTACCTCAACCGCCGGCAAGCCCACCGCTTTCAGTGCGTCCAAAATGGCAACGCTCGTGTGTGTATACGCCGCGGGGTTGATGATAATCCCGTCAAACTGTCCGAGCGCTTCTTGAATTTCATCAACGATTTCGCCCTCGTGGTTTGACTGAAAGCACTCGACCTGACAATCCAATTCCGCCGCCCATTCTTCAATCAGCGAAACCAAAACCTCGTAGGTTTCTTTGCCGTAAATATCCGGCTCACGCACGCCGAGCATATTCAGATTGGGCCCGTTAATGACCAAAATATTTTTCATTTTGCATATACCTCCGCAACACGGTCGGTGACCGTTTGAATTTCGCTGTTTCCGTCCACCTCGTAATCGCATACCGCGCGATACAAAGGCAAACGCTGACGGAACATTTCGTGTAAATCATTTTGCTCTGAAAGCGGTCTGCCGTTTGTGGGCAACACCGCAATATCGCGGTTGATAAAAAACACCAAGCTGTTTTGACGCAAAATACCGTGATTTTTGGGGACAGTCACCGCGCCGCCGCCCGTGGCAATGACCGCGCCGCTTTGCCGACACAAATCAAACAGCACTTCGGTTTCGATTTTCCGAAAGCCCGCTTCGCCCTCTGTTTGAAAGATTTCGGGAATGGACTTGCCCGCGCGTTTGACAATTTCTTGGTCCGCGTCAAAAAACGGGCGCGAAAGGCGTTTTGCGAGCGCTTTGCCGACGGTCGATTTTCCGCAGCCGGGCATACCGACCAACACGATATTTTTCATCTGCCGTGACAGAGTTTCATAAATTTCATCATTTTTGCAGTCGTCTATGTTCGTATTTAAAAACAACTCCGCCGCGCGCTTCGCCTGCGCCACTAACATCGTCAGCCCCGAAAAGGCGGGAATGCCGCGCTGTTCGGCGTCCAAAATCAGTTGTGTTTTTTGCGGGTTGTAAACAATATCCAACACCCCCGACAAATGCGAAAATCCATCCAAAGACAGGGGCGCTTGCAAATTGTTCGGGTACATTCCGACCGGTGTGGTATTGACAATCAAATCCGCGTCGAAATGTTTTTCTAAATTTTGATAATTGTTTTCGCCCGTCCGCGAAATCGAAATGATTTCGCGCGCGCCGAGGTCTGAAAGCACCTTTTTCACGGGGAGCGACGCGCCGCCCGTGCCCAAAACCAACGCTTTTTTGCCGTTTACGGCAATACCGCTTCGCCGCACAAGATATAAAAATCCGTCATAGTCGGTGTTATCCCCGCGCAAAGTGCCGTTCGGCAAAACGGTAATCGTGTTGACCGAGCCGATCGCCTTTGCATTCTCGGAAATCTCCGCAAGATAGGGCATCACCGCTTTTTTGTAAGGTATGGTGACATTCAAGCCTTCAAAACTGCCCGAGCGCAGAAAATCGCCCAAATCTTCGGGCGCAACCTCAAACAATTTGTATTCGTAATCGCCCAAACAAGCGTGAATTTGCGGGGAAAAGCTGTGCCCCAATGTTTCGCCTAATAAACCGTACATGTTCTATACTCCCAAAACCGAAAACTGCTTTTGTGTATTTATCATAGCACAAAAGCAGTCGGTTTTACAGTATTTTTTTGTTTTTTCTTCGATTTTGGAAAAAGTTAGGGTAACGGTAATAATCCGAATACATACGCTCACCTTCTTCAACAATATTATATCTTTTACACCGTCGATAAGTAAAACTTTAAACCTTTTATTTTGCTTGACATAAAATCTTTAATATTGTATACTGAATTTGGATTTTTATCTGAAATTCAGTCGAGGGAGAAATGCATATGCACACAACGACGAAAAGAGTTACGAAAACAAAACGGTTGTTCTCTGTTCTGCTGGCGTTGGCGATCATGCTGACCGCAAGTCTGGTATTATCCGCTTTACCGGGCACCGGTGAACCGGATACACCTGCACACGATGCAGAATGGGACGGTGAATTCATTTGTTCTGTCCTTTCAGAGGAAGACAAAACCTGTGAAATCCGTAGATATACGGAATATGGCAACGATCCGGATCCCAATTTAAAAACCATTCCCGCGACTTGGACAGACCCGAACACCTCAAAAGTGTATACCGTCGTCAAAATCGGTAATAAAGCCTTTTACGACTGTAAAACCATCACCAATGTTGCCGTGCCGGATACCGTTACGGAAATCGGGAATCAGGCGTTTTACAACTGCCCGAATTTAGGAAGCATTTCCATTCCAAACACCGTAACCGACATCGGCAGCGGTGCGTTTGAAAAATGTGTACTGTTGACCAGTATAAATTTGCCTAACAACTTGAAAGTTCTTCGTGACCGAACTTTTGCAAGTTGTGTAAACTTGCTGTCGATAACATTGCCTGACTCACTTGTGGAAATCGGCGCAGCCGTATTCCAATCGTGCAGCAGTTTAAAATTTGTTAAGTTGCCGGACAGTGTAACCTCTATCGGTGCAAGCGTTTTTGAAAAATGCGATAAATTGATTAGCATCGACCTTTCCCCCGTGATCGAAAAAATCCCGGAAAATGCTTTCCGCGACTGTAAAAACTTATCTATCGTCAACTTTACGGACGGGATTACCTCCATTGAACGCGGTGCGTTCTATAACTGCACCTATCTTGTCAGTATCACCATTTCCAACAGTGTAACCCACATCGGCGACGAGGCGTTCTACGGCTGTTCGTTTATTGAGCGCATCAACATTCCCGCAGGCGTTACCGACATCGGACCGAAAACCTTTTACGGTTGTACCTCCTTAAAACAAATTACCGCTTCGGACAATTTGCGCAATATCGCAACCGACGCATTCCAAAATACAGGGTATTATAACGATTTAAATAATTGGATTGACGGCATCTTATATATCAGCAACCATTTAATTGCCGTACAGGATGATATTGTCGGCGCCCGTACCGTGCGTGACGGCACCGTGACGATGATTCAAGACGCATTTGCAAACAAGCCCGGCTTAACCGCTGTCACCATACCGGACAGCGTGGTAAAACTCGGCGAACGCGCATTCCAAAATTGCACCGGCTTGCAAACCGCCACCATCGGTAACGGTGTTCCTTTCATTCCGGAATATACATTTTACGGTTGTTCTTCGTTAGAAACGGTAGAGCTGCCCGACACCATAACGAGCATTGAAACATCCGCATTTGCCGGTTGTGAAAAATTGCCTACCATAACCATTCCCGACTCCGTATTAACGCTCGGTGAAAATGTTTTTGCGAATTGTACGGCGCTCACCTATATCAAAATCGGCAACGGCGTTACAAAAATTACACCTTCTATGCTCCAAAACTGCTCTGCGCTTCAAAAAGTTGAGCTTGGCAACGGCATAACCGATATTCCGGACAATATGTTCGCCGGGCTCGCCAGATTGGAGACCGTAACATTCGGTTCAGCAGTTGATAAAATCGGTGCGGAAGCGTTCGCACAGTGTTCCGGTCTTGTAAACATTACCATTCCGGATACGGTTACCTCTCTTGGCAACGCTGTATTCCAAAATTGCACCGGCTTGCAAAATGTCACCATTGGCAACGGCATTACAGTAATTCCGGCAGACGCCTTTAACGGTTGCGCCGCTTTGCAAGCCGTTCAATTCGGCGATGCATTAGAAACGATTGAAACATCCGCATTTGCCGGTTGTGCAAGCCTGACGGAAGTTATCATTCCCGATACGGTTTTAACAATTAAAGACTACGCATTTAGAGATTGCGCAACGCTTACCCATGCAAAAGTGGGCAACGGCGTTTTGACGCTCGGCGCAGAAGTGTTCCAAAACTGCTTTGCACTCCAAAAAGTTGAGCTTGGCGACAGCTTGAAAGTCATTCCGGCATACACCTTTAAAGGGTTTACCCATTTAGATACCGTGCAATTCGGCACAAGCTTAGAAACAATTGAGACACAGGCATTCGCCGGCTGTACCGCATTGCAGTCGCTCAACTTCCCGAACAGTTTGAAAACCATTGCAGATGCCACGCCGAATGCATACAATGAATTGCTTGGCGCATTTGAAAACTGCGCAAGCCTTGCTTCCGTTGATTTCGGAACAGGCATTGAGACCATCGGTGCACAGGCCTTCCGCGGGTGCACAAACCTACCGACCGTGACAGTGCCTGACAGCATGAATACCATTGGAAACAGCGCATTTGAAAACTGCGCAAGTCTTGCTTCCGTTGATTTCGGAACAGGCATCGAGACCATTGGCGCACAGGCCTTCCGAAACTGCACAAAGCTCACGGAAGCAACCATTCCCAACAGCACACAGTCCGTCGGTGACCGTGCATTTGAAAACTGTACGGCTCTGTTGCACACCACAATCGGTAACGGCGTCACCTATCTCGGCGTTGCGGCGTTCCGGAATTGTCCGATATTGGAAACCGCAACCATCGGTACGGCGGTTGACGCAATCCGCGACGAAGCATTCAGCGGCTGTGCGCGGCTGCTATCGGTGCAAATTCCCGACAGCGCAGTCTTTGTCGGAAACAATGCTTTTGCAAACTGCACAATGCTTGCCGATGCAACTGTCGGCAACGGCGTGGAGCGCATCGGCGAAAACGCATTTTTCAAATGCAGCCGACTTCGCACCGTCGCATTCGGCAACAGCGTACAGGTCATTGAGCACGGTGCCTTTTACAAATGCGAAGTTCTGGAAAGTGCAGACTTCCCGGCAAGTCTGCGGATCATCGCAAACAGCGATTCCACCGCATACGGCGCATTTGAAGGGTGCACAAGCCTTACAACCGCCACCTTCCGCGACGGGTTAGAGGAAATCGGCTACCGTTCGTTCCGCGATTGTAAAAATCTGACCGAAGTCCTTTTGCCCGACAGCGTCAAAGTGATTCGCGGCAATGCATTCGGCAACTGCTCTACCATTACACAGGTAAATCTCGGTAACGGTGTGACGGAAATCGGTGATTTCGCATTTGTCAACTGCACAAATATGCAGTCTGCCGCCCTCGGCAACAGCCTTGAAACCATCGGCAGCAGCGCGTTCCGCAACTGTGCCGTCTTACAGGATGTCGAGTTCGGCAACAGCCTGACCGATATAGGGGATTATGCATTCAGCGGTTGTAAAAAATTAACCAAAGCCGCTTTGCCGAATACCATGCGCACCATCGGTGACGGCGCATTTGAATACTGCGAAGCCATGACCGATGCGACACTCGGTGAAAACACAGTGTCTGTCGGCAACGGTGCGTTTAGATACTGCACCGCACTTACCAATGTGGATTTCGGCAGTGCGTTAAAATCGATTGGCGACTACGGTTTCTATAACTGCTCGGCGCTTTCCGAAGTCACCTTGCCCGGTGAAATGGAATCCATCGGTAAAGAAGCATTTTATAACTGCGGTATGACGAAATTAACAATCCAAGACCTTACCGATTCCGCCGCAACTGCAAAATTAGAAATCGGCGACCGCGCATTCTTTAAATGCGCTTCGCTTACAGAAGCTATTCTCGGCAACGGTGTAAAGACGCTCGGCAACGGTGCCTTTATGCAATGCACCGCCTTACAATCCGTACAAACAACCGCGAAATTGAAAACAATCGCCGCGGATGCCTTTACAAATTGCACCGCTTTGGAAGTAATGTACGGTGATGCGGATTCTTACGCACAAGACTACGCAAATGCGCATGAGATTCCCTTTAATACCGAACCCCCGGCGCCCGTTGACCCGATTGACCCCGTAGACCCCGTAGACCCCGTAGACCCGGTTGACCCCGTAGACCCCGTTGACCCAGTAGACCCGGTTTCTATCCCCGGCGATGCAAACGGGGATGGGCGTGTAAACGCAACTGATGCCCGCTGGGTATTACAGGCGGCAAGCGGTGCGCGTACATTTGATGCCATCCAATCCGCCGCGGCAGATGTCAACGGTGACGGCAAAATCAATGCCGTGGACGCCCGTTGGATTTTACAGGCGGCGAGTGGTGCGAGAACGCTGTAAAATGACAATCAGGCGGGCGAACACAGTTCGCCCCTACGAGTAGGGAACGACCTGCGTGTTGTTCTGCAAAACGATATCGAAATTTGCGGGCGGCCGAGTCGACGCCCCTACGGTTTGTTGTACAAATTCAGTTTCATAGGGTAGGGCGGGGGCTTGCCCCCGCCGTTTTGTATCGTTCTTTTAAAACGGATTTTTACCGGTGATTTCTGCACGAAAATGCTCCCATCGCGCAGAAATCATTCTTTTGAACCGAACAAAACAAATGCGGCGTAGGGCGAGCCCCCGCCCTACGCTGTTGCTTACAGACGCACACAATCGAACCACTTTGCAGGCATACATAAAAATCGGACTGTATAGGCAACCGCTATACAGTCCGATTTGCTTTTTTTCGCTCCGCCGTTTTTGTGCAGCGGTTTATTTTTTCTTCTTCCCGAAGAAGCCTTTTTTCTCATCCTCGTTTTTGCCGATGTGTGCCGTTTCATTGCCGAGGGCTTTGTCCAGTTCCAACAGCAAGCGTTTTTGCTCTTCGTTCAAGTCGCGCGGCACATCCACACGTTCACGCATTTTAAACACATCGCCCGACTGCGTGCCGGGGTGAATGTTGTATTTTACCTTACCGTCAAGCGTAGGCACTTCTAACGCACAGCCGAGCGCCGCCGCGGCATAACTGATGTGCATTTCCACCCATACATTGTAGCCGTCGCGTTCAAAAATCGGGTGCGGACGCACATTGACCGCCACGCGCAAATCGCCCGCGGGTCCACCGTTTTTGCCTTTATTGCCTTGCCCGCGCACATTGATGACCTGTCGGTCGTCAATCCCGGCGGGAAGTTTCACCTTAATCTTTGCAGGCTTGCGCACAAGTCCCGCTCCGTGGCATTTTTTACAAGGATTGTCAATAATCGTGCCCTTGCCGCCGCAGCGTGAACACGCCTTTTGCGTTTGAATCACGCCGAACGGGGTGCGCTGTTGCGAAGTGACCTGCCCGCGCCCACCGCAGTCGGGGCAGGTTTTGGGCGAAGAACCCGCCGCCGCGCCGCTGCCGTGGCATTCGTCGCAGACTTCAATTCTGCGAAATTCCACCTCGCGCTCGCATCCCTTTGCCGCTTCTTCAAACGAAACGGTCACGCTTGCCTGCGCGTCACTGCCGCGCTGCGGCGCATTCGGATTGCTGCTGCCGCCGCCGAAACCGCCGCCGAAGAAACTGTTGAAAATGTCACCGAGGTCAAAATCCATACCGCCGAAGCCGCCGTAGCCGCCCTGCCCTGCGCCGTAATTCGGGTCAACACCCGCATGGCCGAATCGGTCATATTTCGCCTTTTTCTCGGCGTCGGACAGTACTTCATAGGCTTCATTCGCCTCTTTGAATTTTTCCTCTGCCTCTTTGTCGCCGGGATGCAGGTCGGGGTGATACTGCTTGGCGAGCTTGCGGTATGCCTTTTTAATTTCGTCCTCCGACGCACTTTTGTCCACGCCGAGGACTTCGTAATAATCTCGTTTATCTGCCATATAAGTAACTCCCTATAATCGGGTTATGGCAGAGCTGTCTGTATACAGACAGCTCTGCCTTTTTGCATGAAATCGCCTTATTCTACATCGGTATAATCCGCTTCGTAGTAGCCGTCGTCGCCTTTGCCGCCTTGTGCACCCGCATCACCGGGGTTTGCGCCGCCCTGTGCCGCCTGTGCTTGCGCCGCCGCCGCTTGATACATCGTTTCGGCAACCTTGTTGAACTTCTCGGTCAATGCGTCTTTCTTCGCCTTGATGTCGTCCATATTGTCGCCTTTGAGGGCTTCTTTGAGCGCGTCAATCTTCGACTGAATTTCGGTTTTATCGTTTTCGGGGATTTTGTCGCCGTTTTCCTTGATAATTTTCTCGCACTGATAGACCATTTGGTCAGCTTCGTTGCGCGTATCAATGGACTCTTTGCGTTTCTTATCCTCTGCCGCATACTGTTCGGCTTCTTTGACTGCCTTTTCCACATCGTCCTTCGACATATTGGTCGAAGATGTGATGGAAATGGACTGCTCTTTTTGTGTGCCGAGGTCTTTTGCGGAAACATGCACAATGCCGTTTGCGTCAATATCGAAGGTGACTTCAATCTGCGGCACACCGCGCGGTGCGGGCATAATGCCGTCGAGGTGGAACACACCTAAGGTTTTATTGTCTTTTGCAAATTCGCGTTCACCCTGCAAAACATGGACTTCAACGGAAGTCTGATTGTCCGCCGCGGTGGAGAAAATTTGGCTCTTCTTGGTCGGGATAGTGGTGTTTCTCTCGATAATCTTGGTGGAAACGCCGCCCATGGTTTCAATACCGAGCGAAAGCGGCGTAACATCGAGCAACAGAATACCCTCGACATCGCCGCCGAGCACGCCGCCCTGAATTGCCGCGCCTACCGCAACACATTCGTCGGGGTTGATGCCCTTAAACGGCTCGTGACCCATATAACTCTTAATGGCTTCCTGTACGGCGGGAATTCTCGAAGAACCGCCGACCATCAGCACCTTGTTAATCTGCGATGCCTGCAAGCCCGAATCGGACAGCGCCTGACGGACAGGCCCCATGGTCGCTTCGACCAAATCCGCGGTCATTTCGTTGAATTTCGCACGGGTTAAGGTCGTTTCCAAGTGTTTCGGACCGGTTGCGTCTGCCGTAATGAAGGGCAGGCTGATTTGCGAAGTGGTCACGCCGGAAAGTTCGATTTTTGCTTTTTCCGCCGCTTCTTTCAGTCTCTGCATTGCCATTTTGTCGGAACGCAAGTCAATGCCCTGTTCCTTTTTGAATTCGTCGGCAAGCCAGTCGATAATGCGCTGGTCAAAATCGTCGCCGCCCAAGCGGTTGTTACCGGCAGTTGCCAAAACCTCTTGCACGCCGTCGCCCATTTCGATGATGGAAACATCAAAGGTACCGCCGCCGAGGTCGTACACCATCACCTTTTGGTCGTCCTCTTTATCAATGCCGTATGCAAGCGCCGCCGCTGTCGGCTCATTGATGATGCGCTTGACATCCAAGCCCGCGATTTTGCCCGCGTCCTTGGTCGCCTGACGCTGTGCGTCGGTGAAATAGGCGGGAACGGTGATAACCGCCTCGGTCACGGTGCTGCCGAGATAGGCTTCTGCGTCGCTTTTGAGTTTCTGCAAAATCATTGCGGAAATCTCCTGCGGGGTGTAGTTTTTGCCGTCGATGGCGACTTTATAATCCGACCCCATATGGCGTTTAATGGACGCCACCGTGCGTTCGGGGTTGGTGATTGCCTGCCGTTTTGCGACCTGCCCGACCATTCTTTCGCCGTCTTTCGAGAACGCCACAACGGACGGGGTGGTTCTTGCACCCTCTGCGTTTGCGATAACCACGGGCTCACCGCCCTCGATGACCGCCACGCAGGAATTGGTTGTACCTAAGTCAATACCGATTACTTTTGCCATAATAAACTCCTCCAAATTCGTTTAAAAATCATGATATGTCAAATTCAGTTTACGACTTTGACGACCGCCGGCCGCAAAATCTTATCGCCTAATTTATAGCCTTTTGAGAAAACCTCTGCCACGGTGTTTTCGGGCTGTGCTTCGTCCTCAACATGCATCACCGCGCTGTGGATATTCGGGTCGAACGCGTCACCCGCTTCGCCGAAGCTTTCGGCGCCCAATTTTTTGAATATCTCCGTGAATTGGGTAAAAATCATATCCACACCTTTTTGGTAATCCGCAAGCGGGGCTTCCTTATTGCCCGCGGCGCGCTCGAAATTGTCAAGCACGGGCAGAAACTCCGCCAACACAGACGCCTTGCTGTCGGCGTATGCCTGTTCTTTTTCGCGCACGGAGCGTTTGCGGTAGTTATCGTATTCCGCCAAGGTGCGCAGAAATTTGTCGTTGGCTTCTTTGAGATTGTTTTCGAGTTCCTGCAATTTCTGTTCCGCCGCATTCTCTTCGGATTGTGCCGTTTCGGGCGCATCCGCCTGTTGCACTTCGGGGGCAGTCTGTTCTGCCTCGGGCGGGGTTTTGGTTTTTTCTTCTTTTGCCATACCTCTATTCCTCCACATTGTCGGAAAGGATTTTTCCGACGATTTGCGTTAAATATTGCAAGCTCGGAATGAGCCGTGCATAGTCAATTCTGGTGGGCCCGATAAGCCCGAGCGTTCCGCTTTGGTGCCCCGCGATTTCATAATTGCCGAAAATCATACTCGAATTTTGCAATTCCCGAAAACGGTTTTCGTCGCCGATAAGCACTTGCAAACCGCCTTTTTCGCCGCTTTTCTGCTGATGCGAAAAAATCTGCCCCAGCGGCTCGGCACGCCGTAAAAATTCAATCAACTCGTAGGCGTTCTGCTCGTATTCTTTGTAGCCGAGCAAATTGCTTTGCCCTTCTAACAGCAGTTCCGTGCGTTCGGTCATTGCCGCGACATCGGCAAGCGCGACCAACAGCGGCGTCATTTCCAAAGATTTTTCACCGAGCGAAACGGCAAGTGTTTGGATTTTGGCAATGTGCATTGCCGCCGCAGGTTTGCCGATGAAATTCGCATTGACGATATTGTAAAAGCTCTCCGCCATATCGACGGTGATCTCACTTGTCGTTTTGCACACGCGGCTTTTGAGAATGCCTGACGAAGTCAGCATCACAATCATCGCCGTGCGCGTCCCGATGGGAACAAGCTCCACGCGCCGCACCACCGCCGCCTCATCGGCAGGCGTGGTCGAGACCGCCGCGCACCGCGTCATTTCCGCCAAAATATTGCCGGCGCTTTCGAGAACCTTTTGCGCGTCGCCCGAGGCGGTTTGCAGTTTCATGTCAATCAGCCGTTTTTCGTTCGGCGACAGTTCATACCGCCCCATTAAATTGTCCACATAATACCGATAGCCAGCACTGGACGGCACACGCCCCGCCGAAGTATGCGGCTGTTCTAACAGCCCCATATTGACGAGTTCCGCCATTTCGTTGCGAATTGTCGCCGAGGAAACCGCCAAATCCGGCAGCGCCGCGAGCACCTTGGAGCCGACGGGCTCACCGGTGGCAATATACCGTTCCACAATCGCGGCAAGCAATTTCTTTTTGCGTTCCGAAAGCTCCATATTCACCGCCCCGTTTCTCATTTTAGCACCGTTAGCACTCATTGTTCCCGAGTGCTAACT
Source organism: Ruminococcus sp. (assembly GCA_004555265.1). Taxonomy (GTDB): domain Bacteria; phylum Bacillota; class Clostridia; order Oscillospirales; family Acutalibacteraceae; genus Fimenecus. The sequence goes on from SFIQ01000032.1 coordinate 18,211, forward strand.
ACAATATATACTATACAATTAGGTTGCCGATTTGTCAATGATTTATTTGTAAACATTTTGTTAAATAGGGAACTTTTGAAAAATTGCTTGCACGCAGGGAACGGTATGGTACAATAGACAAAGGAGATGATGCCGATGAAAAATGTGTACGGAAAATCCGTGTTCGTTACAGGGGCGAGCAGTGGGCTCGGGCTCGCCTGCGCCGTTGCCTTTGCCGAAAACGGCTGTACGGTCACCGCCGTGTCGCGGCATTGCGAAGAAAAAACGCAGCGCGTCGGGAACGGTGAAATCCGTTTTTTACAAATGGATGTGAACGACGAGGAGAGCATTCGCCGCGTTGTCGACACGATCGAAGATGTGGATATTTTAATCCATTGCGCAGGGTTCGGGATTGCGGGCGCGTGCGAGGATACGCCGCTTCGTCTTGCCAAAGCGCAAATGGAAACCAATTATTTCGGCGTGTTGCGCGTCAACGCGGCAATTTTGCCGAAAATGCGTGCACAAAGAAACGGGCTTGTGTTGCTCATCAGTTCCATTGCGGGGCGCATCGGCATTCCGTTTCAATCGCACTATTCGTCAAGCAAATTCGCGCTCGAAGCCTACGCCGAGGCATTGCGTATGGAAATTGCGCCGTTCGGCGTGCGCGTATCTCTCATTGAGCCGGGCGACACAAAAACAGGCTTTACCGGCGCGCGAAGCAAGCATTTAAACACTTCGTCGCCGTATTATGCGCGCTGTGCGCGCTCCGTGCAAAAAATGGAGCACGACGAGCAAAACGGCAAGCCGCCCGAAAGCGTGGCAAAAGTTGCGCTGCATCTTGCCGGCAAGAAAAATCCGCCCGTACGCGTGGCGGTCGGCGGCGAATACAAGGCATTAATGTTCCTAAAACGACTGTTGCCCGACCGCTTACTTGAAAAAATTCTTATGCAAATGTACGCAAAATAAAGGAGTCAACAAATGATATACATATGGATTGCAGTCGTTGTGTTGCTTTTGGCGGTGCTGTTTTTGTTTTTGCTTGCCGCATCGGTCGAAAAGGTCGCGTTCGGCGCGCGGTGCGAGGGCAACGCATATCTGTCCTATTTCACGGCGGCGGATTTTGAAAATTTAACGGCAGAACCCATAGAATTCAAAGGCAATCGCGGGCAAACCTTACGCGGCAATTTGTATTTTGAAACGGGCAAAACCGATTTTAAAGCCCTGCTGATTTTCTGCCACGGTATGGGCGGCGGGCATTTGAGTTACACCACCGAAATTGACTTTTTTGCAAAGCACGGCTATTTGGTACTCGCCTACGACAACACAGGGACAATGGCGTCCGACGGAAAAGCCCTTGTCGGTATGCCGCAGGCGGTTTGCGACCTGAAAAGTGCCTTGCAGTTTGCAAAAACAGACGACCGCACAAAAGAACTGCCCGTATTGCTTGCGGGGCATTCCTGGGGCGCATACACGGTCTGTCGCGCCGCAAACGAGCCGCAAGTGCACGGTGTACTCGCCTTTTCCGCGCCCAACGATGTGCCCGAGCTGCTCACGGCGCAGGCGCAGGCACAAACAGGCAAAAATTTCGGTTTTTTAAAGCCGTTTCTGCGCGCGTACGAAAGACTGCGGTTCGGCGGGGATGCCGCGAAACCGACCGCCGAACTGTTAAAAGATATACAAAAACCCGTTCTGCTTATGCACGGCGAAAAGGACGGCGTTGTGCCGCTTGCAAACGCCGTAGCGGGCAATGCGGCGCTTGCGGGAAACCAAAATATTCGCTCCGTTTTGTACCCGGAAAAGCAACATAATGTTTATGCCACACCCGAAGCAGAACAATACATCGCCGAAGCGCTCGAAAAACTCGGCGTACTCGCAAAAGCCAAAGAAAGCGCCGACGAATGTGCCGCCTTTGCAAAAACGCTGGATTTTCGCAAAATGTGCGAGGAGGACAGTGAAGTGATGCAAACCGCGCTTGCATTTTTAGACGGCTGTATAAAATAATGTGTACCGCGTTTTGCTTGTACCCTTTTTGATTTCGCGTCATATACTGTATTGCTCCCCTTTTCTTTGAAAAAAATGTTTATGAAAGGGAATTTCAGGTCAAACTAACGGTGTACCGAAATTCTCTTTGGAGCGTGATTTCTATGACGGTCAAACGCGGGGACATCTATTACGCGGATTTAAGCCCGGTAGTCGGTTCGGAGCAGGGCGGCACAAGGCCTGTACTGATTGTGCAAAACGATGTCGGCAACAAATACAGTCCGACGGTCATTGCGGCGGCAATCACCAGCCAAAAATATAAAACCAATTTGCCGACGCACATCCGCGTCAATGCCGGCGGGTGCGGTCTGCAAAAGGACTCGATTGTTTTATTGGAACAGGTGCGCACCATTGACAAACAGCGGCTGAAAGAGCGGATGGGCAATCTGCCGCAAGCGGAAATGGAAAAAATCGACCACGCGCTGTCTGTCAGTTTCGGGCTCGGCGCGGAGTAACAAAAGGGGCTGTAAAAAAACGAAAGTTTTTTTGCAGCCCCGTTTCTTTGCAAAATTTTACAAGGTATACCCTTCTGTTTTGCGCAAAATCTAATCAAAACAAAAGAAAGGAGCTTGCGCAATGGCAAATCTGACCGACGCAGAACTGTCCGCCGTGCGCGATGCGTTACAGGCGGAAAAACGGCTGATTGAAAAATACAAAAGCTTTGCCGAATTGACCGACGACCCGACCGTGCGCGGGCTTTGCGAGCAGATTGCCGCACAGCACAAAACACATTATGATACGATTTTTGGCGTTTTATCATAAAGAAAACAGCAAGCGGCGCGGCAGTGAGACAGCCGCGGAAATCGCCGTTCCGTCGACGAATACTGCAGAAAAGCCGGCGGACGCACCGCTGACACAGGACGAAATTTTAGAGGATTTGCTCGCTTCGCAACAGCAAATCACCGCACTGTACAATTCTGCCGCCGCCGACTGCACCACAGGCACCCTCAAAAACGATATGCTCGCCATTTTGCGTGAGGAGCACAACTTGCACACAACCGTGCTCGACGAACTGACCGCGCGCGGCAGGCATAAGCCTTCCCTTGCCCCGCAGAACAAAATCGACGCAGTCAAACGGGAGTTTGAACAGCAAAGCAAAGGTTAAGTTTTTCTATTCCGCGCGTTGGGTGCGAAATGGCAAATTGGGGTTTGTGGGTGTATTAACGGAACGGGCAAAATGCAATGCGTACGTAGGGGGCGACGACTCGGCGCCCCGTTTGTAGGGGTCGGTGAGATTCCCCTGTTAGGGGAAATGTCGCGCAGCGACAAAGGGGTAATGGCGCAGCCGTAACTCGACGACCCGTTATTCCTCCCTCTGGGAGGGAGGTGGCACGCGCAAAGCGCGTGACGGAGGGAGAGAAAAATCTCTCCCCCAGTCAAATGCTGCGCATTTGACAGCCCCCTCGTCAGAGGGGGCATAAGCGGCGGGAGCAAGCCCCCGCCCTACCCTGAACTTTCAATGCGTGCGCGTAGGGAACGGTCTTGACCGTTCCGCGAAATGACATCGCATTTTGTCGGGCGAACACAGTTCGCCCCTACGAATTGTAGGGAACGACCTCAGTGGATGACAAATAAAAATTTAGCGTAAGTCAATCTCTTGCAAGGCGGCGGGGCATTTGCTACAATGGAGAAAGAAATCATCCGCACAAGGAGGGCTTCCGCTATGCAAATCCGGACGATTGAACCGCGCGACATTCCCGCGCTTGAACATATTTGTCTTGCGACGGCACCGCCCGCGCTCAAAAAAGACGGTGCCGCGCGTGAAACCACGCTGTTACAATACAACCGTTGGTACACGCGCTGTGCGCGGGAGCATTGCTTCACCGTAACCGACAACAGCGACACACCCGTGGGGTACATCCTTTGTGCGCCGGATTACTATGCTTACAAACAATCGTTTCGTAAAAACGAATGTAAACAAATTCGGAAATACGGACTGTTGCGGTATTTGTACGCCTATTTCGAGCCGAATGTGCAAAAAAAATACGCCGGGAAATACCCTGCGCATTTACATATTGATATTTTGCCCGCATACCAAAATCAAGGCGCGGGCGGTGATTTAATGAAAGCCTTAAAATCCCACTTGAAAGAGTTGGGTGTTTCGGGCATCTTTTTGAGCGTCGACAAGCAGAACCGCGGCGCCATTCGATTTTATAAACGCAACGGCTTTTGTGTGCTCGACATTGTCGGCGGCGCGGTACAAATGGGCTGTGCTTTGTGAAATTTCAAAAATGGGCAGAAAAAAACCACTCGACGGGGGATCGGGTGGCTTTTTCTCTTTTGTTGAAAAAGAAGGGGGAGAAATGAAAAAGTTCTCAAACAGAAGGGGGTAATTCTGTTTGGTCAAACCAAGTGTCTCTCTTGATTTGATGTGTTTAGTATAACGGCTAAATATTTCGATACAATAGCCATTTGTTGAACGTTTTGTAAACAAAAAATGAAGTTTGCGCCGATATTCGACGCTTTCTCCCCGATATGTTTTTTGATTTACAAAATCTCCGTATAACTGCCGAGATAGCAAAATTGCTCGGCGGCATTTTCCAGCTGCACAATCATTTGGCGGAAATTTTCGGCATACACCGACGACTCCACATCAAAATAGAACAAAAATTCAAAGTCGCTGTTCGGCTTCGGGCGGCTTTCGAGTTTTAACAGGTTGATGTCGAGCGCGTAAAAGCGCGACAGCACATCATAAAGTGCGCCGGGGCGGTGCGGCAAAGTAAGCATCAAACTCGTTTTGTTTGCGCCCGTAAAAATTTCCAAATCCTTGCCGATGCAAATAAACCGCGTGTAGTTGTTGCCGGAATTTTGAATGCTCTCCGACAGACACGACAGTGCGTACAATTCGCGGCACTCCTGCGAGCAAATCGCCGCAACATCGCGGCGGCCGCTCTCTGCCACGCGTTTGGCGGCGGCGGCAGTATTTTCACAAACCGTCACCTTTACGCCGTCGAGTTTAGACAGGAAGTTGCTGCATTGGCTGATGGCTTGCTCGTGCGAGAAAATCTCTTTGATTTCGGAAAGCTGTACGCCTTTTTTGGCAAGCAGACTGTGGTCCACCTTTAAGCGTACGCTTTTGACAATATAAAATTTATATTGATTCATCAAATCATACACATGGTTTACAGACCCCGCCGTGCTGTTTTCAATCGGCAGTATGCCATAGCGGCAAAGCCCCTGCTGTACGGCGGCAAACACGCCTTCCCAATCCTTAAAAAACATAATATCGGGATTTTTAAACAGCCGCTCGCACGCAAGCGAAGAATACGCACCCTCCACGCCTTGGCACGCAACCACCGCCGTTTCGGGCAAATCGGTTTTGGCGAATTTGTCCGCCGCATCTTGAATTTGCGCAGAAAGCTGTGTGCCGTCCGCCTCCAAATATTTATGCTGATACGAGCGCGAAAGCCCCATAATATCGGCATACAAAAGGCGCGTGTATAAACGCAAATCCTCGTCATCCGCCATTTCGCTGACGCGCTTTAACAGGGCGCGCTCGCGGGTTTTGTCGAGCACGGGCATATGATTTGCCTGTTTGTATTTGGCGACTTCCGTTGACAGCCCCATCCGCTTTAAAAACAGCGGAACCAGCTGCGCGTCGATTTCGTTGATTTGTTCTCTGATGTCCTGTAAATCCATAACTTACGCCCCCAAAAGCATATCCAAAACCGTGATTGCCGCAACCGCTTCCACCACGGGGACGGCGCGCGGCACAATGCAAGGGTCATGCCGCCCGACAATTCTTAAAGTTTCTTCGGTTTTGGTTTCTAAATGCACGCTTTGCTGCGGTTTGGCGATAGACGCCGTGGGCTTTATCGCCACGCGGAACACCACGGGCATACCCGAAGTAATCCCGCCCAAAATGCCGCCGTGATTGTTGGTCACGGTACGGATTTCTCCATTTTCGACACAAAATGGATCGTTGTTTTCACTGCCGCGCAAAGCACTGCCCGCAAAACCGCTGCCGAATTCCAAGCCTTTGACGGCGGGAATGCCGAACAGATTTTTTGCAAGCTGATTTTCCACGCCGTCAAACATCGGGTCGCCGATGCCTGCCGGCAAGCCCACAACGGCACATTCAATCACGCCGCCGACGGAGTCACAATCCTTGCGCGCCGCTTCGATTGCCGCCTGCATTTTTTCGCCCTGTTCGTCCGAGAGCACGGGAAACGGCTTTGCCGCAATGTCGTCCGTCTGCACATGCACCTTGTCAAACGGCGTATCTTCTATGCCCGCGACAGAGGCAATATGCGCGCGTACTTCTACGCCTTTTTCTTTGAGAATTTGCAGACAAATCGCACCCGCAAAGCATAGAGGCGCTGTCAGTCTGCCTGAAAAATGCCCGCCGCCTGCAATATCGTTAAACCCGTTATAACGCACCGCCGCGGCATAGTCGGAATGTGCCGGGCGTGGGGTCAGGCGCAAATTGTTATAATCCTGCGAGCGCGTGTTGGTATTTTCAATCATCACGCCGAGCGGCGCGCCGCAGGTCACGCCGTCCAAAAGTCCCGAAAGCACTACGGGACTGTCCGCCTCTTTGCGCGAAGTGGAAAACTTTGCCCTGCCCGGTGCGCGCCGCGCCATAAATGCATTCACCTTTTCCGTGTCTACCGCAAAGCCTGCCGGTAACCCGTCAATCACCGCGCCGATGGCTTTGGAATGGGATTGCCCGAACACGGACACCTGTATGTTTTTACCCGTCAATATCGAGGACATTTGCGTTCCCTCCTAATTTTTCAAAATCCGCAAAGAAATGCGGGTAGGATTTTCTGACCGCCTGGGCTTCGCGTATCGTTGTTTTTTCGCGTGCGACGGTGGCGGCAATCGCCATAGACATCACCATGCGGTGGTCGTTGAAGCCGAACACATCCCCACCGCGAATGCCCTCGCCGCCCCAAATGACAAGCCCGTCATCGGTTTCGGCACACACAACGCCCATATTGGTTAAACATTCGTTGTCCGCCGCAAGTCGGTCGCACTCTTTGATACGCAACCGCGCGGCATTGGTAACGGTGGTCGCGCCCGTTTCACAGGCCGCCGCCGCGACGGACAATATCGGCACCAAATCGGGAATGCCCGAAGCGTCAATCTGTACACCTTTTAACGGTGCGGGCGAAACCGTTACGGCGTCGCCGTCCACTTCGATTTTTGCGCCCATTTTCACAAGAACATCTAAAATCGCTTTATCCCCTTGCACAGAGCGGAGATTTAAGCCCGTTACCGTGACGGGCGCGCCGAGTGCCCCCGCCGTCAAGAAAAATGCGGCATTGGACCAATCGCCGTCTACCATAACTGTTTCGGGGCTTTTATAGGCTTGCCCGCCGCGGATTTTATAGGTGTTTTCCGCGGTTTCCACCGTAATGCCGAAGGTATGCAAAGTGGAAAGCGTCATATCAATATAGGCTTTTGACTCTACGGGCGGCAGCAGTTCAATTTCGCTGTCATCGGGGAGCAAGGGAAGTGCGAACAACAGCCCCGTCACATACTGCGAACTGACATTGCCTTTCAAGGTGAATTTCCCCGCCGTCAACTGTCCTTTCGTTTCTATCGGGAACACCCACGGCGGCGAAAAAGTCACGCCGTGTTCACCCATTGCATTGCGCAAATCGGTCACAGGGCGTTCAGGCAATCTGCCTTTTCCGGAAAACACGCCGTTTTTGCCGAGCGCGGACACCACCGGCAGTAAAAAGCGTAGAGTTGAACCGCTTTCGCCGCAGTCGAGTTGTACGGTCTCTACTGTATCTCTTGCAATCGGTGTGACTTTGATTTCATTTTCCCCGTATTCGATACTTGCGCCGAGCGCCCGCAGGCACTCCGCCGTCGCGCGAATATCTTCGGACAGCACATTGCAAGAAAGCACGGTAGGCTGATCGGCAAGCGCGGCGGCAATCAGCAGACGGTGTGCATCGGATTTGGAGGAAATTGCGGGAACGGTGCCGCAAAGTGCGTGCGGCATAATTTCAATATTCATTCGCAAATCCCCTGTTCTATCACATTTTTGAGCATTTCGGTATCGGTTTTATATAACACACATTCGCCCAAGGCTTTGGGCACAATCAAGGTAATTTTGCCGCCGTCACGCTTCTTGTCGGACAGCGCGTGCGTGAACAAGTCCTCTGCAGAAAACGGCGTTTCGGTGGGCAAACGATATTTTTGCAAAACGGCAATCAATTCCGCGGTGCAATCGGTTTCGGTCAAGCCGCATTGGTACGCGCCGCGCGCCATCAGCACCATACCGATGGCAACGCCCTTGCCGTGCGACACCGAGAAGTGACTGCACCCTTCGACCGCGTGCCCCAAGGTATGCCCGAAATTCAAAAGCCCGCGAAGTCCCAAATCGCGCTCGTCTTTTTCGACCACATCGCGCTTAAAGGTCACACAGCGCGCAATGACGGTTTCAATGTGTTCTTTTGCATCGTTTGCCTGTAAAAAATCAAAAAATTCACGGCTGAAAATCGCGCCGTATTTGATAACCTCCGCCATACCGTCCGCGAAAATCTCGTCGGAAAGCGTGGACAGCGTTTGCGGGTCGCAAAGCACCGCGCGCGGTTGATAAAACGCGCCGACCAAATTTTTGCCCGCCGACAAATCCACCGCCGTTTTGCCGCCGACGGACGAGTCCACACAAGAAAGGAGGGTGGTCGGGATTTGCACAAAGTCAATGCCGCGCTGATAGGTCGCCGCCGCAAAGCCCGCCATATCGCCGACGACGCCGCCGCCCAACGCGACAATGCAGTCGGTACGCGTGACATGATTTTCAGCCAAAAATTCCAAAATTTCGCCGTACACGCGCAAATTCTTGGACGCTTCCCCATTTGGAAAAACAAATTTCAGCGTGCGAAAGCCTGCCGCTTGTAAGGATTGCTCCGCCCGCGCCGCATACAGCGCATCGACAATATCGTCGGTCACAAGCACGGCGGTTTGCGCCTTGGTTACCGCGCGGGTATACGCGCCGCATTCGTCTAAAATGCCGTTTTCAATAGAAATCGTATACGGTACGCCTGTGTTTACTGCTACTGTTTTCATATTTCTTATCCTTTGCCGTCAATTTGTTCCTTACGGTCGCTGCCTGCTTTCAAAAGTGCGTGCAGGGTTTCTGCATCGCGCGCTCTAAGCGCGTCGGCATATTCCTGCAAGTGGGCGATAATGCCCTCGACCTCCCGCAGTAAATTATCGTCGTTATCCAAAAACAACTCCGTCCACATATCGGCATTGAGTTTTGCCACACGGGTTAGGTCTTTGTAACTGCCCGCCGAAAATCCGTTGTGCACCTGCGCTTCGGGGCTTTTGACATAGGCGTTGGAAACCACATGTGCCAACTGCGAAGTGTAGGCAATAATGCGGTCATGCTCCTCGGGGGTGGAAATTTGAATATTCGTAAAGCCGATGGACAAAAACAAATCTTTGAGCATTGCCATCTGTGCAATATCTGCATCTTCCGGCGGCACCAAAATCATCGAAGCGTTTTGGAACATATCGACATTCGCATATGAAAAGCCCGACATATGGAGTCCCGCCATCGGGTGCACACCGTAAAACACAAAGCCGTGTTCCTTTGCCGCTTTCCAAAGCGGCTCGCAAATGACGCGTTTCACGCCGCAAGCGTCGAGCACAACTGCACCTTTTTTTAAGGTCGGCGCATATTTCAGCACAAAATCCACGGTTAATTGCGGGTACAGCGCACAAATGAGCATATCGCAATCCGCAATTTCCTCGTCGGTCAGTTCCCCGTCAATCGCGCCGAGCAGTTTCGCTTTCAAAAGCACCTCTGCCGTGCGGTTCCAACCGAGCACCGTGTGTTCGGTATTGAATTTCAACGCTTTGGCAAGCGAGCCGCCAATCAGCCCCAAGCCGACAATTCCGATTTTCATAGGTTTCATTCCTTTACTGCGTTCAAAATCTTTTGCACGCCCGCAGTAACCTCTGCAAATTCTTCGGGGCGCAATGCCTGCGGGCCGTCGCACAGCGCGTGCGCAGGGTCATTGTGTACTTCAATCATCAAGCCGTCTGCGCCGCAAGCCGCCGCCGCGTAAGACATCGGCTTTACAAGGCGTGCAATGCCCGAAGCGTGGCTCGGGTCAATGACCACGGGCAGGTGCGACATTTCCTTTAACATCGGCACGGCGGACAAATCCAAGGTGTTGCGTGTTGCCGTTTCAAAGGTGCGAATGCCGCGCTCGCACAAAATGACCTTTTGGTTGCCCTCCGCCATAATGTACTCGGCGCTCATTAAGAACTCCTGCAAAGTGGCGGCCAGTCCGCGTTTTAAGAAAATAGGCTTGTCGGTTTTGCCGAGTTCTTTCAGCAGTTCAAAATTCTGCATATTTCTGGCGCCGACCTGAATGATATCGACATCTTCAAACAACGGCAGGTGCGACGCGTCCATAATTTCGGTCACAATCGGCATACCTGTTTCCTTTTTCGCTTCCAACAGAAGTTCCAAGCCCTCGGCGCGCATCCCTTGGAATGCATACGGCGAAGTGCGCGGTTTGAACGCGCCGCCGCGCAGAATGTTGGCACCCGCTTTTTTCACATCGCGCGCGATGGACAAAATCTGTTCGCGGCTTTCCACCGAGCAGGGCCCTGCGAAAAACTGGAAATTCCCGCCGCCGATTTTTACGCCGTTCACATCAATCACCGTGTCATCGGGGTGGAATTTGCGGTTGGCGTTTTTATAAGGCTCGGAAATACGCTTGACCTTTTCGACAATATCCAAGCCCTGAATCAAATCAATGTCCACTTTGCTCGTGTCGCCTATAAGCCCCAAAATCGTTTGGTACTGCCCCACGACCGAGTGCACCGACAGCCCTTGATTTTCGAGCCAATCGGTTAAGTTTTTTACTTTTTTCTGTTCTGCATGGTCTTTTAAAATCACAACCATTTTTGCTGCCCCATTTCTTTGAGAAAATCTTTCTGCCAAACAAAAAGCCCGCAGTGCATTTCACTGCGGGCGTAGTTTTCAAAACGAACAAGAAGAATCGGCGAACTACACATTTACAGCGAAATTTAACTTAACCTTGCCAAAAAAGCTGGTAAAGTAAAAGTAAAAATATGCAACTGTAAACGCGAATTTCGGCATATTGCTTTTCCTTCCGATTTTCTCGCTTTGTTCAGCGGTATGCAACAATGCTATCACTTGCAAAGAAAAATGTCAACACTTTTTTTATAAAAACGCGTATTTTGGGCGTTTTCGGCACCGTCTTTGCACTTGATTGCCGACTGAAAATAGTGTATACTGAAAAAAATAGTTGCAATATACATTTCGATGTGCAATTTGTGCAGATACGCTGTAAGAAAGGACTGTGCGCATAATGGTTCGGGAATTAAACGAAAAAAATCTGATTTATCAAATTCGGCAATATCATCTCAAACGCCGTGTGTATTTTCACACGGAAATCGACTCCACCAACAACGAAGCGAAAAAACTCTGCAATGAAAACAAGGGCGGCGGCGCGCTGGTGGTTGCCGACTGTCAAACCGCCGGCAAAGGGCGTTTGGGCAGGACTTTTTGCTCGCCTGCGGGCACGGGGCTTTACTTAACCGCCGTGTATGAACTCGACGGCAGTGAAAAGAATTTCGATTTGATTTCCTCTCTCGCCGGTCTTGCCGTACGCGATACCCTTTACAATATGTTTAATTTGCAAACCACCATCAAGTGGCCGAACGATGTGCTGTATGAAGGTAGAAAACTCTGCGGCATTCTTTGCGAGGTTGTCAATGTCAACAACCGCCCGAAATATGTGGCGGTCGGCGTGGGGGTGAATGTGCAACACGGCGCGTTCCCCGACGATGTAGACTGCATTGCAGGCGCCGTGGGCGACTTCTGCACCGACGAAATCGACCGCAACGAGCTTTGCATAGAGCTTGTGCACAATTTAGACCGTTACATCTTGCGCAGCCGCGCCTTGCAAGAGGACAGCAAAGAAGTGGTAGACCGCTTGAAAGCCTGTTCGGCAACGCTTGGGCAAATGGTGCGCGTGATTACCCCCGAAAAAGAATTCGACGCACGCGTTTTGGATATTGCCCCGAACGGCGGCTTGCGCGTTTCCACCGCCGAGGGCGAACAGGTCATCACCTCGGGCGAGGTGGTGCATATTCGGTAAATTGGGATTTGTATTTGTCATCCTGAGCGAAGCGAAGGATCTCAAACCCAAGTATAAAATGTGCGAAACGAGATTCTTCGCCTATCGGCTCAGAATGACAATCGGGTGGGTCTCCGCGCGCCCGTTTGTAGGGGTCGGCGTCTCGACGACCCGCAACAAATTACATCTTTTTTGCGGTCTACGCACGAACTGCATTTTACAGGGTAGGGCGGGGGCTTGCCCCCGCCGCGGGATTTTCTGTGAAGTACGAAACGGACAAACTGTAATGCGAGCGGAAGGGGCGACGACTCGGCGCCCCGTTATTCCTCTCTCTGATGAGGGTCGACTCCCTCACAGTGTGAGGGAGATGTCGCGAAGCGACAGAGGGAGACCGCCGCCGTCAGCGGGTGTCACGCCGCAAGGCGTGACGGAGGGAGAGAAACGGAAAAATCTCTCCCCCAGTCAAATGCTGTGCATTTGACAGCCCCCTCTGGGAGGGGGCGGAAACGGCGGGCGATTCGTGAATCGCCCCTACAACCGTAGGGAACGGTCTTGACCGTTCCGTAAAATTATATCAAATTACGCAGGCGAACACAGTTCGCCCCTACAAATTGTAGGGAACAACCTTGGTGTTGTTCCGCAAAACACATCAAATTTCACGGGCGGCCGGGTCGACCGCCCCTACGATGGGATAGACAACCCCCATTTGATATAAAACGCATCACGGGCAACCCACTTACAGGTAGCCCGTGATTTTTTATAGGTATACAGGTTTTTATGATGTCTTTGACAACGGCAGTGTACTGTTTTTACAAATCACAACTGTAAACAGCATATGGTTTCACAAGTATTGCTCTCCCTTCCGCATCTTTGAAAAGCAAATCCGTGTTGATTTCTTTAACCTTGCTGTTGAACCCGAGTTTATCATAAAGATACATATTCTTTGAATGATCTTCCTCGACGCCAAGCGTTAATGCAGAAAATCCGTTTGCGATTGCATACCGCTTTACAGTCTCCACAAGCATTGTGCCAACGCCGTTGTTTCTAAAATATTTTTTTACATACAAATTGCAAATGTAACCGACTCGCTTTCCGTCTGCAATTTGCAAATCCCCCAATTTGGTGACAAAGTAAATTTTTCCAATCATTTTGTCGCCGAACAACGCAAAAAAGGGAATTAAAGTTTCTTGCTCGACTAACTTTTCAAATCCTGCTCGCATATACTTTGAATCTCCGTAATACTTTGAAAAATCAGCGGGCGACCCTTTTATTACTGTTATGCTATCAAGCAATACTTTTTTCATCATTTTTCGTACTCCTGTCTTTTCGTTTCATTGTTCCAACACAGCGCCTACGCACTGTGTTTCCCTTTTCCTTTTCCGTGAAAAATTGGGGGTTGTGGGGATAATCCTATGCGGTAGGGCGGGGGCTTGCCCCCGCCCTACCCTGTAAATTGTATTTTGTGCGTGTAGGGAACGCTCTTGACCGTTCCGTAAAATTATATCAAATTACGCGGGCGAACACAGTTCGCCCCTACGAGTAGGGAACAACCAAAGATGCGTTCCGCAAAATTACATCAAAATCTACGGGCGGGCGTGGAAACCCGCCCCTACAACGGGGCGCCGAGGACGCCGCCCCCCCTACGCTCAAATTGCATTATTATTTTTCAATCGGAACGGTCAAGACCGTTCCCTACAATTTTTCATTATTCATTTTTCATTATTCATCCATTTACGGGGCGCCGAGTCGTCGCCCCCTACGCTCGCATTTCAGTTTGCCCGTTCCTATCCCCCCCACAAACCCCAATTTTGATAAGGTGTCTGCCAAGCGTTCAAACAATCCCCGCTTTTTTGAGAACACAGGAAACAGTCCCCCTGTCATACTTGCCGTTAATGTCTATATGCAATTCATTTTCCTGCACTTCAATTACCAAGAATATTATAACATAATGAGATATTGCTACGCAATCTGAAAACATTTACTTCGTAAATGATGAAATTTTCTGCTTGCGCAGAAAATGAAATAAAATTCGTTCCCACATATACCGCAGGCATATTTCATACGCGAAGCGTATTTCACATTGCTTAGCAATACTTCACTCGTTCCACACGGAACGAATTTCATTGAAAAAAAAGCACTTGACGAATCAAGTGCTTTTTTTATGGCTCCCCCAGTTGGACTCGAACCAACGACATTTCGGTTAACAGCCGAACGCTCTACCGACTGAGCTATGGAGGAATATGGAAACCGACTAAGTAAGACTTAATCGGTTTTTGATGTCGGCATCGACCTATTTTCCCGGGCCGCTTCCAGCCAAGTATTTTCGGCACGAATGAGCTTAACTACCGTGTTCGGAATGGGAACGGGTGGACCCTCGTTGCCCCGTTATATCCGTATGGTGACCCGTAGCGGATTCGAACCGCTGTTGCCGGCGTGAGAGGCCGGAGTCTTAGGCCACTTGACCAACGGGCCATGTTGATATCAGTGGTACACCTTCAGGGACTCGAACCCTGGACACCCTGATTAAGAGTCAGGTGCTCTACCAGCTGAGCTAAAGGTGCATATGGAATTACACCCTAAAAACTGAACAAAGGGGAAGGGATGGAAGAAAGCGTTGGGAAAAACTGAGGAAAAAGTGTTCAAACTGTAAAGTTCGCTTTGGAACTTCAAAGGTCAAGCCCTCGACCTATTAGTACTGCCAAGCTAAATACGTCACCGCACTTACACACGCAGCCTATCAACCTCATAGTCTTTGAGGGGTCTTACTAGCTTATGCTATGGGATATCTTATCTTAGAGATGGCTTCACGCTTAGATGC
>SFIQ01000033.1 GCA_004555265.1 Ruminococcus sp.
GCGGTGCGCACAGGGGGCTTTTCGCTCGTCTGCTCCGCAAACGGAGCAAATCCGTTTTTCGACGGCGCACCCGACAGACACTTCCTTTTTAATGCCGGCGGCGATTTCCGCAATCAGGGCTTCATTTTTCGGAATGCGCGGCATATAGCAGTACGCCTTTAAATAGGTGTAGGGTTCGCCGAGCGCGGTTTTGCGGGTTTCGTCGGTGATGACCTCGGTTTTAAAGGTACGCGCGCTTTGGTCGGCGGCATCCATACTGTGGTTTTGAATGGCAGTCTTGCCCGCAAACAAGGGGGCAAGCGTTTGCAGACTTTCTATCGAAAAGCGCTCAAAATCGCGGTCAATTTCGTTGTCGCACAGTACGGCGGAAAAGACAAATACCTCGTCGGCGGTCAAATCCTTTTGTGTATAGCGGTTGATGGCGGCGAGGGCCTCTTCGGTCACAACGCCGTCCTCGGTTTGGGTTTGAAATTGCTTTTGCATCGTATCCTCCTTTCTTATGCGTTGTCTTTCTGCGGCAGATTTTGCAAAATCTCCTCGGTTTGCGCGTCCAAATGGCGCGCGGTGGCGTCGTCCACGGTGTCGCGCAGTAAAATGTCCTCCCAAAGGATTTCCACATCGCCCGTGTAGCCGTAGGCGCGCAAATGTGTGCGGCAAACCGTTTCCAAAACGGGCGTGAGCAGGCGGCGGTAGTGTTCGAGTTCCGAAGTGAGCATATCCGCTTGCTCGGACGCCATACGCTCGGTGGTGGACCATGAAAGCCCAAGCATATACGGCGGGACAGAAAGTTTGGCGACGATTTGCTCCAACATTTGGCGCACGGGGATTTCGCTGTCCAAAATCTGATTGTCCGCGCCGATGGTTTTGATGTCCACATCGCCCACGGCAATAAAATCGCGTGCTTCACGGCTACGCATGGCTTCGCTCCATTGCTCGGCGATTTGCAAGGCGCGTTCTTTGGCAAAGGTTTTGCCGCCCGTATCGTCCGACGGCTTGTAAGTCACGGCAAAGCGCACATTGCCCACGCGTTCCCAATTCTGCCCGACGGCGTTATAGATTTTCAAGAGGATAGAGGAGACAAACGGCAGGCCCGAAAGTAAGGGCGTTCCGTAAATTTCCCCCGGTTTGGCGTTTAAGGTGCACACCAACATATTCTGCTGTCCCGGCAGGGCGTTCCCTGCCACATCGGCGCCGGCGCACACCTCCAACCGACGAAAATCCGCTTTGGAACGGCGCAGCGTGTAGTCCTTGTGCGGTGCATTGTATAAATAGCGTACCGCACCCGTTTTGTCGGGGACAACTTCCGCAACCGCCGTGCCGTAGGTGAGCAATTCCTCGAAAAAAGTGTCTGAAAACGATTGCAGAGAAATACTGCCGCTGTCCGAGGGCACATATTTGACAAAATTGTCCAAAATCGGCTGAAAGCGCGCGTCCTTGCACACGGCTTGAAATCCACCCGTCAAACGGACGAGTTTGTAAATCGCCGCGTCAATCACGGGCACGGCTTCGCGCAAGGCGGAAAACAAATCCCCTGTGACCGCGGGCGGCGGGTTGTACGCAACCAAAGCGGAAAACGGCAGGCTTTGTGCCGTGCCGCCGACGGCAAGCGCGGGATTTCCGCGTGGAGCGGGGGCGGCTTTTTTGCGGGATTTTCTCATTTCGCTTCACCTCCTTTCATCGTTTGCAGGCAACGGCGAAGAAGTCGTCGCCGCCGTCCGAACGCAGTACCGTGGAAACGAAATACCGCATATCGTCCATGGCGTGGTCGTGTTCTTTTTTGACCGCGTCATAGCGTGCGCTTTCGTCCCAACGGTACAGCGAAAATTCCCGAACAATATCGGTGCAGGGTTTACAGATGCGGATTTCGCGCGATTTTAAGGCGTCCGAGGTCTTGCGAATACCGCCGAGCACATCGTTGTCCGCGCGGCGCACGGGGAATTTCCCGTGGCGACGGATACACTCGATAAACGACGCCGCAGACGGGTCTACCACCACGCAGTCCACTTTTTTGTCGCCGATGAGCGTGCAAAGCGAACGGTAATATTCCTCATCGGTCATTTGAAAGCCTTTTGCTTTGGAGCTGTGGTAGAATTCGTCAATGCGGTACCAAAGCCCGCCGCTTTGTCCCCAAAGTCCCATTGAGGTGGGGTTGACCGTTCCGTAGTCACACGAGACCGCATAGCGGGTACAGGTTTTCGGTACATCGTAAAGATAGGTGCTGTCAAAAAACGGATACACAAGCCCGTCGCACGCCGCCCATTTGCCCTCGACAAAGCGCGCGTAAAACGCGCCGCTGTAAAGCGAACGGTAGCGTTCGAGCATTTCTTTGGAAAGCGCGGGGTTGTCCTGCATTTGAAAGTGCAGATACAGGCAGTTTTTTTCTTCGCGCTTTAAAATCCATTCTTTGTAAAACCAATGCGCGGGGTGTTCGGGATTGCAGTTGAACCAAAGCCGCGAGCCCTCAACGGAGCATCGCGCAATCGCCTGTTCGCAAAACGAACGCGGCATCAGCGCCGCCTCGTCGAGCATCACGCCCGCAAGCGTCATTCCCTGAATGAGCGCGGCGGAGGACTCGTCCTTGCCGCCGAAATAGTAAAAGCGGTTTTTTCTGCCGCCTTTTGAGATTTCCAACAGGTTTTTGGAAATCTGCTCGTTGCATTGAAAGCCGAGCTCCGAAAGCAACGGGAGAAGCGGGGTGATGACATTGCGGCGCAAGCCCGTCACGGTTTTGCCGCACAGCGCAAAACTTTGGTCGCAAAAGCGGTAAAACGCCCAAAATACAAACGATAGCGACATACAGACGGTTTTGCCGCTGCGCACGGCGCCGTCGCAGATAATGGCGTCATATTTGTGAAAAGGACTTTCATCGCACCACCACGAAAGCAGTTCCAACTGCTTTTGGGAAAACTGCTTGAATTGTGAACTTTGCATCAGCCTTCGTCCCCGTTCTTCCCGATTGCGGCGGCGGAGCGCTCCAACGCCTTGTAAAACGGCAGGGCGCAGTCTTCGGCAGTTTCCTGTAATTCGGCGAGGCGGTCGAGTGCCTTTTGGCGGTCAAAAAATTTGATTTCCAAACCGCCGCCTTTCGGGCGTTTGATTTCCGACACCGTAAACAAATCCAAGGTGTCGGGGTCGGGCGGCGCGTCTTGGTCTGTTTGCTGTAACAG
Source organism: Ruminococcus sp. (assembly GCA_004555265.1). Classification (GTDB taxonomy): domain Bacteria; phylum Bacillota; class Clostridia; order Oscillospirales; family Acutalibacteraceae; genus Fimenecus. The sequence continues at coordinate 3,168 of SFIQ01000033.1, forward strand.
CCGTACCGCGTCGGCAACCGAGCCGAATGCAAGCCGACGGTAGCCCGCAATCAGTTCCGCGCGCTGTACCGAAAGTGATTGCTCCAATTCCTGAATTTTTGCCTGCACGGGTTTTGCCGAAAGCAGTTTTTCCGCCGCCTTTTCGGGAAAAAGCAGAAAGCCTGCGGCGACCGCCGCCTCCCGTGGGGAACGGGTGCGCACAAATGCCCGGCAAAAGGCGAGTTGTTTTTGCGAAAGCGTATTTGCCAATTTTCATTCTCCTTTTCGGTGGGTTTTTGAAAGACCTTTCACAAATACACAGAAGCGGTGAGAACTGTCCGAAAATCGCAGTCAACAAATCAAGAAAAAACGTTGATTATTTTGTAAAAGCAGGTATTTTTACACAAATTGTTCACAATTTTTTTGTTGACATTATATTTTATTCGTCGTACAATAAAAACCGTTAAGCGGTTAATAATTAGTCGATTAAATAATTTTTTTACGAAAGGAGCCGTTTTGTGGAGAACAGGCAAAAAAATGTGTCCAAAAAACTGCACGATTTGGAGTTTTGCCGCCATTATGCGGTGCGCCGCGCGTTAAAGGACAGCGGCGTGTATTTCGGGCAACCGCCGATTTTGAATGTGTCGCCTGCGTCGGTGTCGGTCTCTTTGCGGCGTATGCAAAAGTCGGGTTTAATTGAAAAAGCGGCAGACGAAACCGATTTGCGCTGTAACCGTATGAATCTTACCGAAAAAGGGCGGGAACAGCACGAATATATTCACGGCTGTTTTGAAGAAATCGACCGAAACCTGTACGCGGGATTTTCGGACGAAGAACTTGCGACGCTGGAAACAATGCTTACCCGCCTTTGTGAGAACTTAAAGACCATTTTGCCCGCAGGCAAAAAGATGGAAGAAATTATGCAGGAAGAACTGGAATTCGGAGGTGCATGCCGGCATGGGCAAACTGATTAAATACGCCAAACCGTATTGGTGGCAGTCGCTGATTTGTCCGTTTTTGATGACGGGCGAGGTCATTTTGGAACTTTTAATTCCGTTGTATATGAGTAAAATCGTCGATGTCGGTATTCCGAACGGCGATATGCACTATGTGCTCGTGACGGGCGGCAAAATGCTGGTGATTGCAGGCTGTTCGCTGTTTTGCGGCGCGATGGCGGCAAGGCTGTCGGCGGTGGCGAGCATGGGCTTGGGCGCGCGCGTGCGCGAGGCGATGTATAAAAATATTCAAACCTTTTCGTTTTCAAACATTGACCGTTTCAGCACGGCTTCGCTCGTGACGCGCATGACCAACGATGTGACCACCGTGCAGAATATGTATCAAATGCTGCTGCGGATTTTCTTCCGCGCGCCGCTGCAATTTATCTGCGCGATGTTTATGAGTTTTAAAATCAACCACAAGGTCTCGTCGGTCTTTTTGGTGGTTATCCCGTTGATTTTGGTGGTTTTGGCGATTTTCGGTCCGATCGCGATGAAGCGGTTTAAGAAAATGTTTACGATGCTCGATAACTTAAACGGCTCGGTGCAGGAAAACTTGATTGCCATACGCGTCGTCAAGGCGTTTGTGCGCGGCGACTATGAAAAGGCAAAATTCAAAAAATCCAACGATGACTTGACCGCGGCGGCCGTTTCGGCGGAAATGCTGATGGTTTCCGCACAGCCTGCGATGATGCTGATGATGTACGGTACGATTTTAGCGATTTCATTCCTTGCGTCCAAATATATCGTCGCCGGAGAAATGCAAATCGGTGAATTTTCGATGATTCTCACCTACATTATGCAGATTTTGATGTCCGTCGTGATGATAGCGATGATGCTCGTAAACTTTGTAATGTCGCGCGCGGCGGCCTCGCGTATTCAGGAAGTGCTTGACGAAACACCCGACATTAACGATGACGCAGCGAATCTTTCGTTAAAAGTGGAAAACGGCGAAATCGAATTTTGCGATGTTTGCTTTAAGTACAACAAGGACGGCGAAAAAAATGTAGTGGACCACGCCGAGTTCAAAATCGCTTCGGGCGAAACCGTCGGCGTCATCGGCGGCACGGGCAGTGCGAAAACCACGCTCGTCAGTCTCATTCCGCGGCTTTATGATGTGACCGCGGGCGAAGTGCGCGTGGCAGGGCACAATGTGAAAAACTACACGCTTGAAGAACTGCGGGAATCGGTCAGTATGGTGTTGCAGAACAATGTGCTGTTTTCGGGCACGATTGCCGAAAACCTACGGTGGGGCGATGAAAACGCCACCGATGAAGAATTGGTCGCCGCGTGCAAATCGGCACAGGCGCACGATTTCATTTCCGCGTTCCCCGATGGGTACCAAACCGATTTGGGGCAGGGCGGCGTGAATGTTTCGGGCGGACAAAAACAGCGCCTTTGCATTGCGCGCGCCTTACTCAAAAAACCGAAAATCCTGATTTTGGACGACTCCACCAGCGCGGTGGACACATTCACGGACAGCAAAATCCGCGAGGCGTTCAAAAACGATATTCCGAATACCACAAAAATTATCATTGCCCAGCGCATCAGTTCCGTGCAGGACGCGGATAAAATTATTGTGCTGGACAACGGCAAAATCGCCGATATGGGCACGCACGAGGAACTGCGCGAACGCAGTCCCATTTACAGCGAGGTTTATTATTCACAGCAAAAAGGCGTTGTCACGGAAGGAGGCGAGGGCTGATGCCGGGACCGAAAATGATGCCGGGCGGCAAAAAAGGCGCCCCCGGAAAATTCCAAAAGCCGAAAAACACCAAAAAAACGGTCACGCGGCTGTTCGGCTATTTGGCAAAACGCAAATGGCTGTTGATTTTGGTGGTTTTGCTTGTGCTGTTGAGCACGGCGGGCATGTTGCTGGCGTCCTATTTTATTAAGGTTTTGACGGATGACTATCTCACACCGATGCTTGCGGCAGGCCCCGAAAATGCCGATTTCAGACCGCTGATTTGGGCGCTGGTGAAAATGGGTGCCTTGTTTGTTTGCAGCGCATTTGCCTCTTACGGCTATGCGCGCATTATGCTCACGCTGTCGCAATCTACGGTCAACACCATTCGCCGCGATTTGTTTGACGCCATGCAGGATTTGCCGATTTCCTATTTTGACACCCACACCCACGGCGATTTGATGAGCCGCTATACAAACGATGTCGAAACCGTGCGCAATTTTTTAAGTATGGGGTTTGTGCAAACGATTTCGTCTTTGATTTCCGTTATCGGCACCTTTGTGATGATGTGCGTGTTAAGTATTCGCTTGACCGCGGTTATGCTTGTGTTTTTGGCGATTATGCTGATGATTGTCAAAGCGTTTGGCAAGCGGAGTTCCAAATATTTCCGCCGTCAGCAAAAGGCGTTGGGCGACGCAAACGGGTTTATCGAAGAAACCGTTGAAGGGCAAAAGGTTGTCAAGGTGTTCAATCACGAACAGAAGGTGATTGACGAGTTTTCCGTACTCAACGACGAGTTACAGCATTCTGCCACGCAGGCGAACACCTATGCAAGCGCGTTAGGACCGATTATGGGCAACTATGGGCATCTCATCTACGCAACGATTGCGGCGGTGGGCGGCGCGTTCGTAATCGGGCAGACGATGTCCGTCGGTACGGTGCTGTCTTTCTTACAGTACACGCGTTCGTTTACACAGCCGATTGCCAATCTGTCCCAACAGTTCAACAACATTTTGTCCGCCCTTGCCGGTGCAGAGCGCATTTTTGATGTGATTGACCAAAAGGCGGAAACAGACGAAGGCTATGTGACGCTGGTCAATGCAAAATATGACGAAAAAGGCGTACTGACCGAGTGCAAAGAGCACACGGGGCTTTGGGCGTGGAAGCATACGCATACTGCGGACGGCTCGGTGACCTATAAAAAGTTAGAGGGCGATGTGCAGTTTGAAGATGTCACATTCAGTTACGACGGCAAAAAGACCGTACTGCACGATGTTTCGCTGTATGCAAAGCCCGGGCAAAAAATCGCGTTTGTCGGCTCGACGGGCGCGGGCAAAACCACGATTACCAATTTGCTCAATCGGTTTTATGAAATTCAGTCGGGCAAAATCCGCTATGACGGCATCAACATTCAAAAAATCAAAAAAGCGGATTTGCGCCGTTCCTTGGCGATGGTTTTACAGGATACGCATCTGTTTACGGGCACGGTGGAGGACAACATTCGCTACGGCAATTTGGATGCCACGCACGAACAGGTGGTCGAAGCGGCAAAGCTTGCCAACGCGCACGAATTTATCACCCGTTTACCCAACGGCTACGATACGGTGATTACGGGCGACGGTGCGAATTTAAGTCAGGGACAACGCCAACTGCTCGCCATTGCGCGCGCCGCGGTTGCCGATCCGCCCGTGTTGATTTTGGACGAAGCGACCAGTTCTGTCGATACGCGCACCGAGCATTTGATTGAACAGGGTATGGATAAGTTGATGCAGGGCAGAACGACCTTTGTCATCGCCCACCGCCTGTCCACCGTGCGCAACGCAAATGCGATTATGGTGCTCGAACACGGCGAAATCATCGAGCGCGGCGACCATGACGAATTGCTCGCGCAAAAGGGCAAATATTATCAACTGTATACCGGGCAGTTTGAACTGTCGTAAAACAACCCTCGCATGCTTCGTACCTTTGTACGCCGTCGGGCAGCCGCAGACAACGCAGAAGCGTTGCCTGCGCTCGGTTTGTTCCTTCGCGCAGTTTTCCCAATCTCCCAACAGGGGCTGTAAAAAACTTTCGTTTTTACAGCCCCTGTTGTTGTGTGCCCGCGGGTCGGGTTTTATGCGTAACGAAAATGCCGGATTTATAAATGGGGGGTGTGTGGGGGTGTTTTTGGAACGAACGAAATACAGGATTAGGGTAGGGCGGGGGCTTGCTCCCGCCGCGGGGTTTGCTGTGAATTGCGGAACGGTCAAGACCGTTCCCTACACGCACAAAATACAATTTACAGGGTAGGGCGGGGGCTTGCTCCCGCCGCAGGGTTCGATGTGAATTAACGGCGGGAGCAAGCCCCCGCCCTACTCTTTTATAACAGACATTTTCCCTGACAGGGGAATCACCCCGCCCTACCGCATAAAATTATCACTACAAACCCCAATTGGTGCAAAAAGACACGGTGGTCTGCTTTTTAGTGTACCCAAACAGAGAACGGTTTTTTGCAAAAAAAGGATTTCTTCCCTTTTGCCTGTGCATGTTTTTTCTTCTATAATTCCTGCGGGGAAAAATAAATTATAGGACAACCGGTTTCTTTTAGATAACTTGCACAAAAAGATTTGCGCGTACTGTAAAACATATGTAAAATTCTCGATTTTTTCCCGTTGAATATTGACAGAATTACCCAATCGGCGTTATAATTGCCCATAGTGAAAATGTATCTCTATATCTATCTCTGCATATATTTCTTACGATTTAGAATGCCTTTACAATTTTGGAGGTTAGTACGGTGGAAACAAAACGCTTTACGGCAGAATCGGGAACCGGCGACGGTGTATACAATAAGAAAAAGGAAAACTTCACCGTTTCCTATTATAAAAAGAACCAGATGAACGCGCTGTACCCTGCGGGCGGCTTTTCCGTTGTGGGGCAAATCGGCAAGGGGCGCGAAGAAATCGGTACGATAACCTGCGGTGCGGGGCAGTTGCCCGTGTATGCGGTTTCCAAACTGCCGCACACCAAAATTCTCGGCTACATACAGGTCGGCGAGAAGGAATATGTGTCGATTGTCAAAGACGTTTTGCTGTTGTGGCTGTTTTGGATTGTTTTGGCGGCGGCGTTGCTTGTCGGGCTTGCGTTTTTGCTCAAAGCGGTGCTCCCGACCGGTGCCGCGCCGGAAGTGACAACCCGTGCACCGGGCGTGATTGACGCCAATGCCGTTTTGGGCGAGGGAGAACTTTCCGTGCCCGAAAAAATAGACGTTTCCGGGCGCAACATCACCGTAAACGGTGTGCCGGAGATGCATTTGGTCGCCGGTCAGCGCGAACAGAATTATGTGTTTTCCAACCCCGAAAACAATCCCTGTTTCTTTGTGATTGAAATGGAATTGGCAGACACGGGCGAAATTCTTTACACCTCCAACCTGTTGCCGCCCGGGTATTCAATTTCCAAATTCACGCTGAACCGTCCGTTAGAGGCGGGCACATACAATGTGATTTTGCATTACAAGCCCACCACCTTTGACCAAGAACAGCGACCGCTGAACAATATGGATATTAAAACCACGGTGATTGCGGAAGCGCCGGCGCAATAATGCAGGCGAAAACAAAAAGGGCTTACAGCGATTTTTGATACGGATTTACGATGAAAGGAGAAGCGCGTTATGCAAACGAAAAAGAACAAACTTGCAAAACGCATAACAGCTTTGGTGATGTGCACGGTGCTGTTGGCAACCTCTATGCCGTTGATGATTGCCAATGCCGCAGGCACATATAACCCGATACCCGCGTGGCCGACCGCTGCGGCGGATCGCGGTGTTTCGGCGTATACAACCGAGGACGGCAGTATTATGGTGTCCTTCCCCGCGGCGACGGCGGATACGACCTATCGTTCCAAGACCGTTACGGGCTATTTGTTGGAACTTGTGGACTTGGGCACATACGACGCGATGCACACCGAAACGGTGCTGTTGAATAAATTTGTGACGCCCACGGGCGCGGCGCCGTATGAAGAAGAAATTACGGCGGCAGAAATCGCCGCGAAGCTTGCGGGCGGATTAGATGAAAATCACCGATACAATGTGACCATTACCGCCGTGGACAGCGACGGTTGGTTTTCCGACGAGCTGAACACCATCGTTTCCAATGTGCCGAAATTCACGTACAATCCGGAAATGTATTCGCCGATTGTCGACTATGCCCACGCCATGCGGGAAATGATGACCTTTGAAAGTGATTCCAACGGTACGGCGCTCGGCGTGGTTTCCGGCGGCTGCATTCAGTTGGGCGCCGCAGAAAACCAAACCGGCGTGGAAGACCCCACCTCTGCGACCAATAAGGACTCCCAAGGTATGCGCGTGCGCATTACGGGCATGCCGGCGGGCGTCGAGCAAACCTTTGACACGGCGTACAGCCGACAGACATGGGATTTCACCGGCGCAAAAGAGGTTTGGTTCTGGCTGGATATGACGCAGGCTGCGGTGACGGGCTTGTCCTTCCGCCTGCGCGCCAACGAAAAGGTTTGGATCGATTGGAACGAATTTTACCAAAGCAACCCGTATTTGACCTCTGCCAATAGAATGGGCGATATTGTCTATTCCACCAAGGGCTATACGGGCGGCGACGCATATATTTATGTGCAGCGCGCGGACGGCGGCTGGCAAAAGCAAATGATGAAAGCGGACGGCACGGTGGATTTGGGATATTTTAAGGGCTATGTTCGTGTGCCGCTGGAATTTTTCTGTTCGGAAACCGCTTCGGTGGTCGGCGTCAGCAACCAAGAACTCGGCGTCGGTACAAAACGCATGAGCGGCAACTCCGTGAATACTTCCAATATTGAATCTTGGTTGAGCAGTTTGCTGTTCTCCGATGTGACGGTTGACCCTGCAGGGACCAACATTAACGACGCGCTGTTGTTACAGCACCGTGCATACAACTCAAAATCCGGAGCTTTGGGCTTGGGTACGACGCACACTTGGGTGTTTAACAACAAGGGGCTCATGCAGCACGAAACCACCGGGTTTGACAGCATTTCCGACACGCTGAAAAATCAAACCGCCGTGATGCTTGCGGCGGGGCTCGGCGCAAGCGAAGCGCGTACCACGGTGACAACGGGCGGGGAATCCACAGACCGTGCCTATGTGAAAGACGGCGCAGTGATGAACCGCGAGGCGGGCGTGAAAGCCATTTCCGACTTATACAGCGCGGGGATTTCGTTCACGGGTTGCGCGGCGGAGAGCGTAGACAAATGCGTGTTTGTGGACAATATCCTGTTCTACAAAGACAACGATAACCCGTACCCCGAAAACACGCTGAACGGCTCGGTCAACACGGGTAGCACAGTAGCAACCTATTTCGACCAAACCAAAGAAATTCCGCGTGCGATTTTCACCGCGTGCGAAACCTATTTTAACGACCCGAACTGGAGCGATTATCGCGCAGTTGCATACATTGAAAGCCTGATTGACGGCTACAAACGCGCCTACGGTGAAGCCGGCGTGGACATTTCGTTTTTAGACGAGACCGCCCTGACGGCTACGGCGGACGCCCTGCTGATGCGCGAAAGTTGGAATTTGTTCCTGGACGCGCGGCAAAAATGCCAAGAGGCAGACACCTACACCAAAGATAACAACGAACCGGACGATTTGGTGCCGGCGTTGGAACGGGAACTTGAAAAACTGCCCGACCCGTCCTCGCTGTATTCGATGTCCGATGCGTTGAAGGCTGTTGTTGACCGCCTGCACCGCATTTACGGCAAATTGAATCTCGGTCAGCTTGACAACCTCGGCGTAGTTGCCGAGCAAAAGATGATTGATTATTTCACCTATATGGAAACGGTCTTGCAGGAAAACAGTATGCCCGTCGGGCAGGTCTTGACCGACAATCCGTTTATTCCGTTTGCCGATTTCGAGCAGGAAACCGTCGGCACGCGGGCATGGCAGTTGGAAAACGACTCCCAAAACTACAATCAGGTCGGTAAGGATTACCGCTATTTAAAGAGTTTTGTTTCGTATACCACGCAGGAATTCCGCGACTTCACCGGCTATTCCAGCGACACCACCTCCACGTCGCTGTCCTCCGACGACGCGACGATGAACGGCTTTAAAGGGAGCCTGATGCAAAACGGCGCGTGGGCATATATCACCGAAAACGGCTTCCAAGGCTCCAACGGCGCCACCATGACCGTCGACAGTCAGGCATATTCCGGCGGGCAGGGCTATTACAACATTATCAGCAGTTCGTATATGGGCGCAAATTCCGCCACATTCGACGAACAGCGGGCAAACAATATGGGGCAAAGCACCATTAAACTCGGCAGTTTGGCAAAAGCGATGTCCGGGTCGGTTTCCCCGCCGCTTTCGCTGGTCTTTTATGCGGATTTCAGCCAGCTGACCGATATTCGCGTGGCATTTTCCATCAGTACCTACTACGGCGGCCAGCCGGACGACTTCGCAATGGATATGAGTAACGACGCGGCGTCGCGTCTGTTCTATTTGCTTGACCCGAACTCCGGCGAGTGGGTCGCGGCAAACAATGCCGACTGCCAATATGCGCTGGTTTCCTCCGGCGGGGCGGATACCGACGGCGACGGCGTGGCGGATTTAACGCTGAAAAATTACAAAGGCTTTGTTATGGTTCCGCTGTACCACTTCAAAAAGGGCGGCGACGCGTGGAACCGTGGGTTGAAACTCGACGAAACCCAAGAAGCGCTCGATACCATTTGGCGCATTTCCATCGGCGTGGCGCCCGGCAGTAACGAGGGCGCGGCGGATATGGACGGCGAAACCTTTACGATTGATAATATCGGCTTTTCTTATGACCCCGTGTTTTACGCCGATGTGGTGGCTTCGCGCGGTATTACCGACAAGCCGTTCGATGAAATTTTCAAGGCAAAGGCGTTGCCTGCCGAGAAATTTGAACAGGCGGTCACCGCAATTGACCCCTACGAAGATACCTCGCTTGCCACAGCCACCGCAAATGCGCGCGCGCTGTATAACACGCTCAGCGACTATCAAAAAACGCGTTCCTCTGTCATCAAAGCAGAAGCGCGCTTGCAAACCTATGAACTTTGGGTGACCGACCCCTCGACGCGCCCGACGGCGGCGATGACGGCAGGGGAGTTGGACGCAATAGTTGCGGCATTGCCCAACGCGGCAAAGGCGGCAAAGAATGTGGAGGACGACAAAGACCTGTATTACCCGGGCTTGGTCTCCGACGGCGCGGGCGGCTATACCGCCAATTACGCCGCCTACGGGCTTACGGCGGCGCAGGTCGATGAAATTATCGCCCTGTATACCGACACCTATAAGCGGCTGACCACAACCGAAAAAGCCGCCTTGACGCTGAAATCGGATTTTATCAACGCGTATAACGCGGCAATGCGTTGTAAGAGCCTTGACAATATGGCGGCGGATTTACAAACCTACACCACACAGTTGCAAACGCTGTATACCAATATCCGTGAGGATAAGGTGGCGGGTGACGGGTCGAATCTCAACTTTATCAAGAGTGACGAAACAAACCGCACGCTTTTGCATGACTTGGAGGACAGTTACAACGCCTTGGGGTATTTCGCCAAGCGCTTGCTGGTGGAAAATCAGTATAAGCCGCAGTTCAGCAGGGCGCCGAGCGCCGTGAAGCGCGTGCTGAAAAATTCGGACACCTATACATTAACCGACGGCACAACGCTGCTCGGCGGCATTAAGACCACTTTGGCACGCTACGATACGCTGCTGAACGATACAAAAGCCGTGTTAGACAGCCGTACGTTGTTTACCGCCGCGCAATTGCAGGAGTTGGACTCCACCATTACCGAGTACAAAAATATGCTGGCGGCGTATTACAATGTAGACGAACTGAATGCAAAAATCGCAGAAATTTTGGATTTGTTTAATGTGTATGACTGCAGCGTTTCCGACGCGTTGATTGCCTTGGATAAGAACACCCTAAGCGGCAGCTCGACTTATGCGGTCAACTATTTTGAGCAGTATCCCGTGCCGGCGGCGGGCGAAGAATGGTATATCGCCTTCACCTCGGAAAACGGCACCATGAAAAACGGCGTGCACACCTTGGATTATCAGGTGGAAATCACCGTCGGCGGTAGGGTGAAAACCTATTCATCGGCAGATTTGCTGGCAGGGATTCCGGCGGCAGAAGCCAAGGCGCTTTGTACGGTGGCAAACAACACCTACACCCCATCAAGTCCGCTGTCCGCCGTCATTCGACCGCATTTTAACACGATACCTGCCGACACGTTCACCGGGCAGTATTCCGATATGCTGTATGCAACACTGGTGGATAAGGACGGCAATCCCGTGACGGATAAAGCGGGCAATCCCCTGCGAAAAGCCATCACGGTGACTTATGCGGCGGAGGATTCCTACGCCGTCACCTATTCCGCAGATGTGCAAATCGCGTGGCAGGATACAAGCGAGCACACCGCGGGCTACACCGTAAAAAGCAGTTTGGCGGCAGGGGCGTCGCTCTCCGTCAGTGCGGCGGCAAAAGCCGACGGCAAAATGACCAATGTCAATACGACGGACACCTTGCAAATGATTGTATCGAACGGCGGCGCAACGGCGTTCAGCGGGGAAAATACCGCCGCAACACCGGCAATACAGCCCTCGGTACATGTGGAAACCTTTGACAATAAGGCGGTCGGGCAATATACGGGCACCGTGACCTACACGGTGACCTATACGCCGGCACCGTAACCCAGTGCGGACAGTGCCGCTTGGTCGATTTCGTACCCGGCAGACACCCAAATCCCTTGGGAAGCGTCCACGCAAAGCATCGGGGAGATTCAAGCGCAAACCATGCTGATTCCCCCCGGAAAAACGGTAGAGGTTACGGTGACTTCCGCAAATGCGTATCACTTGGTACACCAAACGGATGCAAACAGTAAAATCGCGTATACCCTACTCGGGGCGGAGGCGGTTGCGTTCTTCCCCGGCGATTACGGCAAAGCATTTCCGCTTTCCGTCACCGTAGAAGAGGCACAGTGGCGATATGCCGCCGCAGGGGAACACACCGACCAACTGACCTTCACGGCAGAGTATAAAGACGCATAAATTTGTATTCTCATTCTATTATAAAGGAGTTATGAACATGAAAAAAGCACTTTCCGTTTTGGTGGCACTCACCATGTTGGCGGCCCTTTGTATTCCTGCATTTGCGGCGGACATTGTGGCAGACGGCACGGGCGACACCATCATTAAAACCAGCACCCTGAAAGATACCGACGGTGACGGCGTTGGCGATACCGATGCCGAGGGCTTCAAAGTCACCATTCCCGCCGACACGGTCATTCCGTGGGGCACCGCGGCAACCGATGTCAGTTATACGGTTGAAGCGCACTTGGCAAGAGGCAAGGCGGTCAGCGTTGCAGTTTCGGGCAGCGGCACCATGAAAACCGCAGACGGCGTTTATGAAATTCCGTACGCGCTCGACGGCACGACAAACTTTGTTGCGGCAAATCCGTGGGTATATGATACGGCAAACGACACAGGCGTTACACAGCCGTTGACCGTGCAAATCGCCGCAGACGATTGGAACACCGCGGTTGTCGAAGCCTATCAGGACACCTTAACCTATACGGTTTCCGTGGTGACGGTGTAATTTTTATCCGAGAGGAGTAAGGCTATATGAAAAAAATTCTTTCCGTACTTTTGGCAGTGTCTATGTTGCTTGCGCTGTGCATCCCCGCATTTGCGGCGGACATTGCCGCAGACGGTGGCACGGGCGACACCATCATTAAAACGGCGACTTTGAAAGATACCGACAGCGACGGCGTGGGCGATACTGATGCCGAGAGCTTCAAGGTCACCATTCCGGCGGACACCACCTTGCCGTGGGGGACTGCCGACACGACCACCGCGCTTCCCTATTATGTAGAATCGCACCTGAAATTCGGCAAGCACCTGACGGTTGCTGTTACGAATGACGGGGCAAACACAATGAAATACACCGTAGGCGGCACGACATTGACCTTGGCGTACACCCTTGGCGGCGACAAGAATTTTGACACCGTTACCCCCGTTGCGTATGATACCGTCAATGACCGCGGTGTAGAAAAGACCTTGACCGTCAGCGTTGCGGGTGACGATTGGAACACCGCCGTCGTCGGTGAATACGCAGACACCTTAACCTTTACGGTCGATGTGCTTCCGTAAAGCAAC
>SFIQ01000034.1 GCA_004555265.1 Ruminococcus sp.
ACGGCTGCGCCATTACCCCTTTGTCGCTGCGCGACATTTCCCCTAACAGGGGAATCTCACCGACCCCTACGCACGAAATGGAATGCGTTTGCCCCACAAACCCAAATTTGCACATCGTTTTTTCGCCTACGGCGAATGGGGTGCGCCGCGCACGCGGCGCAGGAATTTGCATTTTTCGTAAAACTGTGCTATAATGCTTTGCGAATGATTACTTTTTTACCTGCACGCGCAAGCTTTTGCGCGGCGGAAAGAAGGATTTATGTTTGATAAGATTTATAAAAATATATATTATCTCGGCTTAAAAAGCGGGTATTTACTGCGAGACTTTTTTCGGTTCATTTTCCGAAAAATCAAAGTGCCGCTGAAAGCCGTCGGCTCGGTTTTGCTGGCGCTGTCTCTATTTATCGGCCGCGGGGGTTCGTCTGCGGCGCACATTATCGGCACGGAAACGAAAGAATTGCTTTCGGATATGCGCCGCGTGCACAGTAAAATTCGGGAAATTTGGAAGACAGACCGCAAAAATGCAGCGAATCTGTTTTTCGGCTATGTGCGCAAGGCGTTCAGCCGCCACGGCGTTGTGTTTCGGGTTGCTGTGAATACGGTGTTGCCGGTTGCCGCTTTTGTGTTGCTGTGCGTGGTTGTGGGGCAGTATTCCAATCGCACATTGGCGTTGGAGGTCACCTATAATGACGCGGTCATCGGCTATGTGGAAAGCGAAGCGGTGTACCACGAGGCGCAGGAACAGGCGGCGGAGCGCTTGGCGACTGCGGCGAAGGTGGAAAGTGCAACCGTCAGCGAATCCGCAGGATATGCGATAAAATCCGTCAAACGCAGTGAGCTGCGCGATGCGGCGGTGCTGTGCGATGAAATCATTGAACGCAGCAACCGCAAGGTCACCAATGCTTGCGGGATTTATATTGACGATGTGTTTTTGTGTGCCGTGAAGAATGAAACGGACGCCACGGCGGTGTTTGACAATATCCTGCGCAGCTATAATGTGGACGATGAAAACGCCGAGGTCGGCTTTGTGGAGGATATTTCCTATGTGCAGGGGCTGTATCCCGACGGTGCGGAAACCGTTTGGGACGCGAGTCGCCTTGCCGAACAGTTGCGCTCGAAAAAAAGCGCAGCGCAATATTATACCGTCGAAGCCGGCGATACCGTTTCGGGCATCGCACAGAAGTTTGGGCTGACCACAGCAAAGCTGTTTGAATTGAACCCCGGCGTCGGGGAGACCATTAAATTGGGGCAACAGCTTTTGATTTCGCGGGAGGTCAGCTATATTCAGGTGCAGGTGACCAAAACCGAAACCCGCACCGTGTCCGTGCCGTATCAGACCGTGAAAGAGGAAACCGCCAGCCTGTATTCGGGTACGAAGCGCACCAAGCAAAAAGGCGTGGCGGGCGAACAGGTGGTTACCGAACTTGTCACCTATGTGGACGGCGTGCGCACCTCGGTCAAAGAGGTCTCGCGCGAAACCACGCGCGAGCCGGTCGATGAAATCATTCAGGTCGGTACCAAAAAATCCTCCTACGGTGGCAGTTACGGTTACACCGGCTCGTATTCAACCACCAGCTACGGCGGGCGCTTTATTTGGCCGGCGGTGGGTGCATATTCCGTTTCGTCTGGCTTCGGCTATCGCCGTTCCGGCTTCCACGGCGGGATTGACATTGTGAAGCCCGGCGGCGGCAGTACAGGTGCGCCGGTGGTGGCGGCGGGCAGCGGTACCGTGGTGACGGCCGGGTACCATTCCAGCTACGGTTATCATGTCATTATCAACCACGGGAACGGAATAACCACGCTGTATGCGCATATGTTGCGCGGCTCTTTGAAGGTTTCGGCGGGGCAAAAAGTTTCCGCAGGACAGGCTATTGGCAATATCGGCTCTACGGGCAATGTGACGGGGCCGCATCTGCACTTTGAAGTGCGTGTGAACGGGAACCGTGTGAATCCTTTGCCGTATCTCGGCAGATAATTTTGCAATATGAAAACGAAATCACCGTACGGCTGCGGCTGTGCGGTGATTTTTGTGTTGCGCGCGCCGAAACAGACAAAGCCCCCGTGCCGTTTGACACGAGGACTTTGTCTTGCTACGAGTTGTGTATAAAAAAGAGAGGGGGAAAACATATATGTAAACCCGCTTTCGCGGGAGCTTATCGGGGGAAGCTTGCCGCCTTATACGCTTGCAGTCAGCGCAGACAGCTGGATGGCTTTCCAAATCGAGCTCCAAGAGAATTTCTGATTTGCCAATTCGTCAATCAGTTTCAACTCATAGGCTTCTTTGCTTTCATAATAACCTGTCATCGTATTTCACTCCTTTCCTTTGATTTGTCTGTATCATACACCCGTTTAACAGATTTGTCAAGTGTTTTTGCACAAAAAAATAAAAATTTTTTTGTTGAATATAACTATCAAATTTCCAAGAAAAATGAAGTCTTGTTTTATAAAACAACGCAATATAAAGAGTTTGATTTGTAAATCGAGCAATTTCGGTGAATTAAAATTCACCAAAATTATTTTTTCTTTTCGGCAAAATGACGAAAGTCAAAAAAGTCCGACAAAATTGCCGCTTTTGCCTGTGCGAGTGCATCAAGGTCCGTATGGGCTTCACCAAACCGCAAAAGGGTATTGCGCGCTTCGGCGGTCTCATACAGCGAAAACACCGCACATGCCAAGGCGTCCGACGCGACGGCTTGCCGTTTTTGCAGTGCCGGCAGGACGGCGCGTGCCGCCTCTCGCCGAAGAAAACGACTTGCCCCAAAAACACCGTGCGTGCGAAACGGGAACGGGTGCAAATCATTTTCCGTAAAAAAGGCGATGCCGCATTCCGGCACAACCAAATGGACGGGCACGTCGGTCAAAAGCGCTGTATAAACTTGCACATCCAATCCGATTTCCGTACAGGCGGTGCAAAGTCCTTGTAAGAATATCGGGGAAACGCCGCCGTATATGTCGCGCAGTACACCTGTGCGCATACCCGCTTTTTGAAACGGCCCGTAAACCGTGTGTATCCCCCAAGCGGTTACACCGCTGAGTTTGCGGCGGAAAAGGACTTTGCCGCGCGCTTTTTTTGCGGTCGGTGCGGCGGTGCGGAGAATTTCCAGAACCGCGCGCAAAATGCGTGCACGGTTTGCCTCGGCGCCGAGCGTTTCGGCATTTTCGCGGTACGCGCGTGCGGCGGTGCGCAAAAAGCGGTCTGCGCGCGCCTCGGCCTGCGCGGCAGAGGAGAGTAACACACCGTGTTCTTCCCCTGTTGCAGACGGTGCGCGGACATACGCAGGTACCGTGTAGCGCTTGGCACACGGATATTTTGCGCACAGGGCGGAAAAGTAATCTGCATCAACCGCAAAACGGTGTTGGCTCGGCAGATATATTGCCGCCGTTTTTGCGGCATTGTGCGCACAAAGCACGCGTGTATGCGGCAGACTGTTTTCGGCGGCGCCTTTCAAAAGCGCCGTAAACAGCTTTTGCTTCGCCCATTCGTTTTCGCCCTGCAAAAGAAACATATCTGCGGTGTCTGCCGTTGGGAATGCGGCGGAAAATGCGGAAAAATCGCCCGCACAGAAAAAAGTATCCAAATCTTTCACCCCCAAAACAGTATATTTCGGCTTTTTGCGGGGCGTTACGGTTTGACAATCTTTTCACGATGCTGTATAATAAACCCAAACGCGGATTTTTTCGCGCAGTAGTTTTCGTATCAAATTAAGGAGTGAACAATATGCCTTTAGTAACCACAACCGAAATGTTCAAAAAAGCCTATGAGGGCGGCTATGCCATCGGCGCTTTCAATGTGAACAACATGGAAATCATTCAGGGAATTACCCGCGCGGCGAAAAAACTCAATGCGCCCGTCATTCTGCAATGCTCCGCAGGCGCCAGAAAGTATGCGTCGCATGACTATCTCGTCGCCATGGTCAAAGCGGCGGCGGAAGAAACCGGTCTGCCGATTGCGTTGCATCTCGACCACGGCCCGGACTTTGAAACCTGCAAATCCTGCATTGACGGCGGCTTTACCTCGGTTATGATTGACGGCAGCCACCTGCCGTATGAGGAGAATGTGGCGCTGACCAAAAAGGTCGTTGACTATGCGCACGCACACGGCGTTGTTGTCGAGGGCGAACTCGGTCAGCTTGCCGGCATTGAAGACGATGTCAATGTCAGCGCAGAGGACGCAAACTTCACCAAGCCCGAACAGGTTTACGATTTCGTCACCAGAACCGGCGTGGATTCTCTTGCTATCGCCATCGGTACCAGCCACGGCGCATACAAATTCAAACCCGGCCAGAAACCCCAGCTTCGCTTTGACATTCTCAAAGAAGTCGAAGAAAAATTGCCCGGTTTCCCGATTGTGCTCCACGGTGCAAGCTCCGTCAACCAGGACGATGTGAAAACCATCAACCAATACGGCGGCCAAATGCCCGACGCCATCGGTATCCCCGAGGATATGCTGCGCGAAGCGGCGTCTATGGCGGTTTGCAAAATCAATGTCGATTCCGACATCCGTATCGCCATGACCGCGGCTATCCGCAAGCACTTTGTGGAAAATCCGACGCACTTTGACCCCAGACAGTATTTGACCCCCGCAAGAGACGCTATCGAAGGCGTGGTTTCCCACAAAATCGAGACCGTGCTCGGCTGTGCGGGTAAAGCGTAATTTTAAACGGATAAAAAACGGCGTACCATATATACGGTGCGCCGTTTTTTTGCCTTTTCGGCAAAACGCACTATAAAAAATCAACAAAATTGTTTATTTTTTCTATATAAAAATCGACAAAAAACCCGATAAAATTTCTAAAAAAAGGACTTTTATTTTGGCGTAGTCGGTGGTATAATAATAGTGTATTATTCCGCGTGTTTTCACGCATCTTTTTTTGATTTTTTCTTTTTGTGAACATAGAATTGATTTGGATTAGGGAGTGAGCCGTCTTTGGATAAATTCGTGATTACCGGCGGTCAGCGCCTGACCGGCGAAGTTACGGTCAGCGGCGCAAAAAATGCGGTTGTTGCCATTCTCCCCGCAACGATTTTGGCGGAGGATGTTTGCCGAATTGAAAACATTCCGAACATCAGCGATGTTTCGGCGATGATAAAAATTTTGAAAAATATGGGCGCGGAGATTAAATATATCAACAAAACCACGCTCGAAATCGACACACGGCATATCCGTTCGCATGTTGTGGAGCACGAGTTGACCAAACAACTGCGCGCTTCGTATTATTTAATCGGCGCACTCATCGGGCGTTTCCACCGTGCCGAGGTCGCCATGCCCGGCGGCTGTTATTTGGGGCTTCGCCCGATTGACCAGCATATTAAGGGCTTTGAGGCGTTGGGCACAGAGGTCACGATGGAAGAAAATGCGATGGTGCATTGTAAGGCTGACCGTTTGCTCGGCAATTCCGTGTATCTCGATGTCGTTTCTGTCGGGGCGACCATCAATGTAATGCTGGCCGCCGTAAAAGCGCGTGGGCTTACCGTGATTGAAAATGCGGCAAAAGAGCCGCACATCGTCGATTTGGCAAACTTCTTAAACACCATGGGTGCCGATGTGCGCGGTGCAGGTACGGATGTGATTAAAATCCGCGGTGTGGAGAGCCTGCACGGCTGTGAATATTCCATTATTCCCGACCAAATCGAGGCGGGCACCTACATGGTTGCCGCCGCGGCAACACGCGGGGATGTGTTGGTAAAGAATGTGATTCCGAAGCACTTGGAGTCCATCACCGCAAAACTGATTGAAGCGGGCGCGACAGTCATTGAAGATGACGAGGCAGTGCGCGTGATTATGAACAAACGCCCCGGGCATTGCAACATCAAAACGATGCCGCACCCGGGCTTTCCGACCGATATGCAGCCGCAGTTTTCCACCCTGCTTTGCCTTTCCGAGGGCACGAGCTTCGTTTCCGAAAGCGTGTGGGATAACCGCTTCCGTTATGCCGAGCAGCTGCAAAGAATGGGCGCGAATATCCATGTGAACGGCAAAACCGCCGTTATAGAGGGTGTGGAGGCCTTAAAGGGCGCGCCGGTACGCGCGGACGATTTGCGCGCAGGCGCGGCAATGCTTATCGCGGCGATGGCGGCAAACGGCGTGACGGAGTTGGAAGAAATCCAGCACATTGAACGCGGCTACGAAAATGTCGTGGACAAGTTCCGTTCTTTGGGCGCAAAAATCGAGCGCCGCAGTTTCCCCGACGATGACGCACATATGCAAATGAATGCGGGGTAAGTTTTTTAAATCAAACGCAGACAGGCAGGTGAAAATACCTGCCTGTTTTTCACAGGGAGGGAACAAATTTGCATAAGACAAAGCATATAACGGCGCTCTTAACCGCTTGCTGTTTGCTGTTTGTCGGTGTGTTTGCCGCTTGCAAACAGGAAGAACCCGCTCTTGTCGCTCAGACACAGGAAAGTGCGGCGACTGTTTCAGAAACGGAAAGCGAATCGGTTACCACGGAAACAACCGTATCAGAAATGCTTGTGACGGAAAGCGAAACAACCGAAAAGTCAACACCCAAAGCCACCGCACAGAGGGAAACAACCACCCGCAAAAAGCCGAGTGCAACAACCACAACAACACCTGCAACAACGCTGCCACCGTTGTCCGCAGTGCCACAGGCGTTGTTTGGCGGTTGGATATATTATGAAAAAATCCCTCCGCAACTGTTGTTTAACGGTGGCTTTTTGGAGGGGCTGGATTTTCATATGGACTGGGAAATCGCGGTAATTTGTCTGTATTATGAGGACGGCAACTATTCAGAAATTGTGTATTCTTGTAATGGCGAAGCGTATGTGGAGGAACTGACAAATGCCCGTGTGCGGCAAGCGGAACGGGAAAACGGTGCGCCGTTGACCGAAGCGCAAAAGGCACAGTTGGCACAGGAAACAGAGAAAATGCTTTGGGATATGGAAGACGCCGAGGAACAAAAGGGAACCTTTACCGCGAACGATACTACGATTTTTTACACGGTGCGCGGGCAAAGGTATACGGAAACCTATAAACTGTCGGGCGAGGAAATGACCGTGACCGCATCAAGCCTTTCAAATTTCGGCTTGCCGCGGACAATGTATCGCTATAATAAGTAAACGAAAAAGCACCGAAACAATCGGTTTCGGTGCTTTTTTTACAGGCTTCGTTTCGCTTAATAATACCGCATCAAGGCGATGACTTTGCCGAGCACGATAACTTCTTTGGACAAAATCGGCTCGTAGGCGTCATTTTCGGGTTGCAAACGAAAATGGTCTTTCTCTTTATAAAATCGCTTAACGGTGGCTTCGTCCTCGAGCATTGCGACCACGATTTCGCCGTTTTCGGCAACCGGTGTTTTCTCGACAATGACAATATCCCCGTTTAAAATGCCGGCGTTTATCATGCTGTCGCCGCGTACATGGAGTGCGAACAGCGGTTTGTCTTTGGAAACACGCCCGTTGTACGGCAGGTAGCTTTCAATCTGCTCGACCGCCAAAATCGGCACACCGGCAGTTACCGTGCCCAAAAGCGGCACGCTTGTGACGCCGTCCGACTCACCGAGCACCCGAATAGAGCGTTTGAGCATGGGGTCACGCTCAATAAAGCCGGCTTCTTCGAGCGCGTCCAAGTTCGCCTGCACGGAGGAGGTGGATTTTAACCCCACCGCCGCGCCGATTTCCCGCACTGAGGGCGGAATGCCGCTTTGGCTGCGTTCCAAAAGAAATTCATAAATCTTTTTTTGCGTTTTGTTGATGCTGTTCATAAAAAGCCCTCCGAAAAGCAGAATGGAATGTTTTTTCGGCGGTGCGTGTGCGCCGTTCGGCAAAAGACACACCAACACACCTTGTTTTTCTTATCATAGCACAAATGTTCTGAAATTGCAAACATTTGTTTGCTTTTTTTGAAAAAATTTTTTAAATTGGCAAATTATTTTTCTTTTTTTGCAAAATATGACGAATTTTTCAATAGATGTTAACAATTAGTTCATATTTTATCAGTATAGTAATATCTGTACTCGACAGGAAGGGTGCCGCAACCCATCCGACGGAGTACTTTATACCCCCTCCTCAAGCAACCCCTCAATTAGGGAAAGCCCCGGTACCGCAACCGGGGCTTTTCCTATTTTTATGTTTGCCCGGTACGGCAGTTTGTCGGATTTTGCAAGTTTTTATACGCGGTGAGCCACAATTCACACAAGCGCGTGCCGATTTTTGACCGAAAAAAGGCGGGCACGCTGTGCTTCTGTGATTTTTCACAAAAATATGCATATCCTAAAAATGAATTTTTACAATGCGGCACTTGCATTTTTCACTTTATCATAGTAAAATAGCAAAGTAATAAATCAGACTGGTGTATTTTCATACGAAAGCACAAGCAAAAAGGAGAAAAAACAATGAGTTATGTCAGCGAGGTTCTGGAAAGAACCACAACCCGTTACAGCTATCAGCCGGAATTCTGCCAGGCGGTTACAGAGGTGCTGAATTCGATCGCCCCTGCCGTGGACAGCAACCCGCAGTACCAGAAAGCCGCGCTTTTAGAGCGTTTGGTCGCCCCCGAAAAGGCAACCGTATTCCGTGTGCCGTGGGTGGACGACAACGGCGTTGTGCATGTGAATCGCGGTTACCGCGTGCAGTTCAACAGCGCTATCGGGCCTTACAAGGGCGGCTTGCGCTTTCACCCGTCTGTCGATATGAGTATTATTAAGTTTTTGGGCTTTGAGCAGATTTTTAAAAACTCCTTAACGGGGCTCCCCATCGGCGGCGGTAAAGGCGGCGCGGACTTTGACCCCAAAGGCAAAAGCGACAATGAAGTGATGCGCTTCTGCCAAGGCTTTATGACCGAACTTTACAAGGTGATCGGGCCGAACTCCGATGTGCCCGCGGGCGACATCGGCGTCGGCGGCAGAGAAATCGGCTATCTGTTCGGGCAGTATAAGAAAATTACCGGCCGCCACGAAGGCGTTTTGACCGGCAAAGGGCTTTCCTACGGCGGGTCTTTGGCGCGTACCGAGGCAACCGGTTACGGGCTTGTGTATTTGACCGAGGAGATGCTCAAACAGCACGGCAATTCCCTTGAAGGGAAAACCGTTGTGGTGTCGGGCTCGGGCAATGTGGCGATTTATGCGATTGAAAAGGCACAAATGCTCGGCGCCAAGGTGGTCACCGCCAGCGACTCCTCGGGCTATGTCTATGACAGCGAGGGCATTGACATTGAACTCCTCAAAAAGGTCAAGGAGCAGGAGCGTGCCCGCATCGTCAAATACACCGAATACAAGCCGACGGCAAAATTTGTGCCCGGCAAAAAGGTTTGGGAAGTGCCCTGCACGGTTGCCCTGCCGTGCGCTACACAGAACGAATTGGATTTGGACGCGGCAAAAACCTTGGTACAGAACGGCTGTATCGCCGTGGCAGAGGGCGCCAATATGCCCTCCACCATTGAAGCGACCAATTATTTCCTCGAAAATAAAGTTCTCTTTGCCCCCGGTAAGGCGGCAAATGCCGGCGGCGTAGCGACCTCTGCACTCGAAATGAGCCAGAACAGCGCGCGCATCATTTGGACGTTTGAACAGGTTGACGAAAAATTGAAAGACATTATGGAAAGCATCTATTACCATATGTCTACTGCGGCAAAGACCTATCACATGGAGGACAACTTCGTGGTCGGCGCAAATATTGCAGGCTTCCTGAAAGTCGCCGACGCAATGATGGCACAGGGGATTGTGTAATCCACCTGTTTCAAAAACCAAATCCACCGCGCCCGAGCGTTCGGCGCGAGGTGGATAAATGGGGTTTGTGCGTGTAGGGAACGGTCTTGACCGTTCCGTAAAATTATATCAAATTACGCGGGCGAACACAGTTCGCCCCTACGAGTAGGGAACAACCTCCATGTTGTTCCGCAAAATCATATCAAAATCTACGGGCGGGCGTGGAAACCCGCCCGTTTGTCATTCTGAGCCGATAGGCGAAGAATCTCGTCTCGTATATTTTTATTTTGCGCTATTGGAGATCCTTCGCTTCGCTCAGGATGACAAATTGGGGTTTATAGGGATGATTTTATGCGGTAGGGCGGGGGCTTGCTCCCGCCGCTTATGCCCCCTCTCAGAGGGGGCTGTCAAATGCGTAGCATTTGACTGGGGGAGAGATTTTTCCGTTTCTCTCCCTCCGCCTTTTGCCTCCGGCAAAAGCCACCTCCCTCTAAGAGGGAGGGGATACGGGGCGCCGAGTCGTCGCCCCCTACGCTCGCATTACAGTTTGTCCGTTCCGTAATTCAAAGCAAACCCCGCGGCGGGAGCAAAATTCTCCGAATTCGGGCACCCTTTTGTCTGCTTCGCAGACATTTCCCCTAACAGGGGAATCACCCCGCCCTACCCTAATCCTGTATTTCGTTCGTTCTAAAAACACCCCCACAACCCCAATTTTTTGCACTTGCCGATAAAATAAAGAGGCTGTAAAAAACGAAAGTTTTTTACAGCCTCTGGTTTTTCCTACTACCTTATTTCTTTTTCTTTGCGGGGGATTTTTTCGCGGGCTCTGTTTTGGCGCCGGTTGCCTTTTTCTCCGCCGCTTTCGGTGCGTCAGCGCCGGCAACGAACGCCGACTTGGTGTGCCAAATATCGCGTGCGTAATCGTTAATCGCGCGGTCGGCGGCAAATCTGCCTGCGCCCGAAATGTTCATC
>SFIQ01000035.1 GCA_004555265.1 Ruminococcus sp.
GCAGGTGCATTCCCGCTGTGGCTCGCACCCGAGCAGGTGCGTATTCTGCCGATTGCAGACCGTCATCACGACAGAGCATACGAAATCAAAAAGCAACTCGAAAGCGCAGGCCTTCGTGTAACCGTAGACGACCGCAGTGAAAAAATCGGCTACAAAATCCGCGAGGCGCGTTTGCAAAGACTGCCTTACTGGCTGATTGTCGGCGACAAAGAGGTCGAAAACGGCTCGGTCTCCGTCAGCCGCCGCGGCGAGGGCGACATCGGCGCTATGGAGATTTCGGCACTGATTGCCCGTTTGCAGGAAGAAATTGCAACGAAAGCGAGAGATTGATATGGCGAAAGCACCGCTGACGGTTACCGTCATTACCGACACGCACTATTACGCAAAATCTACCGGCACCGAAGGCAAAGCCTACGAAGCGGCAAACACCAAAAGCCAATTGCTGTTAAAATATTCTGCGGAACTTTTGGACGCGGCATTTCGCCAAATTAAAGCGGATAAACGCACCGACATTGTCCTGATCTCGGGCGATACCACCAGCAACGGCGAGTACGATTCGCACCGCGAATTTATTGAAATGCTCCGTGACCTGAAAGCGGCGGGCAAGCGCGTGTATGTCATCACCGCTACGCACGATTATCAGGACGACGGGCAGACAAATTCATATGTCGGCGACGAAAAAGTCAAAATTCCTGCGGCAAAGCGCGAGGAACTTTATGATATGTACCGTGAATTCGGCCCTGACGAGGCGCTGTCCGTGCACCGCGACAGTATGTCCTATGTGGTGCAGTTGCAGGAGGGCTACCGCCTGTTCGCCATCAATGATGACAGCAATTCGGCGGGCAAAAGCGGCATTTCCGATGACTGCTACGCTTGGCTTTGCAAGCAGGTCGAGGACGCAAAGAAAAACAATCAGTTTATGCTGATGATGACGCACCACCCGCTGATTGCGCCGTCGCCTGTCTATGCGCTCATCGGCAAAAACGATATGCACGGCGACTTTGACATTCGCCGCAAGCAGTATGCCGATTTGGGACTGCAATTTGTGTTGACGGGGCACACCCACATTCACCACATTGATAAAATCGAGAGCGACATCGGCAATACATTGTATACAATTTCCACCTCTGCGACTGTGGGCTATCCTGCGCCGATTCGTACCGTTGTGGTGGACGAGGCGGCGGGGATTGTCTCTACAACCACCGACTTTATTACCGAAAAGGTGGGGTTTGATTTAGAGGGCAACTCCTTGCAGGAATACCTCAAAAATCAACTCGTCGGTATGGTGCGCGATATGGTCAAAGCCGCCGGCGGCGACACGCATAAATTTGCCGATATGGTCACGGCAATGAGTATCAAAAAGAAACTGATTTACAAAATCGGTTGGCTGATAAAGCCCTTTGCCAAACGGTTGAACAGTTTGAAAATCGGTACGGTTGCCAAATGGACGAAAAAAGAAACCGGCTTAAATCCCGCGGATTATGCGGATATTCAGGACAAATCCGTTGTGGATTTTATTGTGGATATTGTCACCAATCTCTATGCGGGTGAAAACCTCTACAATCCCGAAGATGCGGAGTACAAAATTACTATGGGACTGTTAAGCATTTTCGATTCCGTATTCTCGGCACTGCACATTTCGGTGAAAAAACTTTTGAAAGTGTCCGACTCGCTTTGCGATTTCGTCGAGCCTTTGTTACATAACAGCGGTATCCCGTCTTACAACGCGGTGTTGCCGATTTTGCCGCACTACACGGCAGAAAATCCCGCGCCGCCCAAAGCGGACGCCCCGAAGCCCGAACGCAAAAAAAGCAAAAAAGGCGTGCCGATTGTACTTATCGGGATTTTGGCGCTGATTATTCTTTTCATTCCGATTTTGTTGGTGCTTGGCGTCGGCTTTGTCGTCAACCAAATCCGTTTCGGGAAATATATGAAGGATTAAATCGCGTATTGCCGTTTCGCCGGTGTTTTCCCCCCGCCTGAGAACCCTCCCGCCGTTTTTGGGAAAGTAATTTGGGGTTTGTGAGGGGTATTAACGGAATAAAATTTTCAGGGTAGGGCGGGGGCTTGCCCCCGCCGTTTATGCCCCCTCTGACGAGGGGGCTGTCAAATGCACAGCATTTGACTGGGGGAGAGATTTTTCCGTTTCTCTCCCTCCGTCTTTTGCCTCCGGCAAAAGCCACCTCCCTCCCAGAGGGAGGAACAACGGGTCGTCGAAAACGCCGACCCCTACAAACGGGGCGCCGAGTCGTCGCCCCCTACGCTCGCATGGCATTTTTATTTTTCAATCGGAACGGTCAAGACCGTTCCCTACACGCACAAAATACAATTTACAGGGTAGGGCGGGGTGATTCCCCTGTTAGGGGAAATGTCTGCGAAGCAGACAAAAGTTTTGCTCCCGCCGTTATTTCACATCGAACCCCGCGGCGGGGGCAAGCCCCCGCCCTACCCTAATCCTGTATTTCGTTCGTTCCAAAAACACCCCCACAACCCCCAATTTGTCATCCTGAGCGAAGCGAAGGATCTCAAACAATGCAACGTACAGCGCACAGAGAACCCGATTTGTTCCAAAAGGTGCAGAACAACCAACAATTCGTGCGGTGCGACCAAAAGACGAACAAAGCAACACCCCGTCTTGAAAAAAGACGGGGTGTTGTTTGGTTACAGATTGTAAATTATTTTGTCTCTGCGGGGGCTTCTTCGTTTTCTTTGGCTTTTTCTTCGACTTTTTCCTCTTTCTTTTTGTGGAACAAAATTTTATCCACAGGGAAATACAGGAAGAACTGCAATGCCGAGCAAACCGCAGTAGCAATGTTTCTCGCCGCCGCGTCCGACCAACCGATGTCGTTGAGAATCCAACCGTAAATGGTGGGGTTAAGCCATTGCGAGAAGCAAATCAGCGCTACGGTGAACACAATGTAAATCGGCAATACGACCTTGGTGTTGGCACCGGAGTTAAAGGTCTTTTCCTTGTTGACGAAGAACGCGACGATTTGCGCCGTGATGTTGGAAATGGCGAATACCCAGAAATAACCCCAACCGCCGTCCTCCGCGGGATAGTGGAACACAAAGAAATCACAGGGGTTGTCATACAGCGGACGGAAAATCAGCGGTAAGATGTTGACCAAGCCGAACTGCACTATGCACGCCCCAAGGCTGACCACGATGAATTTGACGAACTGCCAAAGCGTATTGATACCGCTGCCTTTCCCTTCGGCAGCCTTATCAATGGTATTGAGTTTACCCATGAACATTTCTCCCTTTAATGTAAAAATTTACCCTAATTTTAACACGGCAAAGCGCCAAAAGCAAGGGATAAAGTGAATAAGTTTTCACCGCGTTGTTTATGGATTTTTCACAAGAATATGCAAGTACTTTTGTGAAACATTTAACAAGAAATTGCGTGGCGTTTTGATTGTGGGGATTGAAAACACTGTATATAATATAGTATAATAACCTCACGAAAACATTGCATCGGCATTTCAGGAGGGATTTTATGCAATACCGTGATTTCGGGAAAACGGGGGAAAAGGTTTCGGCGTTAGGTTTCGGCTGTATGCGTCTGCCCACCCTTGACAATTTAACGCACAGCATTGACGAAAAAGAGGCAACACGCATTGTGCGCAACGGCATTGACAACGGCATTAACTACATAGATACCGCATTTTTCTATCACAACGGCAAAAGCGAGGGGTTTGTGGGCAAAGCGTTACAGGACGGTTACCGTGACAAGGTTTTGCTTGCCACAAAATCACCGTTCGGCGGGTTTAAATTCGGATTTGAGTTTGACAAAATCTTAAACACACAGTTAAAGCGGTTGCAAACCGACCATATTGATATGTATTTGTTGCACGCGGCGTGTTTAAAATCGTGGAAAAACTCCGCTTTGAAATTCGATTTGCTTTCCAAAATGGAAAAGGCACGGGCGGCGGGGAAAATCCGTTATATCGGTTTTTCGTTCCACGATAATTACGAGGCGTTTGAAACGATTTTAAACGGCTATGACGGTTGGGATTTTTGCCAAATTCAATACAATTTCGTGGATACAGACCACCAGGCAGGCACAAAAGGCTTGGAGTCCGCCGCAAAGAAGGGCTTGGGTGTTATAGTAATGGAGCCGCTCTTGGGCGGCAAACTTGCAAATCCGCCGCAAAATGTCAAAGACGCTCTGCCGCAAGGCGTTTCGCCCGTTCAGGCATCTCTTGATTTCATTTGGGACCGCCCCGAAGTAAGCCTTTTATTAAGCGGTATGAGTAACGCAGAACAGGTGGAGCAAAACCTGCAATATGCCCACGAGAGCCGAGTGGGCAAATTAACCGACGAGCAAAAAGCGTGCTATCCCAACGCAAAAAAGATATTTGAAACGGCGGCGCGCATTTCCTGTACCCATTGCGAATACTGCGTGCCTTGCCCCAAAGGCGTGGAAATCCCCGAAATTTTTGCGCAGTATAATAAGAGTGTGCAAGATGCGGACGCGGCGAAAAAGGCCTATAAAAAAATCAAGGGGGACGCACAAAAATGCGTCGGTTGCGGCAAATGTGAGGAAAAATGTCCGCAACAACTGCCTATTCGTGAAAAACTGAAAGAGGCAGACGCCTTTTTTAAAGGGGAATAAAGATGGAACAAGTAAAATCCAATAAAGTCGCCTTTCCCGCACGCACCGTTGCTACGGCGGCGCTTGTATGTGCGCTGTCGGTGGTATTGCCGCAGGTCTTTCATCTTATCGGCGGCAAGCCGCTCGGCAATGCGTTTTTGCCGATGCACCTGCCCGTGATTTTGGGCGGGTATCTGTTAAATCCTGCGGCGGCGCTTGTGTGCGGCGCACTTTCCCCGATTTTAAGTTTCTTTGTCAGCGGTATGCCCCCATTCCCACGGCTGATATTTATGATATTCGAGTTGGGCGCATACGGATTTTCCACATCGGTTTTTGTGCATAAATGCCGATTACCCGTATGGCTCAATTTGCCCCTGACTTGGATTTGCGGTCGCATGATGTATTTTGTAACGGCGTTCTTTGCACTCCGCGTTCTGCATTTGGAAATGCAGGGTATGACAACCGCATCTGCGGCGGTTTGGACTGCCGTTACCACCGGCGTGCCGGGGATCATATTACAGGCGGCAGTTGTGCCG
Source organism: Ruminococcus sp. (assembly GCA_004555265.1). Lineage (GTDB taxonomy): Bacteria > Bacillota > Clostridia > Oscillospirales > Acutalibacteraceae > Fimenecus. The sequence goes on from SFIQ01000035.1 coordinate 5,131, forward strand.
ATTTTGGTTGCCGCACTTAAAAAAGCGAGGTTAATTACATATGCACCCCGATTTGGAAAGCTGTAAAGCGATTTTAGAAAATGAAAATCTCACCTGTGTTGTGAAACAGGGAGACAAATTTTTGAAAACCACTGACCGCGGCATAAAGCCGTTTATGCAGTGGATAGAAAGCGGCGAAAACCTGCATGGCGCCGTTGCGGCGGACAAGGTAGTCGGCAAAGCGGCGGCGTTTTTAATGGAAAAGGCAGGCATTTCTGCCGTGTATGCCGCAGTGCTCAGCGAGCCTGCCGAGGATGTGCTGAAAAAGGCAGGCATTATGTATACATATGCTCACCTTGTGCCCCGTATTCAAAACCGCAAGGGGGACGGCCTTTGCCCCATGGAAAGTGCCGTGATGGAAATCGAGAATGCAGAAACAGCTTTTGCGGCATTGCGTGAGAAATTACGCGCCTATGGCGTACAGCGGGATTGAGAGACAACGAAAAAATCCCGAAAAAACTATTGACAAGCCGTAGCCTTTATATTATAATATCAAAGCCGCCGAAAAAGGCGGCACTTATGGCGGCATAGCTTAGTTGGCTAGAGCGTCCGGTTCATACCCGGAAGGTCACAGGTTCAAGTCCCGTTGCCGCTACCAAACCGCGGCAAGCAGTTGCCGCGCATACGGCCCGGTGGTCAAGCGGTTAAGACACCGCCCTTTCACGGCGGTAACACGAGTTCGATTCTCGTCCGGGTCACCAAAAAGAAAAGTCGCACGATCGTGTGGCTTTTCTTTTTGTATTTTTCACTTTTCATTTTTCATTTTTCAATATGCATGAACAACTTCGACTTTTCTAAATGCATAACGAATAATGCATATAAATGGTTTATCCGGTTGCACAATCCGGCAAAATCTGCTATACTACCAACGGCAAAATTTGCAGGAGAAAAAACAATGCAGGCAGAACAAGAAAAAGAAGAACAATACATCAACAGCTTCAAAAAAGGGATAAAAGACGGTGTGCCGATTGCGCTTGGGTATTTGTCCGTTTCCTTTACCTTCGGTATGATGGCGGTGGCGGGCGGCTTGCCCGTTTCGCTTGCCGTGGCGATTTCCATGACCAATCTCACCTCCGCCGGGCAGTTCGCAGGGCTTTCATTGCTGCTTTCGGGCGGCGGGTACTTTGAAATGGCGTTGACGCAGTTGGTGATCAATTTGCGCTATGCGCTGATGTCGGTGTCGCTGTCGCAGAAATTTCACAAAAGCGTGACCGTGTTAGACCGCCTTTTGATTGCGTTCGGCAATACCGATGAGATTTTTGCCGTGGCAAGCGGGCAAAAGGCAGAAGTCGGCAAAAAATATATGTACGGGCTGATTTTCATGCCCTATCTCGGCTGGGCGCTCGGCACGCTCCTCGGTGCGGCGGCGAGCGCCGTGCTCCCCGAAACGGTGCGCTCCGCACTCGGCATTGCCATTTACGGGATGTTTTTGGCAATCTTTATTCCGCCGATGAAGCATTCGCGCGCGGTAACCGCGGTGGTGCTGACGGCGGCGGGGCTGAGTTGTTTGTTCGCCTATGTGCCCGTGTTGAACCGAGTTTCCACAGGCTTTGTGATTATCATTTGCGCCGTGGTTGCCGCCACGCTCGGCGCAGTGCTCAAGCCCATCCGGGAAGAACAGGGGGCGGCACAATGAATATGCAATATCTTTTCCTGCAACTGGCGGTTATGGCGGGCGTGACCTATCTTATCCGTATGCTGCCGTTGGTGATTTTTCGCAAAAAGATTGAAAATACCTTTATCAAATCGTTTTTGTATTACATACCGTATGCCGTGCTTGCGGCGATGACCTTCCCCGCGATTTTTTCCGCAACGGGCGGGGGTATTTGGTCGGCACTCGCGGGGCTTTTGGTGGCGTTGGTGCTCGCGTTTTGTGAAAAAGGCTTGGTGACCGTGGCGCTGTGCGCGTGCGGCGCGGTACTGATAACAGAATGGATTATGCGTCTGCTGTAAACAGGAAAACCGAATAAAAAGAAGTAAGGGAGGCCGCATAACACGGTCTCCCTTACTTGCAGGAGAAAAAATGAGGTATTTATAAGAACGCAGAGACAGTCTGCAATCTTATCATCTTAATACTTCGAGAGATAGCGGTCAACTTCCCAACCGGTCACCTTGGTGCGGTAGTCATCCCACTCTTTTTCTTTGCCTTCTAAATATTTCTCGTAGACATGCTCGCCGAGCGCATCTTTGATGAACGGATCCTTTTTGAATTCCACGAGCGCCTCTTCTAACGAACCGGGCAGGCTTTCAATGCCGTCGGCTTTGAGTTCCTCGGCAGTCATTTCAAAGATGTTCTTTGTGGTGCCCGCGGGCGGGGTCATTTTCTTTTTAATCCCGTCTAAGCCGGCTGCAAGGCAAAGTGCCATTTCCAAATACGGGTTGCAGGACGGATCGGGACAACGCAATTCCACACGCGTACCCATACCGCGTGCCGCAGGTACACGGATGAGCGTGGAACGGTTGGACGCCGACCAAGCAATGTAAACGGGTGCTTCGTAGCCGGGCACCAAGCGTTTATAGGAGTTGACAAGCGGATTAGAAACCGCGGTAATGCCCTTGACATGCGCCAAAACGCCGGCGATAAACTGCATGGCGGTTTCGCTCAAGCCCAATTCCGCGTCGGGGTCATAGAACGCGTTTTTGCCGTCTTTCATCAAAGACATATTGGTGTGCATACCCGAACCGTTGATCCCGAAAACGGGCTTCGGCATAAAGGTGGCGTGCAACCCGTGACGGCGTGCATAGGTTTTGACAACATGCTTAAAGGTTACCACATTGTCTGCGGTTTTGAGTACTTCGTCAAAACGGAAGTCGATTTCGTGCTGGCCTTCGGCAACCTCGTGGTGCGAAGCCTCGATTTCATAGCCCATATCTTCGAGCGCCAAGCAAATGTCGCGGCGGCACTGTTCGCCTTGGTCGGAGGGACCCATATCGAAATAGCCTGCCACATCGGCGGTTTTGGTGGTGGGGTTGCCGTCTTCGTCAAGCTGGAACAGGAAAAATTCGCATTCCGGACCGACATTGAAGGTGTAACCCATATCGGCGGCTTCTTTAATCACCTTTTTCAAAACATTTCTCGGATCGCCGAGGAACGGGGTTTCGCCGTCCGCACAGTAGACATCGCAAATCAGGCGGGCAACTCTGTCTTTCCACGGCAAAATGACGAACGAATCATAATCGGGGCGCAAATACATATCGGACTCATTGATACGCACAAAGCCCTCAATCGAGGAGCCGTCAAACATACATTCGTTGTCGAGTGCTTTTTCCAGTTGGCTTTCGGTGATGGCAACATTTTTCATCTGTCCGAAAATATCCGTGAACTGTAAGCGGATAAATTTAACATCCTTTTCTCTTGCGATGCGTAAAACATCTTCTTTTGTGTAACCCATTTTTGCTTCTCCTTTCAAAATAAAAAAGGGCAACGGGGTCTGTCGATAGACCTCGTTGCCTTTCGTTTATGTACTCATTATAGCAAGCAAAACGGATTTGTCAACGCCATTTTTTCAATTTCTTTTGCTTTTGTAGCATTTTACAAAACCGTTTGTCGAAATCAGGTTGATTTTGGAAAAAACGCCTTGCTTTTTGAAAAGAGATTTCCTGTTTTTTCCTTACCAAGATTTGGCGCGTGCAGAAAACGGCGGTTTTCGGTATAATGGCGGCAAAGGAGGTTTGCAATATGCAACAACGAACGAAACGAATTTTCACCGTGCTGTTGGCTTTTGCACTGCTGTTCGCGTGTACCTTGCCCGCATTTGCGGCGGACGCAAACAGCACGGCGGGTACAGTACGCATTACATCGGGCAGTTTGAATGTCCGTTCTGCGCCGAGCACCTCGGCTTTGATTGTATCGTCGCTTTACAAAAACGAAACCGTAACGCTTTTACAGAAAAGCGGCGACTTTTGGAAAATCGAATACGCTGACGGCAAATCTGGCTATGCGCACGCAAATTATATTGCGCCTGTGTCGGGCACATACGCGGCACGCGTAAAAACCGCGGGCGGCAATTTGAATGTCCGCACGGGCGCGGGCACTTCTTACAGTGTGCGCACCTCGCTTCCGAATGGCAAAACCGTGGTGGTTCTCTCGCAAAGCGGCGACTGGGCGAAAATCCTGTATCACGGCAAAAGTATGGGCTATGTCAGCAACAGGTATTTAACTGCACCGTCCTCGTCAAATACGGCAAACGGCAATGCGGCAGTGCGCTTGTCGGTTGTCAGTTACAAGCAAACAGACCCGCGTTGGGCAAATGTAAAAATCGGTACAGCGGGGGATACCATCGGCAGCTCGGGCTGTACCACAACCGCACTTGCCATGACCGAAAGCTATCGCACGGGCACAACGATTACGCCCGCCATGATGGCGACAAGATTAACCTATGCGCCCGCCGGTTGGCTTTACTGGCCGTCGAATTATTTGATTTCCACGAACGGTACGAATTATTTGCAGACGATTTATCATCTGCTCAAATCCGGTAAGCCCGTGATTCTCGGTATGAAAAAGGCAAGCGGCGCACAGCATTGGATAGTGGTCACGGGCTTTACGGGCGGCGCGCTCACCGCGGCGAATTTCACCGTGAATGACCCGGGCTCAAATACCCGCACCACGCTGTCCGCATTTTTGGGCGCATACCCGAATTTTTATAAAATGGTGTATTATAAGTAAATTTGAATTTATATTTTCCGTTTTATGTTTGTCATCCTGAGCGTAGCGAAGGATCTCCAACAGCACAAAGTAAATTTGCGCGCCACGAGATTCTTCGCCGAACGGCTCAGAATGACAATCGGGTGGGTACCGAGTACCCGTTTGTAAGGGCGGGGCTTATGTGCCCGCCCGTATTTTTTGTGTTTGACACAACGGGACGACCGTTCCCTACGCGTAGGGGCGAACTGCGTTCGCCCGCGGGCTTGATGTAGTCTTGCAAAACGCACATGGGACGGTTTGCACGCTAACCGCCCCATGTTTTTTATTGCCCAAAAGCCATATAATTTTCAATTTGTTCTTCAACATTCGTCAACGGTTCTTGGAAGGTTTCATCAATATATAAAATGGATTCATCGGAGACGAAAATCGCGCGAAGTTTTAGGCGCTCATCGTTGTAAAAGTACAACACTTCACCTTTGGGCGTTGTTTTTGTCAGCAACGGATAGTCTTTTGCCTTTTCTGAATCCAACCAATAACGATTTTGCTCAACGCGATTTGTCATTTCGTCTGTGATAGCATTTTTTATCCAAAACGGTGCCTTTACATACTGCACTGCGCCTTTGCTCGCTGTTTCATCGGTTGCGGAAGAAACGGTATAATCAAGCGACACAGCATAATACGGACCGTATTCCACTTGACGAGGCGCAACCGCGGTGACAGTGCGTTCTTCTCCGCTTGGCGTTTGCATAGCCGTCGCAGACATACTTAAACCTGTGTGCTTTTCTAAAAGCGTTTCGGAACGGAATGCGTCATTGCAGAGCAAAACGGCATAATTTGCAAGGCTTACGGCGAATACTGCCAAAAGACAAACGGATAGTATTCTCTGCGTTTTTGTGCGATTGCGCGTAAACAGAGATACGGTTTCATCGGACGGCGTTTTACACACATAAACCAAATACAAAATTGTACGGTGTAAAAAATATACCCAAAAGCATAGAAAAACAGGAACCAATCCAAACCAATGCAGTGTATATTCAAACGCATCGAGAGATGCCATAATGGTATATTCTTTTAAACACCAGAACAATATTGCAGAGAACAGTAAAAAAAGTATCGTGCGTAGTATAAAAGCAAACTTCTTTTTCATATTACCCCCCCTTGTTGTGTGCATAAAAGACAGGGACAAACTCCCGCCGATCAACGAATTTACATTGTGCAAAATTTACGGGCGGCCGAGGTCGACCGCCCCTACGCATAAAATCCGTTTTTATATCCGCGCCACGCCGGTTTCGCGGGCGGCTTTTTTGACTGCCGCGGCAACGGTTTTGCCCACTCGTTCGTCAAAGGCTTTCGGCAAAATGTATTCCGCGTTCAATTCTTCGTCGGAAACCAGCGACGCAATCGCCTTTGCCGCCGCGATTTTCATTTCCTCGTTGATTTCGGACGCGCGGCAGTCCAGCGCGCCGCGGAAAATGCCGGGGAACGCCAAAACATTGTTAATCTGGTTGGGGAAGTCGCTCCTGCCCGTGCCAACCACCGCCGCACCGGCTTTGATTGCCAAATCGGGCATGATTTCGGGCACGGGATTTGCCATCGGGAGCACAATCGGATTTTTCGCCATAGAGGCGATCATTTCCGCAGTCACAATCCCCGGCGCGGAAACGCCGATGAAGATGTCAGCCCCCTGCATCGCGTCGGCAAGGGTGCCTGTTTTTCTGTCGGGGTTTGAGAATTGTGCAATCGCTTTTTTGGCGGGATTGAGCCTTTCGTCCCCCTTACAAATAATGCCCTTGCTGTCGCACATCATTACACTTTTCATGCCTTGGCTGATGAGTAATTTCGCAATCGCAATGCCTGCCGCGCCGGCACCCGAAAAGACTGCGGTGCAATCCTCGATTTTCTTGTCCACCACGCGCAGAGCGTTGATTACGGCGGCGGCAACTACAACCGCCGTGCCGTGTTGGTCATCGTGAAAAATCGGAATATCGGTTTTCGCCTTTAATTTTTCTTCGATTTCAAAGCAGCGTGGGGCGGCGATGTCCTCTAAATTCACGCCGCCGAACGAGCCTGCCAACAGCGCAATGCAGTTGACGATTTCGTCCACATCTTTTGAGCGTACGCAAAGGGGAATGGCGTCCACACCGCCGAATTCCTTAAACAGCACGCATTTGCCCTCCATCACGGGCATTCCCGCCTCGGGGCCGATGTCGCCGAGCCCCAAAACCGCCGTGCCGTCCGTAACCACCGCCACCGTGTTCCAGCGGCGCGTCAGTTCATAGGATTTGTTCACATCCTTTTGAATTTCCAGACACGGTTGCGCCACACCGGGGGTGTAGGCGAGCGAGAGTGCCTCTTTGTCGCCTGCCTTTGCGCGTGTTTTGATTTCGATTTTGCCCTGCCATTCGTAGTGCAGGCGCAGACTTTCCTTTGCGTAATCCATTTGTGTTGTTGCTCCTTAATTTGAAATGTTTATGTTTCGGCGGGGACAAGCCGCCCGCCCTACCGCTTGCAATGCATTCCGTGCGTAGGGGCGATTCGATTGTTGCCTGTTTTGGTTGTCATTCTGAGGCGTAAGCCGAAGAATCTCTTACACCGTTTTTGCGCGAACAGAGAGCCTTCGCTGACGCGCAGGCTGACAACTCTTTTGCACTTTTCACGGAACGCGTCTCCGATTGTTCCTTACAAGTTCAGTGCGTGCGTAGGGGCTGGCGTCCTCGACAGCCCGTGTGTTTTGCGCAGATTTTATGTGTATGCCGAGTGCGTAGGGGCAAACTGCGTGTGCCCGCCCGTTAAAGTTTTCTGTGCTTTTGCGGAACGGTCAAGACCGTTCCCTACAAGTGCAAATTCCCAATCGAGAGATAGGGAAAAAATACTGACCGAGTAAGTTTACGTTTACGCGGCACACACGGCGGGGCGCCGCGTCGTCGCCCCCCTACACGCACAAATTCCCAATCGAGAGGATAGGGAAAGAATACCTGCCAAGGAAATTTACGATTTAATGTTCAATCCAGCCGCGGGCGCAGTCTACGGCGCG
>SFIQ01000036.1 GCA_004555265.1 Ruminococcus sp.
ACATTTTACTCCGTATGAGTCCCACCGGACTACACCGACATCACACGGAGAAAAATATGTGTAACAACCATTTCTGCGGTATTCATCACAGATTTCACTTCCTTTCATAAAAAATAAGAGCCACAAGAAAGTCAATTCTTACGGCTCGTCATAGCATAATTACACCACCATACAAAGTGGCAAAAGCACTATATAGAGATAAAGAGACTTATAACTTTCTTGCAATAGGTGCAACAATACCATCAAAAAGGCACTATCGCATATTCCGATTTTATTTGCAAGAAAAGTTAATCATCTTTCCACCTCTTTAATTTTAATACATTCGTATTATATCACAAAACACAGAGAAATGCAATACGTAGATACCAAAGCATTCTCCAGTTATTTTTTAATTACTTTTTCGCAAGTCGGTAGCTTTCGTCTATACGAGCGCAAATTTCCTCCGTTGGTACACGTCCATCCAAGATGATTGTGTACCAATTGTTTTTATTCATATGCCATCCGGGGAAATAGCGAATATTATCAATTGTTTTCTCCATAAGCTCCTTTTGTAGTCGTAGGTCGATGATCTCAAGAAATTCATTGGTCGGCAAGCCGAGCTTTAGCCCTGATACTGTTAGAATTGCGCCGTACCATTTTTGATTGTCTTTTCTTCTCCACACGGCATTGTCCGGGAACTTCTGCCATAAATACTCAAGCTCGTCACCGTAGGTATCACGCACATAGTCAATTATTTGCACGGCTTGCTCCGTTTTGAATATGGCAAAGTCATAGCATCTGTCAGCAATGTCCATAAGGACTGTTTCTATGGCACTCCGAACCTCACCTACAAATGAGCCGGATGCATTGGTTTTATACAGAACGTAAGGCTCGTCTGTGTCCTTTTCATTTAGTACTGTATCAATATTGCCGTTTGTCATAACCGAGATATGCAGAGAAAAAGTATCGTTCATAATCGAAGTATTATATACCCAATGATCGCATTGCAACTCAAAACCATAATTCAGCAGATTATTGATATTTAATTTTCTTCTATGGAAAATATCTTCAAACATATCTGCACCGCCCAACATCCATAATACTTGCAACTTCATTTTTATATTATTATAACATAGAAATATGACTTTTTCTACCTGTTTAACACATAAAATAGCGGCAGAGAGATTCTATTCTCCCTGCCGCCGTTGACATTATGCGAATATCAATTTGGTACTGCTTTTAAATGTGAATTGTTGTTCTAATGAGAATGAGTTATGGTGTTATCTTGTCTATTTTACATTCAACACATAATTACCGCCTTGAAATGAAAAAGCATTATCAAAAGATACTGTTTCGGTCGATACACAAGTAAACCCTAACTTTTCCAGCAATCTGCAAGAGGGTATGTTGTTAATCGCTGTTCCTGCCGTAAAACGAGTTGCACCATATTCAGAAGCAAAATATTCAACAAGTGCTTTTGTGCCTTCATAGGCATAACCCTTGGAATGATATGCAGAATGGAAACAATACCCCAAATCATAACTGTCTCCGTCCTTGTGAAAACATACATATCCGAACATTTCGCTTGATTCTTCCAGAAAAACGGCAAAGAATAAATTACTGTCCGCAAACCTTTTTGTCAATGTTTTTATTTCTTCGTTGTTCGTCGGCAACGGCATATCATAAACCGCATATTCGGAATGGTTGAAGTTGGTGAATATTCTTTTCATATCTTGCCAATCTGCTTCATTCAGATGGCGAATACACAATCTATTCGTTTCTATCATCATAACTCTGGTCTCCGCCAAATTCTTATTTTCTGTTGAGCATTATAACACATAATTACGGAAAATTCTACAAATCAACATAAAAAAACGGCGGCAAAGAGGTTTTAATCTCCCTGCCGCCGCCAACTTTATGCGAATATCAATTCTGCATTTACAATTTCTGTGGCTCTGCTGCGGATATTATTCATACGATCAACCCATTCCATTTGATTATCCGCTTTGAGTTTTTCCGTCACTCCCTCACGCTCTGCCATCTCCTTTACAAGCCTAAGAAACATATCCTCTGCCTGCTTGTCGATCTCGGTAAGGTGGTCATTGAGTTTTCCGGTGGTGAGCAAATTGGTGTATAAAACCTTTCGGTTTTGCTTCAAATGCCGCAATCGCCGCTGTCCCCATAAGCCGATTTCGGTTTCTTTTTCGTGTGGTAATTGCAGATCGGGCAGATAATAATCGCCCTGCAAAGTGTAGCGGATGCCCGTTCTTTCGTCTGTGAAATGCTGTTTCATTGTGTGTTCCTACCTTTCATAATTTCTATTTTTTGAGCGTTGCCCACGCTCTTGGGGTTGATTTTTGGGTGCAGGAATCGGCTCATACATAATGCTCTTTTCCTGCTTTTTGAAGCGTTCAAGAATACCGTCTATAAATTCCTTAACCGCTTTCGGTGCAGCCTTTAATGCTTCAAGGTATGGGCGGCACTTCTCAGTCAGCTCAGATAACGCTTCCTTCAGCCGAGAAACTTCCGACTGTAACGACCATATTTGCCGTGACAAATATCGGTTTTGGTCTTGCAATTTTCGCACCTCGGACTCTGCCGAGTAGCTACGCTTCGCAAGAGAAGTCAGCTTCTGATAGTCCTCTGCCGACACGGTGTATTTTCCCGTGAGAGATTTTTTGCCGGAATTGTCTATCTCCATAAAAGTCATTGAAGCGGTTTTCTTGTCATCATAACGCACCTGCACATCGGCAATTTTCTCTTGCAGATCGGACAGCCGCTTTTGATCCTGCTTAATTTTGTGTTCAAGCGAGGTGAGATTTTCAGCGGTGCTGCCACGCTCTCCACGGCTAAAACCGTTAAAGCCTGCACTCTGCATATGCTCATAAAATTTGTCTTGCAGAACACTGTAGGAAGCGTGATAAACTTGTTTCCCTTTGCTGTTGAGAATGGGATTTCCGTCTTCGTCAAGTGCTTTTTCGGAACGCCATTTCTTTGAATGGCTTACTTGATGAATGACCTCTTTGACCGTTCCCACAAGTTCGGGGCTCTTGCACCGCTTTGACCAACGGACTTCTTTATCCACCACCGGCAATGCCATAATGTGCAAATGGTAGTGATAAATCGGTCTGCCGTATTTCTCGGTCATTGCTACGTTCAGCTCGTCAGCGTGCATTACGGCTGAAATAATATTGTCCTTGCCGTATATTTTTTCTGCAAAGCGGAACGCTTCTTCATAGAATCTGCAAGCAAAATCATAGCCGCCGTTCTTCTCAAAATACTCGGTGTTGACATCCATAATCATCTCGTCAAAGACCTTCGCATCGGGTTTCAAGCCTTTCAGCGATACCGTTTCTGCGGCAATCATTTGGTCGAGATATTCATTATAGGTCAGCTCACCGCAACCCTTAAAGCTAACGTTCATCGGGGTACGGGAGAGGTCAACGTTCATATTTTCATAACTCTCGTTTTTGCGTTCAATGTGTCGCTCAAACTTGCCGACAGATGCTCTCGTTCGGGTTTCCACACGAGCGACACTAAAATTTTCCTTCGCCATCTTCTCACTTCCTTTCCATAGGCGAAATTTTGGAGAGCCGCTGTTACACAACTTTTTCAAAGTGTGTAACCCACTATGACACTTTCAGCAATTCTGCTGCAAAGATGTCGTGGGCTCTCCGAGGGGGGGTGTAGGGCGTTGCCCTGCTTACTGCGGTAAGCACCCAGCAGAGCTGCCCTTTGAAAATGGCACCCTGCACCCCGCCGAAACTTTCGTATTGCTCACTACCACCCGAAAAAGAACATTGCAAGATTGCGAAAGTCCCGCACCTTTGCAATGTTGCAACCTTAAAAGTTGCCTGCTTCTTTTTCATCGGGTAGTTCCCAATACCATTGACTGCCTTCCTTAACAGACCGCACCCTCAGCGTTTTCTTCGCTTCGTCAAGCACTCGTTTGGAGATACCCAAACGCTGTGCTTTCTGCTGCACGATTTGTTGCGGATACTTCCCATCGGAAAGGCAGTCAACGATGAGGCTTTCAGCCATATCGGATTTCTTCTCACGACTAACACCGCTGAGAAGATCGTCGATAGAAATATCATAATGACCGAGCCATCGAAACCCGTTTGCTTCGCTCAGTTCAAAGGCAATAGGTTTACCTTCCGGTGCAAGTGATGACTTTTGATGTGCTGCCACACGCACCTCCGGCTTGTCCTTTACTCTGCCGACCACAAGGACGCTTCGTGCCGTTGCTTGAAAGTCAATAGAGCCAAGACCTCTATAATTGGATTTATTACCCTGCGCCTTGTTCAAATGCCCTACAAGGATAATCGCACAGCGATATTTCTCTGCGATCCTGCCAAGTTGGGAGAGAATATTTCTGACTTCGTTCGCTCGGTTCATATCGACCTTAGCGCCGATATACGCCTGCATCGGATCCAAGATAATTACCCTTGCTCCCGTTTCAGCAATAGCCTTTTCTACACGCTCGTCAAGCATTGTAAGCGCCGCTTCGGATTCGTCTATCACCTTAATCTGTGAGCAGTCCGCATTGCCTGCAAGCAGGCGGGGCTTGATGGTATCACCAAGTCCATCCTCTGCGGTCTGATAGATGATTTTGATCGGCTCACGTGCGGTATCGTCGCAGGGAAGTTTTTCTCCCCTCGACAACAGCGCCGCCAACCGCAAAATCAAGGTTGTTTTACCTTCGCCGCCGTCACCGTGAATGATTGTCAGTTTCCCGTATGGGATATAGGGATACCACAACCATTCCACTTCCTCGACGGCAACCTCATCCATACTGATGATTTTAAGTTCTGCCATAGGCATTACCTCCTTTCAATTTTCATCAAAACTATTGAAATTGAAGGAGAAGTCGGTTATAATAAGGACAGTACATTTTTGAGAAGACTGTTCCGTATCTGCGCCAACAGATACATTGGGAACAGTCTTTTCGGTTTTATACGCCAACGCCGCCGTCTCCTTTCATTCCATATAAGGTGGTGTTTATCTGCTCAATGGTGTCGAGCAGTTCATCGGTTACGTTGCCGCCGCTTTCGATACGCTTCAGTTCTGAAAGAACAGCGGCAAGCTCATTGCGAAGTGCCTTATACACTCTCGGATTACCGACTACCGTTATCTCCTGCTGCAAGGAGCGAGAACAAAGGTAGTCTTGTTTAGTCAGTCACGACAGCCTTACGTTCGTATCGAGCTGATCGGCTTCTTCGGGAGACATACGGAAAGCAACAGTTTTGCTTCTCCAACGGTTGTGACGGTCAAGATTTTTAGCAGACATTGGTTATATCCATCCTTTCATAATCTAATTTCTTTGCCATTTCCACTTGCTTTGATGGAAACAGATGTGCGTATCGGTAGGTTATCTCAATGCTTTCGTGTCCTACACGGTCAGCGATTGCCACCGCCGAAAATCCCATATCAATTAAAAGGGAAATATGGCTGTGTCTGAGATCGTGAATACGAATACGCTTTACCCCTGCGGCTTTTGAGCCACGCTCCATCTCTCTGCTCAAATAATGCTTTGAGATATTGAAAATGCGGTCTTTTTTGCCCACGCCGTAGAGCATACCGAGATAATCCTGCATTTCTTCACAAAGAAACTGCGGCATTTTAATGGTACGGTTGCTTTTCTTGGTTTTAGGTGTGGTAATCACATCCCGCCCTTTCAAACGCTGATAGGATTTGTTAATGGTAAGCGTACCTTTTACAAAATCGAAATCGGCAGAGGTTAATGCCAACAGTTCGCCTTCACGGATGCCGCACCAATATAAAACCTCAAAAGCATAGTAGGAAACGGGTTTGTCCATCATTTCATCCGCAAACTTTTTATACTCGTCTTTTGTCCAAAACTTCATTTCCTTGCGTTCCTCTGTGCCCATATTTCCGGCTTTGGAAGCGGGGTTGGAACGAAGGTCATAGTGTCTGACAGCGTGGTTAAAAATGGCGCTGAGTTGATTGTGGACGGTCTTGAGATAGGTCTGCGAATATGGCTTGCGGTTTTCGTCACGGTAGGCAAGCAGTTCATTCTGCCACGCCATAACATCCTTCGTGGTTATCTCGCTGATAATTCGCTTTGCAAAGTAAGGCATAATCTTGGTTTCCACGATATGCTCTTTGGTCAGCCAAGTGTTTTCTTTCAAGCGGGGCTTAATATCGTTTGCATAAAGCTCAAAGAAGGCTTCAAAGGTCATATCCATATCGGCGGCGTTCTGCTGCTGAAAGGTACGCTCCCATTCGACTGCTTCTTTTCTTGTTTCAAATCCTCGCTTGCATTTCTGCTTGCGTTCGCCCTTCCAATCTAAATATCGGGTAAGGACATACCAAGTGCCGTTGTCGCTCTTGTATACCGGCATTTATATCACCACCTTTCCATTGTGATAAAGTCTTCTGCGATTGTTATGAAGCCTTTAGCTTTTAACTCATCGTTCAACTGTCTTATGACCTTATAGGCGAATGAAGTTGAAACTTCGAGGACTTCCGCAACTTCTTCTACTCGCATAAATTTGTTTTCCATTCTGATCTTCCTTTCTTAATAGTAATTGTGATTTGTGCTGCCGTTCTGCCGTCACAAGTTCCTGCAGGCATTCCCACTTGTCGATGGGCGCTGTGCAGTCCCCTTACGGAGCGCTCACTTCCTTTCGGAAGGTCTTGGCGGTTTGTGCTTGATCGGACGGTCATTTAATTTTCTGCAAATACACTAACGGTATTTGTTTAACCATTATACCAAGCAAATTCCGTTAAGTCAAGAGGTTTGCAAGAAAATATTTAACTTTTTTGCTTTGGTTATCTTGACAACGCCCAAGCGTATATGCTATACTATGTTCACAGCACATAGATTGGAGAAGATAACTATGGCAATCGGTGAAAGAATACGTTTTTTGCGTAACCTAAAAGGTATGACTCAAAAGTGGCTCGGTATTGCTGTCGGTTTTCCCGAAAAGACCGCCGACATTCGTATGGCTCAATATGAGTCCGGCTCAAGAACACCCAAAGCAGATTTAACGCAATCGCTTGCACAAGTATTAGAGGTTTCGCCTTTGGCTTTGACCGTACCGGACATTGACAGCGAACTCGGTCTTATGCATACGCTTTTTACATTAGAGGATATTTACGGCTTCAAGATCGACAAGGTCGATGATGAAGTTTGTATCCGTCTTGACGGCAGAGTAGGTAGCAACGCTTCTATTCAGAAATACTTTGCTGCTTGGCAGAAGCAAGCTGAAAAGTACAGAAACGGCGAAATCTCCAAAGAGGAATATGACCGTTGGCGTTACAACTATCCTAAGTTCGATACCGAAAGCGGATGGGTTAAAGTCCCTTCACAAGAACTCAGCGATGCAATGGTCGAAGCATTCAAAGACCACTTAAAAGACAAATAAAGACGACAAAAAGCCCTTAACTGCGTTATCCACAGTTAAGGGCTTTCATCGTCTTATAATACGGTTACATTAGTCCCAATCCACGCATTGTTTATTCTGATAACCTGCAAACCATACGGGATATAGAATAAAGGGTGCTTCAAAGGGTGTTATCAAATTGTTATCAAAAGGGGTGGTCGAAGTCCGAAAAACCTTGATATTACTGGGTTTTTGAGCCTTCGTTAATTATTCCCACTCCACGGTTCCGGGGGGTTTGGAGGTGATGTCATAGACGACGCGATTGACATGGTCCACCTCATTTGTAATGCGGTTTGACACCTTTGCGAGCAAATCATAGGGGATTTGTGCCCAATCCGCCGTCATAAAGTTGTCCGTAGTGACAGCGCGCAGGGCAATCAGGTGGTCATAGGTGCGGTGGTCGCCCATCACGCCCACGGTTTTCACATCGGGCAAAACGGCGAAAAACTGGCTTAACTGCTTTTCATAACCGGTCTTTGCCATTTCGTCACGGAAAATTGCGTCCGCCTCCTGCAAAATCTTAACCTTTTCGGCGGTGATTTCACCGATAATGCGCACGCCCAGTCCCGGACCGGGGAACGGCTGACGCCATACGAGCTCTTTTGGAATGCCCAATTTCTCGCCGACGGCACGCACTTCGTCTTTAAACAAATCGCAAAGCGGCTCAATTACGCCCTCAAATTCAATATCTTCGGGCATTTTCACACGGTTGTGATGCGTTTTAATCACATCGGCGTCGCCCTTGCCCGATTCAATGCAGTCGGGGTAAATCGTGCCTTGTGCGAAAAATCCTTTGTCCGCTTCCTTGCGGATTTCGTTCCAAAATACATTGTAAAATTCCGTGCCGATGATTTTGCGTTTTTCTTCGGGGTCGGTTACGCCTTTCAGTTTGGAAAGGAATTCTTCCTGACAGTTCACACGCACAAAACGCATATCAAAAAGGGAGGTAAAGGTTTTTTCGACAAAATCGCCCTCGTCTTTACGCATCAACCCTTGGTCCACGAATACACAAGTGAGTTGTTTTCCCACGGCACGGGAGAGAAGCCCTGCCGCCACGGAGGAATCCACGCCGCCCGAAAGTCCCAAAATGACTTTCTTATCGCCGATTTTTTCACGCAAAGCGGCAACGGTGTTCTCGATAAAATCGTCCATCACCCAATCGCCCGAGCAATGGCAAATGACATACAAAAAGTTGTGCAAAAGTTGTTTGCCGTATTCGGAATGCGTCACTTCGGGGTGGAACTGCACGGCGTAAATATTTTCCGCGCGGTTTTCCATTGCGGCGCAGGGACAATCGTCCGTCGTGCCGATCACCGAAAATCCCTCGGGCACTTTGGCGATATAGTCCGTGTGGCTCATCCACACAATGCTTTTTTCGGGAATGCCTTTAAACAGCAGACTTTTGGTGTCCGCCGTGACCTCAATTTTGCCGTATTCCGACACAGGCGCTGTTTTGACTTCGCCGCCGCGCATCCAAGAGATTAACTGACAGCCGTAGCAAATACCCAGCACCGGCACGCCCAAATCGAGAATTTCTTTGGCGTAATGCGGTGAACTTTCGTCATAAACCGAGTTCGGACCGCCCGTAAAAATGATACCCTTGTAGCCACGGGAACGGATTTCCTCAATCGGCGTGGTGCAGGGGAGAATTTCGGCATACACATTGTTGTCACGCACTCTGCGTGCGATTAACTGATTGTATTGCCCGCCGAAATCGAGAACAAGAATTTTTTCCATACGCATCTTCCTTGAAAGTACAGAGATTTTAATAATGTAATATTATATACAATTCACATCGGTATTTCAAGGGGGAGGCTTACTGTTTGGAAAACATTTTTTATAACTTAACCAATGTAAAAAAGTCGAAATTTCTGCTAAGTGCCTGCGATGCAATATAGAACAGTGCAATTGCAGGAAGTATGCACGAAATTAGATTTCCGGCAATTCCAAACTTGTCATTTAAGAATATAGCGGGTAAAACGCTGGCGGCGACACCGATTACTAAAGCAATTAAACTGTAAAATAACAGTGCCAATATCATTACCAACGGAAAAATGAACAGGATTATATAAGTGACTTCCCACTCGGATTGCAGAACAAACTCGACAACCATATAAAGGATAAAATATAGAGAAGCGGTTAACCCAAATGTGATGGGAAGACTCATTGTAAAAGTATCTAACAACAGGCTTCCCATTTTGCGGTTTTGACTGTTTCTTTCTTCTTCTGAAAGTGCGAGTGCGGTTATGTAACCGAAAGTGAGTAGGAAAATAACAGCCAAATAGACAATAAGCGTTACTTCTGGATTATTTTCAACGATATCACAAAGTCCGGAAATTCCCATGGATAAGCCTGCGACAATTAGAAACCCGACAACAAGCATTAATATCAGCAACGGCATAACATCAAAAAACACAACCATTGTATATCTCTCCTCTCAAAATCAAATATTAAAATACCATAGTATTTATTATTTGTCAACAAGTATCGCTACAATAGTATTGTAATATTTGACAATTTGGAGGATGGTATGTTAAGCAGAAGAATTAAGGCGCTACGACTTGCTCACGGGCTAAATCAAGTTGAGTTAGCGAAAAACCTGTCTGTAACAAAGCAAACTGTATCCAATTGGGAAAATAATAACATTCAGCCCTCCGTGGATATGCTTGAAAAACTAGCAAATGTCTTTTCGGTTAGTACGGACTATTTACTTTGCAGAGATGATAAACCAATGCTTTGCGTGGAGGGTTTGACGGATTTGCAAGTTGCGCATATTGAGCAGTTAATTCAAGATTTGCGCGGTTAAATGTCAAAAAGCATTTCAAAACAGCGGGAATTTGGAAACTCGCCGTTATTACTCGTAGAATACCTGTGAGTGCTCTGTATAATTTTGAGATAAAAGCCCTCTCTTTTGCCGAAATGCCGGTGAAAGAGAGGGCTTTAACTTTATATCTATTTTTGTATAATGCGCAAAATAGAATTATCTGTAAATAATTGCTTCACGCTCGGGACCGTTGGAAACCATATCAATACGGTGACCGAGTTCTTTTTCAATGAATTCCACATACGCACGGGCTTCTTTCGGCAACTGATTGTAGTCACGAATACCCTTGATGTCGCAGTGCCAGCCTTTGAGGGTGGTCAAAACGGGTTTGCATTTTTTCAAGGTCGGGGTGGTGGGGAAATCTTTGATGACTTTGCCGTCCACCTCGTAGCCTGTGCACACCTTGATTTCTTCTAAGTAAGAAAGGCAGTCGAGCGCCGTCATAACCACCTTGGTTGCGCCTTGGCATTCAATGCCGTAGCGGGTTGCCACGCAGTCGAACCAGCCAACTCTGCGCGGTCTGCCGGTAGTTGCGCCGAATTCGCCTTTGTCGCCGCCGTGAATACGCAATTCCTGCGCCTCGGCTTCATCCAAAATTTCCGAAACAAATTCACCTGCGCCCACGGCGGAGGAATATGCCTTTGTGACAACGATAATATCTTCGATTTTGTGGGGCGGAATGCCTGCGCCCACTGCGCCGTAGCCAGCAAGGGTAGAGGAGGAGGTAACCATCGGGTAAATGCCGAAATCGGGGTCTTTTAAAGTACCGAGTTGCCCTTCTAACAGGATTTCCTTGCCCTCTGCCAATGCGTTTTGCAAATAGGCGTGGGTGTCGCAAACATAGGGGGCAATCATTTCTCTGTATTTGACACAGGTGGCGAACAACTCGTCCTTGTCAAGTAAGGGCTTGTCATACACATATTTGAGCGTCAGATTTTTCAGCGTGCAAATGTTGTCTAACTTCGCTTTTAAGGTTTCATCGTCAAACAGTTCGTTGACCTGAATGCCGATTTTTGCGTATTTGTCGCTGAAAAACGGCGCAATACCGCTTTTGGTAGAGCCAAATGCATTTTTGCCCAAGCGCTCTTCCTCGTAGGTGTCAAACAAAATGTGGTACGGCATCAAAATCTGCGCACGGTCGGAAACCAACAGTTTCGGATTTAACCCCGCTTTTTTCACATCTTCCAATTCTTTGCAGAATTTGTTGATGTCCAGCGCAACGCCGTTGCCGATAATGCAGGTGGTGTGGTCATAGCAGACGCCGCTGGGCATTAAGTGAAATGCAAAACGCCCTTTGTCGTTGATGATGGTGTGGCCGGCGTTTGCACCGCCCTGAAAACGAATGATAATATCCGCCTTTTCTGCGAACATATCGGTGATTTTGCCTTTGCCCTCGTCGCCCCAGTTTGCGCCGACAATTGCTTTAACCATTCTATGGTTCCTCCTTAAAATACGCTTTGCAAATGTTTGCAAAACAATCTAACAATACAGAAAATATTATACAATACCCCGTGCGTGATGTCAACGAAAAACAAACGGACAAAGCAAAAACGACCGAGGAATTCCTCAGCCGTTTTGCAGATGCATGGTTTATTCCCACTCGCTCCCGAAAACTGTAACTTAAACAATTTTGTATGGGTATTTTTACTCATATTATCGGGAGTGTTCAGATTATCCGTAAAATATGGACTGTCAAGATTTTTGTTGTCATCGTGTTGTCACGCCAACAATGATATTATATACGCTAATTGTCGTTTTTTCAATAGATTTTGTAAAAGAAATAACCTCCACATTATAAAATAATGTCTTTAAACTCCGATTTTAAAATATCCTTAATGACATCTCTATCTATAACAAATTCGGGAGTTCCCATTGAGCCGGGGGCAACCTCGTATTTGTCAAAGATAATTACTAAATCACCGTTTTCATTCCAATAGAAATTGTGGTCTGCACTGACAGTTGCAAATTCTTCGCCTATTCCACTATTATTTATCCAATATGAGATATTTTCATCGTTTGCCATTTGCTCTTGCATTTGCTTTTTGATTTCTGCCACAAGAATATCGGAAAATTTATCGGTATTGAACAGGTCTCCAAGCTCGACTATCGTTCCTTGCTTTTTATCAATGTGATAAAATTCAAAATAAGTATTACTGCTTGCCGCCGTTTCACTTACAGATAATTTGAGCGTAAACCAACGATCTGTATTCGTTGTCACTTCATAATCAACGTGGATAGAGCCATAGCCATTATTCCCAGTAATTTCAAGGTCTTTATAAAACTGATTTACAAGAGCAGTTGTAAGCTCGCTGACATCTTTGTTTATATAATCAACAGCTTCGCTATCCTCACCCTCTATTTGCGGTACATCAATACCCATTTCGTGTTTATCGTCAGCATAGAAATAATTACGGATAGTTACTACCTGAACAATATCACCGATTACGGGAATTTGCTCCAGAGCCTGTGCGTATGCTACGCTCACATTAGGCAATAAGAAAAGTGTTATAAAAATAAAGCATGCTGCTGCCGCCGCAATACGGGGTAATATGCGAATTTGTTTTATAACGGGTTTCTTTTCGGGCAAGTCGGCAAGCGTTTGTTCTATACGGTTTTTCACAGAATCAGGAATTTCTGTCTGTTCTTGTGCCGCTTTGCTTTTTATATACTTATCAAAATCATTCATCCGTTAAAATCCTCCTTCAAAATTTCTCGCAGCATCTTTCGGGCACGGGATAGTTGTTTTTTAACAGCTACCATATTTGTGCTAGTAATTTGTGCGATTTTTGATACCGAAAGATTTTCATAATAAAACAGTACAACAACAGTACGGTAGGGTTGTTTAAGGCTATTCACAGCTTCACGAACTGAAAGCCTTATAGTTATGTCGTTTTCAGGACTGTCATCGGGAATGTCCGGTGTTTCCTCCATAGGTATAATTTTTGAATTTTTGCGGATCATTTCAACCGCTGTATTGTGAACAATACGCAATATCCACGGCTTAAAAGAATTTTCGTTTTTTAATGTGTCTAAATTTTTATAGGCTCGATATATGGATTCGCTGATGATTTCGCCTGCATCCGAATCGTTTCTGACAATAGAAAAAGCCAAAGAATACATTGATTTTTCACAAAGCCGTATATGTTCGCAAAATGCGTCTTTGTCGGTCAAAATCATCCCTCCCCGATTAGTGAAGCCGTTTGTCTTATGATCCATCTGCCCCACTCACTGTAATATTTAGCATAAAGATGCGTACTGTCCTCCGATTTGTCAGAAGATAGTGCGCCTGTTTTATCATCGAACAGAATATTGGCATCAAGATAAAATTTGCTTTTTCCGTCAGCGAGTTTTGCTAATTCTGCATTTAACCCGTTAATAGCAGTATTGTTTACTACCTTATCGCTATCTGAACGGCTTTTCGTAACGTGCAGATTTGCCTGAATAAAAATAACAGCATTAGGTTGTTTGTCTTTTATAAATTCAATCAATTCACTGTATTTTTCGACGGTACTGCTAATTTTGTATCCCACTTCATTGATGCCGAGCATTATATATATTTTACCATACTTTTTGCTATTCAGCAACTCCGTCAAAGTCACCTTACCGACTTTGGGAACAGAAACGGGCTTTTTATGAATGTTGTAAACACTCATTCCCACCGTACAAAAATAGTCTGCACCGTCGATACCTGCATACTCCATAAGTCCTACTGTCCTCGAATCACCGATGAACAAAGCATCATCCATAGAAATATCGCTTTTTGGCGGCGTTGTTATATTATCTGTCGTTGATGTTTCTATTGTAGATGTACTTGCTTCGGAACTACCCTCTGTTGCCGCATAACTTGTATCTTCCGAGGTATCTTTGGGAGTCGTTATAATATTGCTTTGTGTTGTAGAATTGCTTTCGGTTTTTGTGCCGGAGCCTGCAGACGGAGATTTCCAAAGGAACATAAACAGTATAACAGCAACAATTAAAAAACATAAGGACAAAAGCGTAACTAAATTTGACTTTTTCATTTTTCTTTACCTCTCAAAATCTAAAATATAAAAACGGATCATCAAAGCCACGGTACATACAATATACACTTGCGCCGAAAATCACCGATAACAGCAGGCATATAACAACACGGCTTTTAATTTGTTTCAAAATACGAAACGGTAATCTTGTTGAAAATAATATGCCTGCGATAAAAAACGGATAATATAAGTTCAAGTATTTTAGGTAGTCATATCGGAATATCGACCATACACCTTGACCGAAAAACGGGAACAACCGAGTAAAAAATACACCAAGCTGTGCTATATCATCAATGGCGAATATTGCCCAAGTGATAGGAATCAATATGAGCATATAAATGTGGGCAATGACAGGCATTTTATTAAGATATTTTCCTATAAAGAATTTTTCGAGCATTATGATGAGGAACAGTACCGTACCCCATAAAACGAAATTATATCCTGCACCGTGCCATAACCCCGTAAGCAACCATACGATAAGCAGATTTCTGACAGTAGCAATTTTGCCGTTGCGATTTCCGCCAAGAGGGATATAGACATACTCTCTAAACCAAGCCCCAAGCGTTATATGCCACCGTCGCCAAAATTCTGTCATTGTAAGGCTTGTGTACGGGTGGTCAAAGTTTTTCGGTAACTTAAATCCGAGCATTTTTCCAAGACCTATCGCCATCAAGGAATAACCGAAAAAATCAAAATATATTTGAAAAGAATATGCTATTATCGCCATCCACGCAAGCGGTGTAGATATACTTTCAAACCCGATTGCACAGGTCTGTGACCACAGTTTTCCGATAGGATTAGCAAGTAAAACTTTTAATCCCAGACCGAAAACAAACACGCCGATACCTTTCAGCACAGATGATGTTTTGATTTGCCGCTTATACAGTTCTTTTTCCACTTGACCGTAAGTAACAATCGGACCGGCGATAAGCTGCTCAAACATTGAAATATATACAGCATATCTAAGCAAACTTCTTTCTGCTTTTACATTTCCTCTGTAAACATCAACAATGTACGAAATTCCTTGAAAAGTGTAAAACGAAATGCCGATAGGCAATACAATATCTGCGGTAAAATTAAAGCTCGGATTTAATCTGCTCATTTCATTTATTACAAAACCTGAATACTTAAATACGGCAAGGCTGATTAAATGAAAAATTATGCCTGTGGCTAATAATGCCTTCTTGCGTGCAGGAAATTTTTCAATCCATATACCAATCGCAAAATCCGCAACAATGCTGAGTATAAACAATATAAAATGTTCGGGGTTATGGATCGTGCCTACGAAGTAAAAACATAAACTGCCGATAAACAATATAAAATTCTTTATTTTATTAGGTACAATATAGTAGCACCCGAAGAATATCGGCATAAATATGAAGATAAATTGTAAGCTGCTGAATACCATAATCGCACCACCGTTTTGCTGTTCTGATATATAGATGCACGGGCAATATAAAAGGTGACACACAAATCTATTTTTGCAAAAAAATCAGCGGCAAGGATTTCTCCCTGCCGCCGTGCTTCAGTTAGTTGTAAATTATATCGTGGTTTACGATTTCTGTGGCTTTGTTGCGGATATTATTCATTCGAGCGACCCACTCCATTTGGTTATCCGCTTTGAGTTTTTCTGTCACGCCCTCACGCTCTGCCATCTGATTTACGAGCCTAAAAACCACAACAGAATATGCGGTATGATAGCAAAAAAGGTACGAATGTGGTACGATGACAAAACAAAAACGCCCGAAAACCCTGTGATTTCAAGGCTTTCGGGCGTTATTTATTTTATTCCCACTCGCAAAATGAAACTTAATTCTAAACGCTTTTGTTTGGGGGATTTGATACCATTTGATTTTTCCTGATACCTATTATCCTTATCCTATG
>SFIQ01000037.1 GCA_004555265.1 Ruminococcus sp.
CCCTCCGTCACGCGCTTTGCGCGTGCCACCCGCTGACGGCGGCGGTCTCCCTCTGTCGCTTCGCGACATCTCCCTCACACTGTGAGGGAGTCGACCCTCCCAGAGGGAGGAATATAAGGATTGCGGCTACGCCGCTAAATAATAATTTGTACCATTCCCTAATCGAGAATCGGGATGTTCCGATTCGCACCAATTTCCATTCGAGAGGATAAAGTCAAGAACCGTACAAAGTAAACCAACGATACAAAACCGCCCCGACTCTGTATCCGGCAGAATCGGAGCGGCAAATGAAGCACTTATTTTGCGTATTCGATTGCCCGGTTCTCACGGATAATATGCACCTTGATTTGCCCGGGATATTCCAACTCGTCCTCGATTTTTTTCACAATATCGCGGGCGACAATGGTCATACGGTCGTCGGATACAACATCGGGATTCACCATAATGCGAATCTCGCGCCCTGCCTGAATGGCAAAGGATTTTTCAACGCCGTCAAAAGAAGTTGCGATCTCCTCCAGCTTTTCAAGGCGTTTAATATAATTCTGCACATTTTCACGGCGGGCGCCGGGGCGTGCCGCAGAAATGGCGTCTGCCGCCTGCACAAGGCAAGCCACAACGGTTTTGGCTTCCACATCGCCGTGGTGCGCCTGAATGGCATGCACGACCTGTTCGTTTTCGCGGTATTTTTTGGCGTATTCCACGCCGAGCTCAATGTGCGTCCCGTCATATTCACGGTCAAGCGCCTTGCCGATGTCGTGCAAAAGCCCTGCGCGCTTTGCGGTTTTCACATCTGCGCCGAGCTCCGCCGCCATTAACCCTGCAAGGTACGAAACCTCCAAAGAATGGTTGAGCACATTTTGCCCGTAGCTGGTTCTGTATTTCAGCTTGCCGAGCAATTTGACAAGTTCAGGGTGCACGCCGTTGACGCCGGCGTCAATCACCGCACGCTCACCCGTTTGGCGAACGGTCTGCTCGACCTCGCGGCGGGATTTTTCATACATTTCCTCAATGCGGGCAGGGTGAATTCGCCCGTCGGAAATGAGTTTTTCAATCGTCAAACGCGCCACCTCGCGGCGTACCGGCTCAAAGCTGGACACGGTAATGGCCTCGGGGGTGTCGTCGATAATCAAATCCACACCTGTAATGGTTTCCAAGGTACGAATATTTCTGCCTTCACGGCCGATAATTCTGCCCTTCATTTCGTCATTGGGCAACGCGACCACCGAAACGGTCGCCTCGGACGCGTGGTCTGCCGCGCAACGCTGAATGGCGGTTGAAATAATCTCCCGCGCGAGCGTGTCCGCCTCATCCTTGGTGCGCTGCTCAAAGTCCATAATGCGGACGGCCTTGTCGTGTGTCAGCTCCTCGTCGAGGTTGCTTAACAGCAAGGATTTTGCCTGTTCCTTCGTAAAGCCTGAAATTTTTTCAAGCATATCGAATTGGCTTTTTTTGATTTGCTCGACTTCCGCGAGCTTTTCGTCTGCTTCTTTGAGTTTTTGGCTCAAAGCTTCTTCTTTTTTCTCTATCGCTTCGACTTTTTTGTCAAGCGATTCTTCTTTTTGAATCAGCCGTCTTTCCTGACGCTGTACTTCGGCACGGCGTTCCTTGGTTTCCTTTTCGGCCTCGGTAATGAGCCTGTGGGCTTCGTCTTTGGCTTCCAGCACAGTTTCTTTCCGTTTGCTTTCCGCCGTTTGCACCGCTTGGTTGACAATACGCGCCGCTTCCTCTGTTGCAGAGCCGATTGCCGCCTCGGCAACCTTTTTACGATGCGCGCCGCCCAGCACAAACCCGAGCACACCGAATACCACTGCCGCCGCCACCGCTGCGATGACTGCAATAAGTATCGGATTCAAAAAGCATAGCACCTCCTTTTGAAAAATTTTCAATTTTATGGAATGATTACAAGAAAATCAAACGGACAGCATACTATGATCGCGTATAGTACACTATCTTAGTTATTTTATATCTTTTCGGTGTTTCTGTCAAGAAAAAGACGAAATCGCGGCAAAAATTTTTACACTTTTTATTAAAATGTGTATATTTTTCCACCGAAGCGGGCACACTTTCTCAACGGAGGTGTCAGAAAATGTCTGAACGCAAAAAAGCCGAAAAGGGCTTCAAAAAATTCGGAAAACGCACGGCTTTGCTGTATGCGGGGCTGGTCATTGCGTTGTGCGCGGCATTTGCCGTCGCCAAAAACGCCGCCGCATTTCGCTTAACGCCGAAAGAAGCGGACGAAACACAAACCGCCGCGCCGAGTGTCAAATTCGATGCGTCGGATTTGGCGCCGTATACCCAATCGTCGGAGACAACCGCCGCCCCGACCGAACCCACCCCGACCGAGACACAGCCCGATGAACAGGCAGTCGTCGCACAAGAGGACGGCATTGCGCGCGCCGAGCACTTTTCTTTGCCGCTTTTGAGCGAAGTGGACAAGCCGTTTTCGGGCGGGGATATGGTGCAGTCCAAAACCATGGGGGATTGGCGCGTACACAACGGCGTGGATTTTCGCGGCACGGTCGGTGACCAGGTGCGCGCCGTCAACAACGGCGTGGTAAAAGCGGTATATGACGATGTTTTATGGGGCACGGTGGTGGAAATCGACCACGGCAACGGGCTTGTTGCACGCTACTGCGGGCTCGGCAAGGGCAGTACCGCCGCAGTCGGCGACAAAGTGAAAATCAACGACCGCATCGGCAATTTGGGGAGCGTGCCCGTCGAGTCGGCAGACGAAGTGCATTTGCATTTTGAAATGCGCCAAGACGGCACCGCCGTGGACCCTATGCCGATATTGGAATCCTGACTTTTGCTTCGAAATTTTGCTTCGAAATTTTGCTTCGTAAGTTTTGCTTCGTAAATTTTGCTTCGTAAATTTACTTTGCAGATACGCTTTACAAATCCTCTCGATTGGAAATCTGTACCGATAGGGAACGGTCGTACCATTCCGTCAGTCGCACCTGCGCGACGGCAAATTGGGGGTTGTAGGGGGTATGGTAGGGCGGGGTGATTCCCCTGTTCGCGGAAATGTCTGTTATAATAGAGTAGGGCGGGGGCTTGCTCCCGCCGTTAATTCACCTCAAACTCCGCGGCGGGGGCAAAATTCTCCGAATTCGGGCACCCTTTTGTCTGCTTCGCAGACAATTCACGAATCGCCCGCCGTTTCCGCCCCCTCTCAGAGGGGGCTGTCAAATGCGTAGCATTTGACTGGGGGAGAGATTTTTCCGGTTCTCTCCCTCCGTCTTTTGCCTGCGGCAAAAGCCACCTCCCTCTAAGAGGGAGGGGATGCAGGTCGGCGTCTCGGCGCCCCGTTGTAGGGGCGGGTCTCCGCGCCCGCCCGTGGATTTTGATGTATTTTACCCCTCCGTCACGCGCTTTGCGCGCGCCACCTCCCCAATAAATGGGGAGGTTTGCGGAACGGTCAAGACCGTTCCCTACGGGTTGTAGGGGCGATTCACGAATCGCCCGCCGTTTCCGCCCACTCCGAGAGGGGGCATAAGCGGCGGGAGCAAAATTCTCCGAATTCGGGCACCCTTTTGTCTGCTTCGCAGACATTTCCCCTATCAGGGGAATCACCCCGCCCTACCGATAAACCAATTTGCATTGCGAAAAATTTACGGGGCGCCGAGTCGACGCCCCCTACGCTCGCATTTCAGGTTGCCCGTTCCGTTACCCCCACAACCCCAATTTTATCGCATTACAATAAAAAACACCACAAAACACCCCGACAAGCGAAATCTGCCTGTCGGGGTGCTTTTCTAAGCCTTCGCTTTTATGCTTTTTTCGCCTTGTGCTTACTATACAGCCGCTCAAAGAATTTAACGATTTCCACAAGCGGGATAATGCTGACCGCCAACAACAGCGCGATGACATACTCTTTCAGGTCGATAAACTCAAACCCGAACGCTTCGCGCAGGAACGGAATATAGATAACCGCCGTGGTGGTAATGAGCGAAGCGACGGTCGACAGCGCCAAGAATTTGTTTTGATGCCCAATCGTGAAAAGAGAGCCCTTTTGCGAACGCATATTGAGCGAATGGAAAATCTCGCACATCGACATGGTCAAAAACGCCATCGTCATCCCGTCGGCGCTGTTTGCGATTTCCCAAACGCCGGCTTCGAGGCGATGCCCGACGAAATACGCCAAAATCGTCAGCACGGTGACCAGCAAGCCTTGGTAGGCAATATCGCCGCCGACGCCGCCTGCAAAAATGCCGTCCGTGGATTTACGCGGCGGGCGTTTCATCAGATTTTTCTCGCCTTTTTCCATACTCAGCGCCAGCGCGGGGAAGCAGTCGGTCACCAGGTTAATCCACAACAGGTGCACCGGCTTCAAAATCGTAAAGCCCAAAATGTTGGCGAAGAAAATCGACATAACCTCGCTCAAATTCGACGCGAGCAGGAACTGAATGGATTTGCGGATATTGTCATAAATGCGTCTGCCTTCTTCCACAGCGGACACAATCGTGGCGAAGTTATCGTCCGCCAAAACCATATCGGCAACATTTTTCGTAACATCCGTTCCCGTAATGCCCATGCCGACGCCGATGTCGGCACTCTTAATGGACGGGGCGTCGTTCACGCCGTCGCCCGTCATGGCGGTAATCATGCCGCGCGAACGCCACGCGTTGACAATGCGCACCTTGTGTTCGGGCTGCACACGCGCATAGACCGAATACTGTGTGACCTTTTCTTTGAAATCCTCGTCGGAAATCTCATTGAGTTCTGCGCCCGTAATCGCTTCGGACGGGTCGCTGATGATGCCCAATTCCGTCGCAATGGCAACGGCGGTATCTTTGTGGTCGCCGGTAATCATAATCGGGCGGATGCCTGCCGAACGGCACTCGGCAATCGCGTCTTTGACTTCGGGGCGCACGGGGTCAATCATGCCGACCAAGCCGACGAACACCAAATCGTGTTCGAGCGCTTCGGGGCTTTGGTCCGCAGGTACGGCGTCGAGCGTTTTAAAACTGCACGCCAGCACGCGCAACGCACGGTCGGCGTATGCCTTGTTCTGTTGTAAAATCGCCGCACGATCCGATTCGGTCAAATCGGCAGGCGCGCCGTTTTTGAGGATTTTTGTGCAGTTTTTGAGCACCTCGTCGGGGGCGCCTTTGGTAAACTGTAACACACCGTCGGCGGTTTTGTGCACCGTGGTCATCATTTTGCGCATCGAGTCAAACGGCGCCTCACCGACACGCGGCGCGGCCTTTAACAGGTCGTTTTTATTGAGATTTAACGAAAGCGCATACGCCACCAGCGCCGCCTCCGTCGGCTCACCGACCAAATTGCCCTCGCTGTCAATATTGACATCGGTGCAAAGCGCCATACCCTTTGCGAGCAGGGTTTCGTCGTCGCCGTAATGCTCGACGACAGTCATTTTGTTTTGCGTGAGCGTACCGGTTTTGTCCGAGCAGATAATCTGCGCACAGCCGAGCGTTTCCACCGCGGTCAGTTTGCGGATAATCGCGTTTTTCTTCGACATGGTGGTCACGCCGATGGACAGCACCACCGTGACGACCGCCGCCAAGCCCTCGGGGATTGCGGCAACCGCCAAAGACACTGCGAGCATAAACGAGTCAAGTAAAAATGCAAAATCGGGGGTATTCCCGCCGACAAAGCAACGGACAATATCGAAGCCGAACATAAAGATACAAATGCCGAGCACCAAAAAGCTCAAAATCTTGCTCAACTGCGCAAGCTTCTTTTGCAGCGGCGTCTGCCCGTCCTCGGCAGCCGCCAACGCGCCGGCAATTTTGCCCATTTCGGTGTCCATACCCGTGGCGGTCACAACTGCGCGCCCGCGCCCGTACACCACCGACGAGCCCATATACATCATATTTTTGCGGTCGCCCAGCGGCACATCTTTTTGGTCGCCCAAGCCGATGGCAGATATCATCTTGTTGACGGGCACAGACTCGCCCGTCAGCGCCGCCTCTTCGATTTTTAAGCTCGCGCATTCAATAATGCGCGCGTCAGCAGGCACCGCGTCGCCCGCTTCGAGCAAAATAACATCGCCGACGACCAAATCCTCGCTATGGATTTCCACAACATTGCCGTCGCGCAGCACCTTTGAGGTCGCCGCCGCCATTTCCTGCAAGGCTTCAATCGCCTTTTCCGCCTTGCTCTCCTGATACACGCCGAGCACGGCATTGATGATGACCACTGCCAAAATGATGACCACATCGGTCGGGGCTTCGTGCTCCATAATGGAGGTGATCGCCGAAATGACCGCCGCGACAATCAAAATGATAATCATCGGGTCTGTGAACTGCTCTAAAAATCTGCGCGCGAGGGATTTCTTTTTGCCCTCTTTCAATTTGTTTTTGCCGTTTTCCGCAAGCCGCTTTTGCGCCTCCGCGGCAGTCAAGCCGTTTTCGGTGCTTTGGACTTCTGCAAAAACTTCTTCTGTGGAATGCAAATATTCTTGCATACCGTTTGCCTCCTTGTTTTCTTTTTTGCTAAGGTGAGGGGAGTTGAACCCGATATGGTTTAACACGGTATATTTCCGCTTGAACTGCGTTAAAAATCTTGCCATACGGCAGTATGGCGGCGATTTTGGGGCTGACGCCCGACAACGGTGAAAAAGTGAAAATACGCCGTAATATCAAATTTTCGGCATATTGTGTTCAACTCTCCTCACCTTAAGAAAAAGACCTTGCGGCAGAACCGTACATTCTGCCGAAGGTCTGGCTACCTAATCACACGGGTTTTTAGGCTCGATGACCAGCCGGTTGCGGCATGTATGTTGACCATCGAGTAAAAGCTACTCCCCTTCTGCGGGCAAAAGCGCCGCAAGGATATTTTTCCAAAAAGCAGTATACCACTCTAATCAACACTTGTCAAGTATCTTTTTGCGGGAACAGGATATAGTTCAGTATACCCGCATTTTGCGCGGCAAATACTTGTTCGGGCGTATCCGCCACCACAAACAATGCTTTGGTTTGATAATTTTCCGCCAAACGATCTTGCAAAAGAGCGCACGCCGTCGGCACATACTGCTGTGCCTGCATACCCTCGGTATAGGTAACCTCGCCGAGGATCGTGCCGTCTGCAAGTGCGGTCGAACGCATATCCACGACGCTGTATTCGGCGGCACTGTCGAAAATCCCCCCGCCGTACAGTGACGAACTGCCCGAAAGCGCCGCCGACAGCGGCATATTCACCGCCAACGGCACATCGCCCGCAACAGCCGCCGCCTGTTCAATAAAATCGTGTAAAATCGCGTTGCGGCTGAAAATACTTTCCGCCTCGCCGGGGAAAACTGCGCGGTCGATATAGCGGCTTTCGGGGAACGAAACCCCGTCCAGCAATATCATATCCGCGCCGAACGCCACCGCTTCGTTTATCACCTGTAACAGATAGGTGCGCGCCGTTTCGGAATACGGGTTGAGCCACGGATTGCCGCCGTTGCGCGCGCTGTCGTCCAGCCAAACAGTCACACCGTCCGCCTCCGTGACCGCCGCGCCCGGCAAATTCGCCGCCGCAACGGGGTCTTGAAAACAATACACGCGCAAAATAATTTTATAGCCGCCTGCTTTTAAGCGCGCCACGGTATCTGCCGCCGTTGTCACCGGGGCAGCTGCCGCGCCGATTTCCGCCGCCGTACTGCCGTCCGCAGCGGTGCAAAGCTGTCCGCTTGCGTCTTTAAAATCCACCAATACCGTATTTGCCGACTGTGCGGACAGCGTGCTTTGGAACAAATCAAACGCAATCCCGCCGCCGAGCTCGTCGCCGTTCATATACACTGCTTGCCATTGCGCGGCAGCGCCGTCTGCCGTGGCGGTGTTGTCGCGCAACGGGCGCTTCGACAGCATAAACACCACCGACGCGACCGAAAACACGACAAAAAAAGCCAACACCAAACTAACCGCATACAAAATGGTATTGTTGCGCTCTTTTTTGCGGCGCGCGCGGCTTTCGCCGATGGCATATTTCGTGCCCGTACGCCGCCCCGGATAATTTTTAGAGAACGGATAATAACTTTTTTTTCGCGGCTTTAAATTCTTGTCGTTCTGAAACATGGTTTTCTCTTTTCCGGCAGAACTGCGGGCATTACACACCCAAGGCTCTGCCCGTCAATCCCGTAAAGGCAAGGGACAAAATGGCGGTATATATGAAAATCGCGGGCGTGCCTTTAAACGCTTCGGGGATACTTTCGTTTTTGTCTATGGCACGCAGGCCGAAATTGATAAGCAGCACGGCGATAATGAACGCCGCCCCTGCGCCAAGCCCTGCGCCGATGGCCTCAAACACGCCGAACGCCGCGCGGTAATTGATAAACGGCACGGCAAGCACCAGCGTATTAAACGCGGCAATCCCGAGCCGCCGCACGGTGCGCGGTTTGGCTTTGACAACAACCAAAACAAACAGCAAGGTAAGCAGATACACCGCCGCGAGCACGCCGACAAAAATCAGCGCGTGCCCAAACACATTTAAGGCGTGTACGGCGGGGCGTTGCTCCAATAAAACGCAAATCAACGACACCGCCGTCGATAAATAGATGATGAAAAAGCTCAACGGATACAGTTGTTTCGGCTTGGCCGCCATACGAATCGCTTCGTCGGCACCGTAGCCGCCCGAAAAAATCAGGTTTTGGAACAGGCAGGCAAACATTGCCGCCGAAAATAAACTGCCGAGAATACTCATTCGTCGCTCGCCTCCTGTTCCTCTGCCGCCGGTGCAGTCTCCGGTTCTGCCGCGGGTGTTTCGGCAGTATCCTGCTGTTTTTGTTTATACAAATCCAACTCTGTCAGCATTTCGTCAAAGTCGGACAGATAATCCTCGCGGGGTACACGGCGCGGGCGCGTCGGTGCCGCTTCGCCGTCTGCGGGCGGTGCGTCTGCCTGCAAGGAAGCCGGTTTCGCCTCCGCTTTTGCCGCTTTTGCCGCTTTCGCTGTTTCCGCTTTCCGTTTTGCCTTCTTCGGCGCGGTTGCTTTTTTCGCCTTTTTCGGTTTTTCCCGCGCATCTTGTCCCGCCGCGTCCGTTTCATCATACGGGTTAAAATCCGCGTCCAAAAGCGACTTCAAACTGCCGATGTGCGACTGCGAAATTTCTTTCATGGAAAATGCCTGTTCGGGGTGGGCATCGGGCGATTTTTTGCGCAAAATCCCCTTGACCGCCGCCGCGAAAAAGCCGAGCAATAAAAACCCGCCGAACGGCATTAAAAAGCCTTTTAACTGTATGGGCAGCTCCAAATCCAGAGAGTATACCGTGCCGCTGCCGAAAATCTCACGCAACAGCCCGACAATCAGCGCGACGAACGCATACCCCGCCGCCGCGGCAACCGCGTCCGTGAAAGTGCTTTTTAAGGTGTTTTTCACCGCAAAGCGTTCACAGTGGAGCGCGACAAGGGAATTGACCGCCAACAGCGGCAAAAAGATGCCCGCCGCGTTCGCCTCGTTCGGGGTAAAGCGCTCAAAAAACATAAAAAACGGAATGTTAATGCCCACGCCCAAAGCGGCGTAAATCACCATACGGAAATGGCTCGGCACTTTTTTGAGCGCCAAGCAGGCAAACAGCTCGATAAGCACCAATTCGGCGCACGAGACCGCCGCGAGCATAATCGCCGATTTCAAAGAAACCGCCATCGCCGCCACAGGCGCTACGCCGACCGCCTCAAACAAAACGGGATTTTTGTAAAGTGCACTGTCGCGCACGCTTTGCAAAAAGGATTTTTCGCCGTTACGCATCTGCGCCACCCCCCTGTTCTGTCAAAGCGTCCGCAGGTGCCGCCGGCGCCCCGTCCGCTTCGCGGCGTTTTTTGCGCGCTTGTTGCTTGGCACGGCGCTCAAACCGCGCTACGGGCAGTTTATCAAACGCCGAGGTCAGCGCATTGCAAAGCAATACGGCGAATACCGCGCCCTCTTCCAATGCACCGAACCGACGGAACAGCATCGTAATAACCCCCGCCGAAACGCCGTAGGCAACCCGCCCCCAAAAGCGTTTTGGCAAAATAGAGTCCTCCGGCAGTAAAAACAGCGCCGCAAAAAACAGCATGCCGCCCGACAACTCCATAAAAACCGATTGCAGTCGCCCCGTGGTGATGCGCGGGAACAAAAATGCATAGACCGCCGCACCGAACAAACAGGACATTGCCGCCGTAAACCCTTTTGGAGCGCGCACCGCCGAGAACAGCAACGCCCCAATCAGCGCAATGACACAGCCCGTACCCATCGCGCTCGGTGTATTGCCGATTAAAACATCCATATAATCCGCCGCCGTAACGCCCATAGAGGTACTGCTTTGGAGCATTTGCGTCAGCGAAACGCCCGCGGCAAAGCCCTCACTGCCGTACACGGCAACCGCCGCGCCGTTTTCGGGCAAAACGGGATAAGAAAATACATAGTCGGGCAAGCACACCGCGACAAACGCCACGCCTGCCGCCGCCGGGGAAAACAGCAGGGTACGCGCCGTGCCGAACGGCACCTTCACCACGAGAATGGCAAACGAGGTTGCCAAAAGCACAAGCCATATCGGCGCAGACGCCGGCAACAGCAACGCGATCGTCACGCCGATGAGCGCCGCGGACATATCCCGCAAAGCAGGCTCCTGCCCGAGCACGCGCATACCGATATATTCACAAAGCATCGCCGTCAAAGCGGAAAGCGCAATCAACAGCACGGCTCTGCCGCCGTAATAGTACCACGCCATCACAGCGGGGGCGGCGAGCATCAAAAGACGGTTGCGCATATCGATTTGTGTGGTTTTGATTTCCGCCTGCATTTCGGGCGTGAAGACGCGCCCGTCTGCCGGTATTTTCACTTCTTTCGGCAAAAAATCCACCTCATTTTCCAATAATTTTGCATTGCCAAAACCCCGTAAGCGGAATAGGATAAAAGAGAAATTCTTTTTGACGGAGGGCAAGAAATGGAATTACATAAAACTTCCGAACGCGGACTTTGCGCGCATCTGACAAAGCAGGACTTGTCCGCTTACAAATTGACCTTTGACGAATTACACCGTCGGGGCGCACGCACCGAAGCCCTCATCCGCACGGTATTGACGCGCGCCGAAAAAACGCTCGGGTGGGCACTGCCGCCGCGCGGCAAACTCTTTGTGGACATCTTACCCGGTGCGAACGGCGATACGGTTTTGTTTTTGACCGCACAACCTGCGCCGACGCGCTACCGCGTGAAGAAACAACCGTTTACGCTGCTTTGCCGCGTTGAGAACGCCGATACCCTGCTGGATATTCTGCAACGGTTGCAAAGTCCGCCGTTTGCGGACGCGGTTTGCCGCCTGTACCGCGACGAAAGCGCCTGTTTTCTGCAAGTCTCGTTCCCCGCGGCAAGCGCGTTACGCATCGGGCGCACGGCGCTCTCGGAATACGGGGAAGTGTTTCTGTGCGATGAACGCACGCAGGCGTATTTGCACGAATACGCCGTGTTTATCGGCAAAGTGCCTTAAATTCTGCAATCGTTTTCTGCATATCCGCACTCGAAAACAGCGCGTTTCCCGAAACAAACACATTTGCGCCCGCCTTTGCGGCAACGGCAATCGTCTTTGCGCCGATGCCGCCGTCCACCTGCACATCCATATTTTCAATACCGCGGCGCGCACATTCTTGCCGCAGGGCGACGATTTTGGGCATCATATCTTCCATAAAACTCTGCCCGCCGAAGCCGGGTTCCACCGTCATGACCAAAACCATGGAGATTTTGTCAAGATAGGGGTAAACCGTTTCAATCGGTGTGGCGGGTTTGACGGCAATCGCCGCTTTTTTGCCCGACCGCAAAATCAAATCTACCGTTCCGGCGGTATCGCCGTCGCTTTCGATATGAAAAGTAATGCTGTCCGCGCCCGCCGACAGAAAATCGGGAATATATTTTTGCGGGTCCGAAATCATCAAATGCACATCAAACGGCAAATCCGTTGCGTGGCGAATGCATTTGACAATCGGCGCGCCCAAGGTGATATTCGGCACAAAATGGCCGTCCATCACATCAATGTGCACCATGTCCGCGCCCGCCGCCGTAATGCGGCGCAGCTCGGGCTCTAAATTGCCGTAATCGGCAGAAAGAATAGACGGAGAAATTTGTGTTTTCATATTTATTTCCTCTTTTTTACAGTTATACCGCCGGTTCGGCTTCGGTTTGCGCCGCGGTGTCCTCTACGGGTGCGGCGGTTGTGGTTTCAGGGGCGGAAGTCGTCGTTTCGGTCGCCGCCGTTGTCGCCGTTTCGGGCGTTGCGGTATTTTGCAGGGCGCTGATATAGTAACTGCCATCCTTTTCCCGCAGCGTGACTTTCATATATTTGTCGGGTTCGGGCGCAACCATATTGCCCTCGCTGTCCTGCGCCCATTGGTCGCCGCCGAGATAGGCAACCGTCAGCACAATGGAATTGTTGGTTTTGTCCAAATCCACGACGCGCGGCGTGTAGGTCGGCACAATACCCGTCAAGGGAATGGTATAGGTCTGCTTGCTCGCGTCATAGGTAAACTCGTAGCCGTAGCCCTCCACCGTGCCGTGCGTGGGGCGGATTTCCGTCCCGAACAGGGCTTCAAACGACGCGGTCACATCCGCTTCGGGGATAATCATGCCGCTTTCGCCGTATTCGTATCGGTCGGGTGCAAGGTCGCTTTTTAAAATCGACCAAATGGCAATGTCAATGAGTTGTTCGGGATTGGCGTTGGTAATGTCGTCAAACGCGTCGGGGTCGTTCATCACCACGGGCGTGAGCATTTTGTTGTACTCGTCAAAATTGCGGCTTTTCTGCACGGCAGTTTTCGCCGCACCGACGCCCGCCGCAATCACCGTGACCGCGCCGACCAACGCCAGCACCGCAATCAAAAGTCCCAGCGGGAACGCCCAACGGCGTGCGCCTTTTTTATGTTTTTTCGTTTGGTTTGCCATGGTATTCACCTCATCTTATCTGCCCGTCGCCGTAGATTTTATACTTCATGCTCACCAGCTGCGGCAACCCCAGCGGCCCGCGGGCGTGCAGTTTTTGGGTGGAAATGCCGATTTCCGCGCCGAAGCCGAACTCGCCGCCGTCGGTAAAGCGGGTACTCGCGTTGTGATATACCGCCGCGGAATCGACTGCGTTTAAAAACCGTTCGGCGGATTCCGGATTTTCGGTCACAATACATTCGCTGTGCCCGGTGGAATAGGTATAAATGTGCGCAATCGCTTCGTCAAGCGTGTCCACGATTTTCACGGACATTTTATAATCAAGATATTCTGTTCCCCAATCGGTTTCGTCGGCGGGGGCAATTTCGGGGCAAATGGCACGGGCGCGTTCGTCGCCGCGCAGTTCCACCTGTTTTTCGTCTAACCGCGCCTTGATTTTCGGCAGGGCTTTTTCGGCAATCGCGCTGTGCACAAGCAAACTTTCCGCCGCGTTGCACACTGACACGCGCGAGGTTTTGGCATTATACACAATTTCCGCCGCCATATCCAAATCGGCGTCTTTATCGACATAAATATGGCAGTTGCCCACGCCCGTTTCTATGACGGGCACGGACGCATTTTCCACCACGGCGCGAATCAGCCCCGCCCCACCGCGGGGAATGAGCACATCAATATAGCCGTTTAATTGCATCATGGCAGTTGCGCTCTCGCGCGAGGTATCCGTCACCAACTGTACGCAGTCGGCAGGCAGTACAGATTGTTCGAGCGCACCGCGCATCACGGCGGTAATCGCGGTATTGGAGCAAATCGCCTCTTTGCCGCCGCGCAAAATCACGGCGTTGCCCGCTTTTAAGCAAAGGGACGCGGCGTCGCTTGTCACATTCGGGCGCGCTTCAAAAATCACCCCGATAACGCCCAACGGCACCGTCACCTTTTGGATTTTCAAGCCGTTCGGGCGCACGGTTTCACAAAGCACCGTGCCCACGGGGTCGGGCAGTTCTGCCACGGCGCGCACGCCGTGGGCCATCCCCGCAATACGCGCTTCGGACAGCGCCAAACGGTCAAGCAACGCGTCGGACAGCCCGTTTTTGCGCCCGTTGTCCAAATCTTTTTGATTTTCTTCTAATATATATGCGGTGTTTTGCAATAATGCGTCCGCAAGTTTTAAAAGCGCGTCATTTTTTTCGGCGGTGCTCGCCGTCATTAAGGTGCGTTCCGCCGTTTTGGCGCGCCGCCCCATTTGTTCCAATACAGTCATAGAGTTCACCGTACTTTTCAAATTATTTTTTGCCGACAAAAAAGGTGCCGATCTGTTTGCCGTCGAGCGCCTTATAAATCTCCTCGGGCGCAGAGCCGTTCATCACAATCACATCAATCCCCGCCTCGGTGGCAATCTGCGCGGCGTGGAGTTTGGTGACCATGCCGCCCGTGGAAAAGCGTGAGCCGTGCCCGCCTGCCGCCGCAAGCAATTCTTCGGTAATTTCATGCACCTCGGGAATCAGCCTTGCGGTTTCGTCCTCAACGGGATTGGCGTCATACAGGCCGTCAATGTCGGTCAAAATAATCAGCGCGTCCGCACCGATGAGTTTTGCCACAATCGCGGAAAGGCTGTCGTTGTCGCCGTAGACGATTTCCTCAACGGCAACCGAGTCGTTTTCATTGACAATCGGAATCGCGCCGAATTCAAAAATCTTTAAAAAGGCATTGGTGAGATTTTCGCGGCGTTCGGGATTTTCCACATCGCTTTTGGTCATCAAAAGTTGCCCGACGGTGTGGCCGTATTCCCCAAACAGTTTGTCATACATAAACATTAACTCGCACTGCCCGACGGTCGCCGCCGCCTGCCTGCCCGGCGTATCTTCGGGGCGTTCCCGCAGCCCCAATTTGCCGACGCCCACGCCGATAGCCCCCGAAGTGACCAGCGCCACCTCCATGCCGGAATTGACAATATCGGACAGCACCGAAACCAATTTGTGCATCCGCCGAATATTCGTTTTGCCCGTATCATAGGTTAAGGTGGAAGTGCCCACCTTCACCACAAGCCGTTTTACATCCTTCAAAATTCCCGCCGGAATTTCGGGCATAGATATAAGTATAAACAGTATACCATACTTTTTCCCGTATCTCAACAAAAAAATCAGGGCATTTGCCTCTGCAAACAGAACGAGGCGCAAAAAAAGGTATAAACGTCCCCTTTTGGGGTATTTTTAAAAAAACTGTTTCCTGAACATTCCGTTAAAAATCGTGTTCCAAATGTTTACAAAAAGTTTATCTCGTGGTATCATAATGTGCGAAAAAATGAAAAGAGGAACCGTGATATGGCAAAGTCCCAAAAAGTACAGCGTGCGGCGATTGCAGTCGCTTTGGACCACACGCTGAAATATATTTATAAAAATCCGCAGGAAAACCTCGTAAAACTTGCCGAACGCGTCGGCGGGATTTTCGGCGGGCTGTTTCCGAAAGAAAACTTTGAAAAATTCAAACAAAACCGTGCGCGCCCTGCGCGAAGAACTGCATTGCAATGTGCCGTTCATTATTTTGTTTGACCCGACAAGCGCCTGCAATTTAAAGTGCAAAGGCTGCTGGGCGGCGGAATACGGGCACAAGCAAAGCCTGACGAACGAAGAAATGCAGTCCATTGTGTCGCAGGGCAAAGAAATGGGCACGCATTTTTATATGCTCACGGGCGGCGAGCCGCTCATTCGCAAGGACGATATTATTACGCTCGCGCGCAATAATTCGGACTGCGCCTTTGTCATTTACACCAACGCCACACTCGTCGACCAAAAATTCTGCGACGAAATGAACGAGGTCGGCAATATCGGGCTGGCGTTAAGCTTGGAGGGCAGTGAAGCCTCGAATGACTGGCGGCGCGGCGACGGCGCATACCAAAAGACGCTTGCGGCAATGGATTTACTGCAAAAAAACAAGTGCCTGTTCGGCGTTTCCGTTTGCTACACGCGCAAAAATTTGGAAACCGTCACAAGCGACGCGTTTATGGATATGATTATTGAAAAAGGCGCGAAATATGCCCTTTTCTTTAACTATATGCCGGTCGGGCACGACGCGGACAAAGCGTTAATCCCCACCCCCGAACAGCGCGAATATATGTATCAATGGCTGAAAAAAGTCCGCAATTCCAAAACGGGCAAGTCCATTTTTGTGATGGACTTCCAAAACGACGCGGAGTATGTCGGCGGATGCATTGCCGGCGGCAGAAACTATTTCCACATCAACTCCGCCGGCGATATTGAACCGTGCGTGTTCATTCACTATTCCGACACGAATATCCGCACGCACACTTTAAAAGAGGCGTTGCAGTCGCCGCTGTTTATGCAGTATTATCACAATCAGCCGTTCAACGACAACCATCTGCGCCCCTGCCCGATGCTCGAAAATCCCGAATATTTGCGCAAAATGGTGAAGGAAAGCGGCGCACATTCCTCGGATTTACTGCACGCGGAAGATGTAGACACGCTGTGCGACAAATGCACGGCATTTGCCGCGGCTTGGGCGCCTGAGGCGGAACGCATTTGGACTTCGACCGCGCACCGCGATACGCACACGCAGTATTACCGCGACACCGAAGAAGGCAAAGCCGCCGGCTGTCCCGGTGGGTGCGCCGGTTGTGCCGCTGCGAAAAACGAAGGGCGCGAAGCTTGTGCCGCCGAAAGTGAAACGGAAAAACAGGCGTGAGAAAAGCGTGAAATTCGATTTGTATCCCACGGTATTTTTCATTTATTATCCCATTTGCATGTCCCATTCGGAATGTCAACCTCTATAATCCTTATCTGCATTTCATTCTATCTGCATTTATGTTTCTTATGTTTATATTCCCAAACGGGCGGCCAACCTTGACCGCCCGTTTTTCGTTTGTCCTTCTGCGGCACCGGGCGAAGAATCCGCCCGCTTGTCATTCTGAGCCGATAGGCGAAGAATCCGCCCGCTTGTCATTCTGAACCGATAGGCGAAGAATCCGCCCGCTTGTCATTCTGAGCCGTTAAGCGAAGAATCTGCCCGCTTGTCATTCTGAGCCGTTAGGCGAAGAATCCGCCTGCTTGTCATTCTGAGCCGTTCGGCGAAGAATCCGCCCCGCTTGTCATTCTGAGCCGATAGGCGAAGAATCTGCCTGCTTGTCATTCTGAGCCGATAGGCGAAGAATCTCGTTTCGTATATTTTTATTTTGCGCGATTGGAGATCCCTGCGCTTCGCGCAGGATGACAAATTGGGGTTTGTGGGGGTATTTAACGGAATAAAATTTTCAGGGTAGGGCGGGGGCTTGCTCCCGCCGCGGGATTTGCTGTGAATTACGGAACGGTCAAGACCGTTCCCTACGGTTGTAGGGGCGATTCACGAATCGCCCGCTTGTCATTCTGAACCAATAGGCGAAGAATCTGCCCGCTTGTCATTCTGAGCCGATAGGCGAAGAATCCGCCCACTTGTCATTCTGAACCGATAGGCGAAGAATCCGCCCCGTTTGTCATTCTGAACCGATAGGCAAATAATCCGCCCGCTTGTCATTCTGAGCCGATAGGCGAAGAATCTCGTTTCGTATATTTTTATTTTGCGCGATTGGAGATCCCTGCGCTTCGCGCAGGGTGACAAATTGGGGTTGTGGGGATAATTTTATACGGTAGGGCGGGGGCTTGCCCCCGCCGTTTCCGCCCCCTCTGACGAGGGGGCTGTCAAATGCACAGCATTTGACTGGGGGAGAGATTTTTCCGTTTCTCTCCCTCCGGCTTTTGCCTGCGGCAAAAGCCACCTCCCTCTAAGAGGGAGGGGATACGGGGCGCCGAGTCGCCCCGTTGTAGGGGCGGGTTTCCACGCCCGCCCGTAGATTTTGATATGATTTGCCCCTCCGTCACGCGCTTTGCGCGTGCCACCCGCTGACGGCGGCGGTCTCCCTCTGTCGCTTCGCGACATCTCCCTCACACTGTGAGGGAGTCTACAAGACCGTTCCCTACACGCACAAAATACAATTTACGGGGTAGGGCGGGGTGATTCCCCTGTTAGGGGAAATGTCTGTTATAATAGAGTAGGGCGGGGGCTTGCTCCCGCCGCAAAGTGCCCAAATCGGAGAATTTTGCCCCCGCCGTTAATTTACATCGAACCCCGCGGCGGGAGCAAGCCCCCGCCCTACATGCGCACGATTGATTTCATGCGTAGGGGCGATTCACGAATCGCCCGATTGTCCTTCTGCGCCGTTCGGCGCGCGTCTGCAACCGATGGGGCAGGCGGGCGATTACTGCATAAAGGCCAGCACAACCGCCGTGCCGACCCCGACTGCCGAGGCAAACAACCCTGCCAACCAATAATATACGGCTTTTACGCGTTTCTTTTTGCTTTTCGGCACCTGCGCCGTCGGCGGCAAAACCTGCTGTGCCGCCGCACGGAGTTTTTT
Source organism: Ruminococcus sp. (assembly GCA_004555265.1). Classification (GTDB taxonomy): domain Bacteria; phylum Bacillota; class Clostridia; order Oscillospirales; family Acutalibacteraceae; genus Fimenecus. The sequence goes on from SFIQ01000037.1 coordinate 18,250, forward strand.
TTCGTCCGTATCGGCATATTCGGGCTTCACAAAAAAGAACGCCCGCTCAAAATACGGTGAGCCGGTTTCACAAATTTCCAAAACCTGTCGGTTAACGCCTTTGACCATAAAAAATGCCTCCGAAATGTTTTTCATAGTATCGGCAAATGCGTAAAAATTATGCAAAACGGTCTTGTCAAATCTTGCAATATTTTGTCAATATGGGATTTTCACCAAACTTTTCTCCATTTAAAAATATACAAATAGTATATTTCTAAAATGTTTAAAAATGTTCAAAACCTTGTTCAAAATGTCAAAAAGTAAGGGGTAAAACACCAAAAACGGGCGTAAAAATCGAGTTTTGAACAGATGTTTATAAACATTGTTAAAGTTTTGACTAACTACTATTTGTTTTATCCGCTTTACAAAATATACAGTACGGAGTGCGGTGTAGACAGATTTTAAGTTTTTTTCTTGTGCAATTTGCCATTGTGAATTTTTTACGGAAAACTGCAATTTTTTTGTGAAATGCGGCATTTTTTCGCCCGAAATAATCGCGAAAAATATCGGTATATTTTCTTTTTTCGTGCAGAAAATAGCATAGAACAATTTTGATACAAAGGCGTTTCAAGATATGAAAGCAACCGGTATTGTTCGCAGAATTGACGACTTGAGGCGCGTGGTCATCCCGAAAGAAATTCGCAGAACTATGCGAATCCGTGAGGGCGACCCTTTACCGACAACATTGACACCAATTGACAAATTTATATATGGTATGTCAAAACTTGCAGAAAGAATCAAGATGCGATATAATAACAACCACCATTGCAATTTAAATAATAACAGTTAAGGAGTTCATATATGAACGAAGAGAAAATTCGAGAAAAATATCCTAATATAAAAACCGAAGAAGAATTTGAAAAATTGTGCAAAATGTTAAGGTATAAAAACAATGAAAAAGTTGCCATACTTTGTGCTTGTGCGCTGTTGGTTTTAGGGGCAATTTTATATGGATTAAATCTTATAATTGCGATAATATGTATGATTGCTGCATCTGTAGTTTGGGTGATTGGCGTGGCACGTTGGGGTAGGTACATAGATAATTATTTTCTCGCAACAGCAAGCAGAAAAAAAGCGGAAAATCGTTTTGTTTTAAACCAAGAAATATTACAAAAAACGCTAAAAAAAGATATTGTTAAACAACTTTGGTCTGATTTTATTGCTTCCGAACTTATTGGCCTTTTATGTATGATAGTTTGGGGCTTTGTATTAATGTTTTTAGGTGAAGAAGATGCAGAAATTCCTGTGTTAGTATTCTTTGCGATGATACCTTTAGTGGCTTTTGGTATATTGAAAATTGGTGCGATTATAAAAATAAGAAAAACCAAGAATACACCATATATTCTCTTACATACCAAGGTGGTAGATAGGAAGTCTATAAGTTCGTCAGACCCAGAAAGTAGTTCGGAAAACTATTATTTTACATTTAATTGTGCTGATTATGGGATGCTAGATTGTGAGGTAGAAAGTAACCGTTACTATTCAGCTTTTGTGGGTAAGGACGAATACTATTTGGTAATTGTGAAGAAAAGATTTTCAAAAAAACATCGAATAGCAGAAATTTTTTCAATTGAGGAATATGAATTGTCTCCTGAACTCAAGAGAATAGTTGTAGTTATTTAATATCAATACAAGTATAAATCTCCTTGTTTTACAGATACTAACAGTACAAATTTGTAAAGCAAGGAGTTTTTGTATATATGAAAGCAACCGGTATTGTTCGCAGAATTGACGACTTGGGGCGCGTGGTCATCCCGAAAGAAATTCGGCGCACCATGCGCATTCGCGAAGGCGACCCGTTAGAGATTTTCACGGCGGCGGACGGCGAAGTGATTTTTAAAAAGTATTCCCCGATGGGTGAATTGCCCGAGACGGCGGCACAGTTGACAGAAGTGCTCTCCCGCGCAACGGAATTGCCCGTCTTGATTACCGACCGCGACCATGTACTTGCCGTGGCAGGGGCGTCGAAGCGCGAATTGCTGGAACGGCGCGTCAGCGAGGAATTGGAGCAGTTAATGACCGACCGCACAAGCTACATTGCGTCGCCCGAGACGGTCTCTCTTTACCCGATTTCGGGTTTTGAACGCGAGGCGGCCATTGCTCTGCCGATTATCGGCGGCGGGGATGTTTCGGGCGCGGTGGTGATGCTTTTGCGTGAGGATGGCTCGATGCCAACTTCCGAAGAGAAAAAACTGATGCAGGTTGCGGCGTCTTTTTTAGGCAAGCAGACCGAGGAATAATCTTCTGCGCACACAGAAAAACCGCCTGTTGCGGAGCAATCCCGCACAGACGGTTTTTTTCGGCATTCAGCCGTTCAATTCTTTTTCGAATTTCGGTAAAATCAGTTCTTTGGTCAGTTGCATAATGACCAAGCCCTGCGCGGCGGTTAAGCCGTCATTCCCGGTTACGCCGCCCGCGCGCGTAATCTCCGAACAATCCGCATTCAGCGTGTAAACATATTTCAGCGTGCTTTCGTTCCGAATCAACTTTCCATTTTGGTCGGTCTTGCCGTTGAATTCAAACACATGATTGCTGCCGCCCTCGGGCACAACATAAATGCACGCCAATCGCGCGGGGTCAGCACCGTATTTTTGCACAACCGCCTGAATGAATTTATTGTTTTCATCATCCGTAAAATACATATCGCCGGTTTTTTCAGGCATGGTGAATAAGGCGGTGGTTTCTGCCGACGCAGCAGTTGTTGCGGCGGATTTTGTGGTTTCGTTTTGCGCGTCTGTCACAGTGGCGGGAACGGTTGCAGCGGTTTCTGCCGCACTCGTTTCAGTAGCAGCCGGCGGCTCGGTTGTGGCGCCGGCTGGTTCCTTTGCTCCGCAACCGAACAAAAGGAAAGTCAGCATACCCGTTAATAAAGCAAGCGCAATCATTCGTTTAGACATATATATTCCCCTAAAATATCAAAAAATCGGCGGCGCACTGCCGCGCCGCCGAAAACCGTTGGTTTACAATTACATGCCGATAAGGCCCATAATCTGCTCAATGATCGGTTCAATAACCGCACTGATTTCATCCATGGGTATGCCGAGATTTGCAAGGGTTTCCATGATGGTGTTCATGATGCCGCCGAGTGCTTCTAACATTTGTTTCAACTCCTTCCGTTGAACAGATTGTTTTTTCGTATGCACAGTATAACATAAGAGGAATTTTTTGTAAACAAAAATCAGTTAAAATGTTATACAAAAAATAAGCCGTTGATTTGTGTATTTTGCCTTACGCACCAAAAATCAATATGGATTTAACGGTTTTTCTCGGGTTGAACGGCAAAAAAACTGCGGTTTGTAAAATGCGGAACAACAAAAAAACAGATTTTTGCGTCGCTGTATGCAGAAAATCCGTTGCCAATTTCTAAAAAATTCGGTATACTGTTTGCAGGAAAATAAAAGGAGGGACTTGCCTTGGCGCGTTCCAAGCACGGCTGTCCGTACGCAAAACAATGCGGCGGTTGTCAACTGCAAAATTTAACATACAGTGAGCAACTGCGCCATAAGCAGGTCAAGTGCATCCGTCTCTTGGGGCGGTTTTGTCGCGTACAGGAAATCATCGGTATGGAAACACCCTATCACTACCGCAACAAGGTGCAGGCGGCGTTTGCCACCGACCGCCGCGGGCAGATTATTTCGGGCGTGTATCAATCCTCCTCCCACAAGGTGGTGGCGGTGGAACATTGTATGACCGAGGACGAAAAAGCCGACGAAATCATCGGCACGGTGCGAAAACTTTTAAAAAGCTTTAAATTAAAGCCCTACAATCCCGACACAAAGCAGGGCTTTTTACGGCATGTGCTTGTCAAACGCGGTTTTCAAAGCGGGCAGATTATGGTGGTGCTCGTGACGGGGGTGCGCGAGTTTCCGAAAAGACGGTCATTTGTCAATGCGCTGTTAAAGGCGCACCCCGAAATCACCACGGTATTGCAAAACATCAACCCCCGCCGCACGAGCATGGTGCTCGGCGAGAAAGAAGAAATCCTCTATGGCGACGGCAAAATCGAAGAACAGCTTTGCGGCTTACGGTTCCGCATTTCGGCAAAGGCGTTTTACCAAATCAATCCCGTGCAAACCGAGGTTTTATACAAAACGGCGTTGGCATTTGCCGACCTTCGCGGAGACGAAACCGTGATTGACGCCTACTGCGGCACGGGCACCATCGGACTGTTTGCCGCCGCGCACGCAAAACAGGTTATCGGTGTGGAATTGAATGCGGATGCGGTAAAAGACGCACGCGAAAACGCCGCGCTGAACCAAATACAAAACATTCGGTTTGTGTGCGCGGATGCAGGGGAATTTATGCGCGCTGCCGCCGCAAACGGTGAATCGGCGGATGTGGTGCTGATGGACCCGCCGCGCGCCGGCAGTGACCGTGCGTTTTTGTCGTCTGTTTTGACGCTCGCGCCCGAAAAAATCGTCTATATCTCCTGCAATCCCGAAACCCAACAGCGCGATTTGCTGTTCCTTTGCAAAAACGGGTATAAAGTCAAAAAAATCCAACCCGTCGATATGTTCCCGCATACGGAGCATGTGGAGACGGTTGTTCAGTTGGTTAGAAAAAAGCCGGATACATATATCGACATTACCGTTGATATGGACGAGCTGGATTTAACATCATACGAAGCAAAGGCAACTTATGATGAAATTAAAAATTACATATTCGATAAACATTGTGTAAAAGTATCTTCGCTTTACATTGCTCAGGTAAAGCAAAAACACGGTATTATCGAAAGAGATTGCTACAATAATTCTAAGAAAGATAACACAAAGCAACCTCAATGCCCGCCGGAAAAAGCAAAGTTAATTGAGGAAGCATTACGACATTTTAAGATGATACCTTAATCACATAGCAGAAAGGCATCAACCGGAAGGTTGGTGTCTTTTTCTATGCTTAAAAATCCGCACATTCGACAAAACAAAGACCTCCTTGTAAAATGGTGTTACCAAATACAAGGAGGTTTTCTTATGAGCAAAGAACTTGAAAATCAAAAATTAAATTATGTAACACAGGGCGATTATTGCTTGCCTTGCGTTACTACCAAAGAGCAAAATGAATTGTATATCGGTGTGTGGGCTAATCGTCATAGGCAACATCTTAAACAACATCATCGTATCAAATACTACAATTTGTTAACATCGGAAAGACTGTATCCTTATCTTGCCGACATTGAGGAACAGGCAGAAGCAATGTGTTCACAGCTTGTCAAATCACTTGCCGAAAAGGAAAATATAACAGAAAAACTAAAAGCAGATAACCCAATGTTATGGGTGCGAAAGATGAACAACATTCGTAACAGAGCGATGGAAATTGTGAATAGCGAGGTGATTTTTGTATGAGAAGAATCATAATATTCGCAATGATTTTGACCTTTATTTTTGCTATGGTAGGTTGCACTGCCTATAACGAGCCAGGCAAAAAAGCTGTTGAAAGTTCATCAAGTAATGCCGTATTTGATGTTACGCAGGCGGAAGAATTAACCGAGAAAACTATAACCGAAACCGTTGAGAAAAGGGCATTTACGGAAGAACCAACACTGACGACTACCGCTGAAACCGGTACAGAAAAGGTGTTAAATGAGCCGATTTTCTCTCAAACCACAACAGCAAATACCGAGCCTAAGCAAGATACTCATACACAAAAAGAAATGCCAAAAAGCGAAAAATCTGAGCCTGAAATCACAACAAATACTGTTTCGGAAGTCACAACAGCAATTGAACAAATTGAAGAATTCGATATCAACTATTGGATTTCTTACGCTCAGAATTACGCTAAAAGTATTAGCTTGATTATTGATGAAACTGCAACAGAATGTTGGGACAACCCCATATCTGCTAATGCAAACAACAAAAATATCGGCGCTGATATTGAAAGCAGATTAAACAGATACAAGAATGTTGATAGCTTTACTTTTGTGTGGATATGGGCAGAAAAAATATCCGACGCACAGTATGAACTCTATATCGGATACGCATAAAAAAATGAGCACGGATTGCAGAAATACTCTGTTGTCCGTGCCTATTTTTTGTTTGATATTTACTTTTGAATGTTAATACTGCCACAGAAAAAAGTCGTGTTCAATCTTAGCGAGCAGACCGGTTGGATAACCAAACGGTAATCTGCCCGCTTTCTGCACATACTGAGCGAGCAGACCATTTATGGACAGGTTGTCCAAAACGGTGCTGTCGCTCGTACTTTCAGCGAGCAGTGTATTTTGGATACATTCCATAAATACCTCATTAGGGTTGCACCCTAAGACCTGTCCGCAAGTTTTAAATTTCACATCTGTATACTTTGGTGCAATGAAGATATCAAGTGAATATTTGTTATATGAAAACAATATTCAAACAACGCAGTAGAACTTAACAACTGAAGAAGACGGAAATCAACAGACCGATGCTCAGGGAGGAAAATGTTGCTTACCTTATCTGAAGTTTCGCCACCAAGACTTAGTCTACAACCATTTTAATTCCAGAATGCATCAATCCCTATCATCCTACATCGAAATGCAAGCACTTTTCGCCCGACTTGCTTCTGACACCACTATTAAGAAGACATTAACAAACAACTTGAATCTATGGCCGTTAATATCAGAAATGAAACCAGTTATTCTAGCGGTAAGAATTCATATTTTAAACTACATCCTGTATTTTGTATATATGTATCCAGACTACGTATTATAACATCTTTACTACATCCGGATGGAATGTGTATATACAAATCTTCTCTGGCTCTGCTACATGCAACATAATACATTCGAACAAATTCATTTGAACTGTTCTCGGCCGTCAACTCGGGCTGGGAAAAGACATCTGAAATCTTAATTCCATCTCGACGAGTCGGAGTTAGGCTTACAATCACTTTATCCCATTCCAATCCTTTCGCTTGGTGTGCAGTCATATACTTGCTGTTCTCAGAAAAAACTTCGGTAAACAGTTTGTACGATGTATCCCACCTTAACGAAGAAACATTTTTCGTTAAATCATCTCTGTCCTGATCGTCGAAAACAGATATTGCGTTAATGCCGTCTTTAAATAATTCTCTTAAGTCAACATACTCATCACTTGTTATCTGGTTATTAAATTTCTGTATGACCTCGCAAGTAATTGAAGAATCATTAACATCCGCAAAAACAGAATTTAACATATGATTAAATCGAAATATAAACTTTGGGGTTATATTTTTACCATCAATGTTCAAATATATCCGCAATGCAGAAATCATATCTATAAGCGAGCCGTTTTCAAAGCTTTCCCACAAATTGAAAATGAATCGAAAAGCTCGTACCCATTTAACATTGTTATGTTCTACAATTTCATCCCTAAGCTGTATAGGTGTGTTAAAGTAACTATTATATATGGACTTTAATAGCCCAGCTTGTCCTTCGTCTATATTTTGAATGTAATCAAATGCTGCAGCCCAAGCTCTTGTCAAAACAACGCCACCATCGTTAATGACATTGCCGATAATTCTTTTGCTTTCTAAAGATTCTCCGAGTATAAAATGTATTTTTTTAGCTTCTGTATCTTTTTTTGTTTCTTCACTATCATATATTTTGATACTGTTTTGTGTAATGTTTTTATCCGACTGTCTTAAGAAATTGCAAAAGTTAACCACATTTTCTGTGGAACGCCTATTCCCATTTATCGAATATAAAACATCATTTTCCGTATCAATGCAAAAATCATTAAAGTCGGAAGGTTTTGCGCCTTGGAAACTATAAATAGATTGAGCTATATCTCCAACAACAATGACTTTGGTTGATTTTTGGCCGATAAGTTTTACAAGCAATGTTTGTAAAGGGTTTGTGTCTTGAAACTCATCTACAAATACAAACGGAAATTTAACACGCAAAGCATATAACGCTGTAGGATTATTCTCTAAAATCCTATATCCAAAATATAAAATCTCATTATGAGTAAGTTTTCTCACTACAGACCATATATACTGTTTAAGCGGTACAATATGATCTTCTTTGATTCTGCTAGATGCTTTTATTTTATGGATAAGCTCTTCTCCTGCTATTTTTGATTTTAGGAATAAGTCGTTATCGACTTCAACCTCTCCCATAATCTTTTTGCTATAGTTAAATGTATCCGAATCAAACTGACCAGGATTAGTACTTTTTATGAAGTTATAAATCTCTTCTTTATCGATTCCGTGTAATATACCCAGCCCCTCAATTTGAGAAGAAATCACACCTTTTTTCGAAACAGAAATGTCAAAATCTGATTTCATTATATTTATCAACTCATCTTGAAAGGGTTTGATAATATGTTCGATGATGAAGCCGTGTATTGTATATGCTTCAACATAGTCTACATACTTTTCAAGTCTTCTTCGTATCTCGTCCACTGCCGCATTAGTATATGTAATACAAAGAACTTTTCTCGCCTTGCTTTTTGCAACGATTTCGTTGGTGGTTATGATATTTTTGACGTTTTCAACTAAAAAATATGTTTTTCCTGCACCTGGACCTGCATAAACTTTCGAGTGCTTTTTTAACTGCTCTGCGCTCAAAATATCTCCGGAGGTTATTGCATTAACCATTTTAATCCCTCCTGTATATAATCAGGCACAACTATCTTGGTAGTTTCATCTTCATTATACAAAGCTTTTTCGGTTAATAAGCTTAATGCAACTTCTCCTTTTTTGCTTTTAGCATAATGCAAAAACAATTCAGCAAATACTATTTTTTCATATAGTTTTGAATTTTCAGGGTTGTCATCAACTCTTTCGTTATAAGCTTTCAAGTATTTATCTATTACCTTACAAGATCGACCATCGATATCT
>SFIQ01000038.1 GCA_004555265.1 Ruminococcus sp.
GACGACAAATCTCATCTTTACTCCAAGCATTTTTGATGCTTTGCAGTTTATCGTGTGCAGATTTGGTCTTAATCGAGGCAAAAACGCAGTTAATCCTTTTGGATTAACGAGTATTTTAACGAAGAGTAAGGGCAAATCCGCCGCGATAAACCGTGGTTCGGATTATTTCCGTTACCCTAACGCCGAAACCTTCGCAGGTTCGAATCCTTTGTATAACAAAGTAAAAAAACAAGCGCCGGTTGGCGCTTGTTTCTTTTTTGGCAGCGGTAAAAGGATTCGAACCTCTACATACGGAGTCAGAGTCCGCTGTGCTACCATTACACAATACCGCTATGTGGAATTTGCAAGTGGTATTATACAATGCCGCGGCCACAATGTCAAGCCTTTTTTGCACAAAAATCGCTTTCTGCGGCGGGAGAAAATGTTCCGAATGCAGGCACCGTGCGGCAGAAGAAAGCCCCCGCCGCGAAATCACATCAAAACCACGGGCGGGCGTGGAAACCCGCCCCTACAAACCGTTCCCTTATTGCGTGCGGAGGAAGTTGCGCTCGTTTTCAAACATCAACAGCACGCCGACTGCCGTCGTCAGCAAGAACAACAGGCAGACGACTGCAAAAACCGCATACTGCACGCCCGACTTATTTTTGGAAAACAGCGTTTGTAAATCCAGTAAAATCACACCCGAAAATACCGCCGCAATCGGCGCGATATCGGCAAGATACCGTACACAGATGCCGCCGAAGCAGGTGTCAAAATAGGCGAGCAGCAAGCAACAGATTGCCACGAGCGTAAAGGTAATTGGCTTTACAGAAAATCTCTTTTTACTGTATGTCGCGGGGCAAAGCGCAAGCGCTGCGAGCGACGGCATGGAAAACGCGCCGAGCATACGGGCGGTATAGACATACGGCGCGTTGTTCGGGAACGCTTCAAAAGTCAGCTTGATATACGGAAATGTATTTTGTACCTGCGGGAATTGGAAAAAATAGTGATACAACGCGGGCAAAGCCAGCGTGCCCAAAAAACGGTATTGCGACACATCACAGACGGTAAGCTGATAGGTTGCGCCGAATTCGAGCACCGAGCCGAACCGCGCAAAATTATACCACATCACGCCTGCCGCGCCAAGGGCAGTCGGAACTGCAAAGGCAAATAACTTTACACATCTTTGCAAGCGCGTACCGTTTTTGCCGAAAAAAATACACAGGAATATCGGCACGGTCAAGAGCACATACAACCCCAAATTCGGGCGCGAAAGCACCGTCAGCACCAAATGCAGCGCCGAAAGCAGTAAACAGATTACCGAAGTACTCGTTTTCGGCTGTTTATAGGCGCAAAAGGCGAACAGCAAAAAGAGTGCCAAATGGGTGATGCCGCTTTGCACCGCAATGTAGTACATATCCGCCGATGCCTGCACCATATAGAGCAGACTGCCCGACACGGCGGCGAAAATCGAAAGCAACAGCGCGCAAAAATTGCAGTCGGGCACAAACAACCGCACCAACCGCAAAACCAGCAACGCTATGGCGATAACGCTGACTGCCGCGAGCAGAAAACACACGGTCTGCGGCGCGGGCAATGCACCCGTCAGCGCATAATACGGGAGATAGACGGTCAAAAGCGGCGCAATGCCGAAATAGGAATAGTATTTGCCGTCGAATAGCGCCCGATCCCACGGGTACCACGCGCCTGTTTCGGCTCGCGCGACGGGGTCATACGGATTACGAAGCGCCAAAATCCGTTGGTCGGGGGCAAAATCCAAATACAGTTGCCCTTTCAAAAAGGCGTCGAACTGCTGTTCATAGCCGTTTTGGTTTTCCAAAAGCCCATGAAAGGGATAGAGAATATTTTCGTGCGGCAGACTGCAAAAAATGTAAATTGTCGGCAAAAGGCAAAGCGCAACCGCCGCGCACAGCAAGACACGCTGTGCACGGTTCTGCGGATTATATGTAACTGCATACAGTTTCAACGGATACGCGGCGGCAAAAAACAGTAAGACTGCCGCGCCAAATCCAAAGGCAAGTGAAAGTCCCATTTTAATCTCGGAATTCCGCCATTTCCGCGGTCGGTTTGCGCGTTTTCTTACGCAATACATCGTCTGCGGCGGCATAGCCCGTGGCGAGCACCAACCGCACGCACTTTTCAGGGGCAATCCCCAAAGCATTTTTGAGTTTTTCCTCGTTCATCCAACCCAAAATACAGGTGGAAAGTCCCATATCCGTTGCGGCAAGGCAGTAGTGCGCCGCGGCAATACCTATATCCATTTGGGCGAATGCCTGGCTGTGGAATTTTTCGGCGACCGCCGGCTTTAACACGGCGTGCTCCTCCACAAGCACCGCAAACGCGGGGCAGTTGTCGGTAAACTTGTTTCTGCCTGCCTCCTGCACACATTCGCGTACAAGTTTCGCCGTCTCGCCTGTGGCCATAATGAGTTTCCACGGCTGGGCATTACAAGCGGAGGGGCTTAAACGAAACGCTTCGACCAATGTTTCGAGTTTTTCGCGCTCGACGCGCTCGCCGTTAAAATTGCGGCAGCTTTGGCGGCGCGTGATCAAATCCATAAAGTTTTCCATAAAAACATCTTCCTTACACAATTTGTTAGTTCCATTATAAGATAAGTTTCCAAATCCTGCAAGAATAGATTGCGATTTTGCGTGAAATATGCTAAACTGAAAGTGGATTCTTTTAAGAAGGTGAGCGTATGTGCAATACAGCACAATCGGCAGATTTGTCCATGATGACAGAACTGTACGAATTTACATTGGCGGACGGGTATTTTTCGGCAGGGATGCAGGACACTGTGGCGTGCTTTGACCTGTTTTTCCGTCGCGTACCCGACGGCGGCGGCTTTGCCGTGATGGCGGGGCTCGAACAAGTCATTGCGTATTTAAAAAATCTGCATTTTACCGAAGGTGATTTAGCGTTTTTACGGGGAAAGGGCATTTCCGAGCCGTTTTTAGACTATTTACGCGACTTCAAATTTTCCTGTGATGTTTGGGCAATCCCCGAGGGAACGCCGATTTTCCCGAATGAGCCGATTGTAAAGGTGCGCGGGCCCGTGGTGCAAGCGCAAATGATTGAAACGATGCTGCTTTTGTGCATCAACCAACAAAGTTTAATTGCCACCAAAGCCAACCGTTTGGTGCGTGCGGCGCACGGCACAGCGGTGGCGGAATTCGGCGCACGGCGCGCACAAGGCACAAACATTGCCGTTTGCGGGGCACGCGCGGCGTATATCGGCGGCTGTGTGGCGACTTCGGGCGTAGTTGCGGCGCGGGATTTCGGCATTCCGACCATACAGACGATGATTCACAGTTGGGTGCAGATGTTCGACTCGGAATATGAAGCATTTTGCGCGTATGCGCGCGCCTACCCCGATGACTGCACCTTTGTGGTTGATACTTACGACACCCTGCGCTCGGGCGTGCCAAACGCCATCCGTGCGTTTAACGATGTGCTTTTGCCGTTGGGCAAACGCCCGAAAAGCGTGCGGATCGACTCAGGCGACATCACATATCTTTCCAAACGGGTGCGCAAAATGCTCGATGAAGCAGGCTACCCCGACTGTGACATTATGGCGTCGAATTCGCTGGACGAGCACATCATCAGCGATATGCTCTCACAAGGGGCAAAGGTGGACTGCTTTATTGTCGGCGAACGGTTGATTACCTCCGCCTCTACACCGCTGTTTAGTGGGGTTTACAAGCTCTGCGCCGTGGAAAAGGATGGGCGGATTATCCCAAAAATCAACCTGTCCGAAAATGTAAAAAAAATCACGATTCCCTCCTCCAAATCGGTATACCGTCTGTTTGATATGGACTCGGGCAAGGCGATTGCCGATGTGCTGACCACCGACAGCGAGGAAATCGACGACACCAAGCCTTATGAACTGTTTGACCCCGATTTCACCTGGAAGCGCAAGGAAATCGAAAACTATGTGGCGCGTCCGTTGCTTGTCAAGATTTTCGACAAGGGCGAATGTGTATACACCTCCCCTGCACTCTCGGAAATCCGCGACTACTGCGCCGAACAGATTGATTCACTTTGGGACGAGGTCAAGCGCTTTGAAAATCCGCACAAATATTATGTGGACCTTTCCGAAAAACTTTGGGAAATCCGCAAACTGTTGATAGAAGAGTACAAAGGAGTACGCAAATGAACATTTGGCATGACATCCGCCCCGAACGCATTACGCGGTCCTCTTTTGACGCGGTCATTGAAATCAGCAAGGGCAGTAAAATGAAATACGAACTCGACAAGGAAACGGGGTTGCTCTATTTATTCCGCGCACCTATGCGCTCGACAACGACCCGTTGGATGTTTTGGTGCTGTGTTCGGAAAAAATCGAGCCGATGGCGCTTGTGAAGTGCTATCCCATCGGTGTGATTACGATGATGGACAACGGCGCACCCGATGACAAAATTATCGCCATTCCCAAAGGCGACCCGACTTATAACGGGTACTCGGACATTTCGCAGTTACCGCGCCATGTGTTTGATGAAATGACGCACTTTTTCACGGTTTACAAAATGCTTGAAAACAAAAAGACCGTCATTGACGAGGCAAAAGGGGTACTTGCGGCAGTCGAAATTATTGAGGACGCCATCCACCGCTACAACGAAACCTTCGGGAAATAAACCGGCGACAGGCGATAAGGGGAACTTATGAACAACAAGGCAGTGAAAGTATTTCTATCGATTATTTTGGCGTTGGTTGTGGTCATCGGCGGCGTTGCCGTCGGGTTGACGCTCAAAAACGGCAGGCAGGAAATCAAGCCCGCCGCGGCGCCTGTATTCGGAAAAACCGACAAGGACGAGGACACGCCGAGCGAAGCGCCGACAGAGGCGCCGACCGAAACGAAAGCGCCCGTCACACTCCGTATGCTGTCGGTGGGGGATAATTTAATCCACGACGGCATCTACGAGCAGGCGAAAAAACGCGCGGGCGGCAACGGCTACGATTTTTCCTATTGCTACACGCGTGTAAAAGACACGATTGCAGCGGCAGATGTGGCGACCGTCAACCAAGAAACGATTGTGGCAAAAAGCTACGAGCCGTCGGGCTACCCGCTGTTTAACAGCCCACAGGAACTGGGGCAGGCGGTTGTCGATACGGGCTTTGATGTGGTCAATTTGGCGAACAACCATATGCTGGACAAAACGGCGAAAGGTCTTGCGGAAGCGATTGATTTTTGGGACAGCACTGGGCTTGTGCGCACGGGTGCGTACAAGGATGCACAGGATTTGGAAACCGTGGAATACATAGAGAAAAACGGCTTGAAAATCGGACTTGTCGGCATTACGCAGTACACAAACGGGCTTGTGCTCCCGAGCGACAGCCCCTTAAAATACATACTGACAAGCGACGAAGCCACCATTGAACGCAAAATCAAGGCGGCAAAAGCGCAATGCGATGTGGTACTCGTCAATGTGCATTGGGGCAGTGAGTACACCACAACCCCGTCGCAGGAGCAACGCAATCTCGCCAAAAAAATGGCGGACTGGGGCGCGAATGTCATCATTGGGCATCACCCGCATGTGTTACAGCCCGTGGAATGGATTGAAACCGGAGATGGCACGCGCACGCTGGTTGCCTATTCCCTCGGCAATTTTATTTCCCAGCAAAACACCGCCGCCCGCGTGATAGGCGGGATGCTCCGGTATGACATCACCAAAGATTTTGAGACAGATAAAGTTACCGTCGGCAATGTGCGCTTTGAAACGATTGTCACGCACTATGTTTCGGGAAGTCACGATGTGCAGATTTATCCGCTGTCGCAGTATTCCGATGCGCTCGCCAAAAAGCAAGCCGCGCGGATCAAACAGGCGGATTTCAGCGTTGCCTATATTGAGAATTTCGTGAAAGAGGTCATTCCCGAAGAATTTTTACCGGCATAAATCCATAAAATTTTTATAAAACTTTTCGCGCCTGCCCATACTATGGGTAGGCGCTTTTTCTTTTGCTTCGAGACATTTTTCATACGGTACATAACAAGTAAAGGAAGATGTCTGTGCAATACAACAAGGTAGAAATCTGCGGGGTCAACACATCGAAATTGCAGGTACTCAAAGAGGCGGAAAAAATCGAACTGCTCAAAAAAATGCACGACGGCGACCGTTCGGCGCGTGAGAAACTCATCAACGGCAATTTGCGGCTGGTGCTGTCGGTCATTCAGCGGTTTCAAAACCGCGGCGAGCACCCCGACGATTTGTTTCAAGTGGGCGTTATCGGGCTGATGAAAGCCATAGACAATTTCGATATTTCGCAAAATGTCCGTTTTTCCACCTATGCCGTGCCGATGATTATCGGCGAGGTGCGCCGCTATTTGCGTGACAACAACGCCTTACGCGTCAGCCGTTCGATGCGCGACACCGCCTACCACGCCATGCAGGCAAAAGAAAAACTGCAAACAAAGCTCAACCGCGACCCGACGATGGAGGAAATCGCCAAAGAACTCGATCGCCCCGTTTGTGATGTGGTGATTGCCTTAGAGGCGATTGTCGAGCCTGTGTCGCTGTATGAGCCCGTATATGCCGACGGCGGCGAGCCGATTTATGTGATGGATCAGGTCGGCTCCCCCGAAACCGACCGTGATTGGCTCGACGAAATTGTGATGAAAGAGACGATTAAAGCCCTTTCCCCGCGCGAAAAGAAAATTTTGTCGTTGCGGTTTATGCAGGGCAAAACGCAAACCGAGGTTGCCGACGAAATCGGTATTTCACAAGCGCAGGTGTCGCGTCTTGAAAAAGGCGCATTAAAACGCATTAAAGGGCAATAAAAGTCTCCGGTACCCAAAAACGGGGCTGTAAAAAACTTTCGTTTTTTTACAGCCCCGTGTGTTGTTGATAAAGATTGCAAAATTTACCCTTGCGGCGCTTCCATATCGCAAAGCGACTCTAAAAGCCACGCGCGTAACGCGCGGTTTTTCACGCGGGCGGCAGCAGACTGTGCGCCCTGCAAGGTCTTTTGCCTTTTAATGCCATTGTAGGAAATGCTCTTTTTGTTGTTCACACCGTTATACAGGGTGAAAATTTTGCGAACACGCTCGGTGTACGGCGGGTTTTGCTTTGCCGTCACCCCCGAAAGCGTCACCGAAACCGCCGTCTCCACCGAAACGGGCGGCAAAGTAACGATTGTGCCGTTTTCGGGTGTGCTTTGCACCGTGACTTCCATATTTTCGCCGTTTGCCGTTGCCGTAACAGAAGCGGCGGACAGCACATCGGCAAAATGCAAAGTAAAATTGCGCGTTTGCGGCAGATACGGCGCTTGCGTTGTACCCGACAGGGTAAAAGTCAGCGTGTCGCCGTTTTCTTGGAGTTGCATTTGTGTCAAACTGCACGCGCCGTTTTTAAAATCGTTGGTTTCGCCGTCATCCTCATACAGCGTAAATGCCCCGTTGCCGCGGTACAGCCGCACGGTCAAATTTTCGGGATTGGCGGATGAATTGCCCCGGTCGCCCGACAGCGGCACAATCGCGCCGCTTTTTGCAAACACGGGAATGGAATTCAAATCGCTGTGCACCTTGACGGTTTTACCGCCTTTGTAAATTTCGCCCGTAAAGAAATTCGTCCAGCGCCCTTTCGGCAGATACACCGCCGTTTCGGCGCGTTTGGTGTGCTTATCACAAGGCGAGGTCACGGGGCAGACCAACAGTTCACTGCCGAACAAATAGCCGTTTTTGCACGCGTAAGCCGCTTTTTCCGTAGGGTTGGTATAATACAGCGGCTCGCACAGCGCACGCCCCTCGGCGTGATTGCGGTAGTTCATACTGTAAATATAGGGAATGAGTTTGTGGCGCAAACGAAGCGCCTCGGTTGCAAGCGTTTCGGCAGTCCACGAATAATTCCACGGCTCTTTGCCGAACAAATCGTTTTGCGTGGAGTGTAACCGCAGTATAGGCGCAAATACGCCAAACTGCACCCAACGAATATACAACTCGTCATTGTGCTCGCCGAAATGGTGCCCGCCGATGTCGTGACTCCACCAAGTATAGCCGCAGTTTGCCGCCGTGGCGGTGAAATACGGCTGGAAGTTTAAAACCTTCCAATTCATTGCCGTATCGCCCGAAAATCCAAGCGGATAGCGGTGCGAGCCGATACCGGCATAGCGCGACAGAATCAGGGGACGGTGCGTATCCCTGCCGTTGTCGAAATAATGATAATGGTTCAAACTCCACAGCGGGTCAAGACCCGCAAGTTTGCTCTTTGTCCCCTGTTGCCAGTCAATCCACCAGAAGTCCACGCCGTCTGCCTCGTGCTTGTGGTGCCCGATGTCCATATAACTGTTGATGAATTTTGCGTCGGCAATGTCGAATTCCACCGTTTCTTTTTCGTTCTTATTTACACCCATCGCGTCCGCGATTTCGTCATAGCAATCCTCAAACCAACGGAAGCCGTCCGCCGGGTGCAAATTCAAAGTGGTTTTTAAGCCCTGCCTATGTAAAAACTGCAAAAAGCCCTGCGGATCGGGGAACAAATCCGTATTCCAACTGTATCCCGTCCAACCGCTGACGCCGCCCCAATGGTGTTTGCCGAAATTGCCGTCAAAATGTTTCTCTAATTTCACCCAATGCCAATCCATATCGACGGTGGCAACGGTCAAGGGAATCTCCTTGCGCGCAAATTCGAGCATCAAATTTTCGTATTCCGCCTGTTTGTATGGGTAATAGCGGCTCCACCAGTTGCCCAGCGCAAACCGCGGCACCAACGGGACCTCGCCCGAAAGCGCATACAGTGCTTGCACCGCGCCGATATAATCCGTGCCGAACGCAAACACATACAAATCCTGCTCTGCCGTTTCGCGCGGGTGCACCAACCCGTCCTCGCCGAACAGCAGAGATTTGCTGTCGTCAAACAGCGCAACGCCGTCCGAGGAGATTACCCCGTCTTTTAAGGGAATGGCGCCGAAGGTGCCGTCGAGCGTGCGCGCCGTACCCTTTAAATTGTGTTTCGGATTGGGGCGAACGGTTTTGCCGTCGATTTTCACCGTCAGCACCTTGCCGTTTTGGGTGTTCACGGTAAATTCCGCCTTGTCGGTGGTAATCACCGTATGCTTTCCGTTTTGTTTTGCAGCAAACTGCACCTTGCCGTGGTCACGAAACCAAATGCTTTGCGTCGGCATATCTGTAAAGTCTTTTGCCTTGTCAAACTCCACACGAATCACGCGGTCAAGCAATACGGAAATGCGCGTATTCCCTACCGTTACCATGTTTTCGGGCAATGCCGAACCTTTTGTGTGCGCAATTAAATGCGCGTGCAGTTGTTCCATAGTCTCCCTCCAAAAGGCGATTATTTCAAAGCGTCAAACGGCAATGCCGTATCGTAATAGGTGTATTCCGTCACCGCGCCGTTTACCTGCACCTCGGTGTCACGAATCGGCGCAAACAAATGCTTTTCGGAATATGCGCCGCCCGAAAGCACACCGTCGGTGTAAATTTTCACCATGCCGTTGCGCTCACGCACAATGTCGGCGCGCGCAAATTTTCTTTCGGAAATCTCGGCGTCGGATTTGACTTTCAGCCCCGCGCAGTCGACAATCAACTTGCCGCCCGAAACGGAAACCACCAAATCCTTGCCCTGTGTAAACAATACGCCGTCTTTCGGTGCATTCGCAAGGCAAAGCCGCAAGGTGAAATCGCTGTCCCCTGTATAAGCGCCCGGCAAAACGCCGTTTTCGTGATAGGTCACTTCCACGCTGTCGCTGTAATCGTTTCCGTACAGATCCGCGACCTGCATTTGCACCGTTGCCGTTTCGCCGTTTTTGAGTGCTTGCGGCAAGGTTACACGCACTTCGCTGTAATTTTCAAGCAAAGTTACATCGAGCGATGCGCCGTCTTTTGTAAAGGTATTTTCCTTTACAACAATATGCTTGTCAAAAGTCAACTGCGCGGTATTTGCCGCCGTCATTTTTGCACGCAAAAGGCGCGGCGCGTTGGTTTCGGGTTTGCCGAAACGGAAAATGCGAATTTCGTGCGCACCCAAATCGAGCGTCACCGTATCGCCGTAGTTATAAACCGTTTGCGAAACCGCCTCGGTATACGGGAGCACCGTCACACAGGTCATCTCTGCCGCGCCCTCGCCCACGCCGATGACGCGATCCAAGGTAAAGGCGAAACTCTGCGGGCGATTCAGCGGGTTGCGCACCGAAACAATGCCCTCGGCGCCCTCCCACGCGGAATAGCCATACACCGCGCCCGTGTCGGGCGATTCGCCGATTAACTTCGCGTTGCGCAGAATGTGGAAATTGTCTGCAATAAATTTGAGTACATCGGCGTTGATACGCCATTTGGCATCATTGAACAAATTGAAACTGTAATACAATTCCCAAAACGCCGTGCCGCGTGTGGAAATCATATACATATATTTGCGAAATTCGTCATCGGTCATTTGGATTTTCGCCGTGTTGCCGTAAATCGGCTCGTGGTTATACATATTCGACAGCGGAAACTGATAGCAACGGGTGCGGTGAAAATCGAAATAGCAACTGTCACGGTAGGTGAGCATTTTGTCGTAATCCTTGCCGTGCATTTCCTCGCCGTTTTTGGTTTTATCTGTAAAGTTGATATCCTCGGCATTCTGCATCCAAAGACTTTCCGAGAACTGCAAATACCACGGGCTTGCGTTGCTGTAACTGGTTTGGTTAATCCAAAGGGATTTGCCCGCCGCCGTGCGCGCAGAACGCATCTTTCGGAAAATGGCAATCCAATTTTCCCAATGGTCGGTAAAGCAGTACATATCCTGATAGCCGCCCGTGGGGTGCCCGTGTTTTTTGCTCGGGCAGGATCTTTGCAAAAAGCCGTCCAATTTCCAATAATTGATGTCAAAGCGCTCCATATAATCAAGGAACAAGTTTTCTAACTTCTCTTGATAGCCGTGGTGCGCGGTGCAAACATCAAGCGAGCGTCGGTTATAGCCGCCGTTGCCCGCTTTTTGCACATGCTTTGCGAATTTCGGTGTTTGCGTGGTGTAGCCGCCGCGCGGACCGAGCCACAGCCCGAAGTTCGAGGCAAAATGCTTGGCGAGGGCGGCGCTGTCATACAGTTCATTCGGGAATTTGTCGTTAAAGCACCAAAAGCCTTTATTGTAATCCGGCCATCCGTCATCTACAACATAAGACCGGACAGGCGGCACGCCGTTTTGCGTCATCCCCTTTTCGATTTCAAAGAAGGAATTTTGAATATTGTCCTTGTCAATATTGAGCATATGGTCAAACCACGAATTGTACTGCGTGCGCAAATACACGGGCACGGAAATGTCGCGGATATAGTCCAAAAAATCTGCCCGAATCACTTCCATATCGAGACTTCTCGCCGCGCCGAACACGGTTTTCCAAGTGGCATATTCTTTTTCGCCTTTGGAAAGTTCCCCGAAGGTTTTCCCCGCATAATAGCGTGTGCGGGCGACACCTGCTTCAATATCGTTGTCGCTCGCGGGAAATTCACTGCCCATAAACAGCCCGTTTAAATAAATCGGCTGCCCGAGCGCAGAGTGGAATTCGGAAATCCCCGTCTTTTTCATATCGGGGCGGCTCCACTTCTGCTTGATGTCGCGCGGAACGGAAATATACTCCGTGTCAATCGAGTCAATGCGCGCGTGGGCGTCTGCCGTCAATTTGATATATTTATGCATATACGGCTTATCGCCGATTTCGTACACTTCCGTCAGCAAATAATGCACACCGAGCGCATAAAGCGGGGCAAAACGGATTTCGAGAATTTTTTTGCCGTCTTTCTCTTGTGTTAAAATATCCGCTACGGTGAGCATGGAACTTTTAATCACCGCGGTTTTTTTGCGTCTCACCAAAACGCGCACCACAAACTCCTCCGAGCAAGGTTGAAATTCGAGCGCAATGGGTTCGTCGGTTCGACGGTTGGTCACCGATACGGTACGGATACGGTTTTCCTCTGTCAGTGCGAGCGTGCGCACCAAATAGGCGTTCCCGATGGCAATCTGCCCGTTGCCGCTTTCAATAAAGGCTTCGGTCGGATAGTTCATTTTGTTTCCTCCTGCTCGTTTGCGAATAATATTTTTTCGGCGGCAGCGGCGGCGTCCGCCACCAACTGCACACAAGGCCGTTTTTTATAATACTGTTCTGTGCGCGCTTCGGGGGTGGGATTTTCGTCGGCTTTTGACAGCCCCAACAACTCGCGGCACACAATGGACGGGTTTTCTTTTTTGAATTCGGCGGCGATTTCCTGCACAACCTCGTAAGTCTTTTTCTTCGCTTCGCGGTCCTCGCCGTCTGTTGCGCCGTATACCATACCCGCAAGCATTGCCGCGCCCGAAACCGCGCCGCAGACCTCGCGCATTCTGCCGACGCCGCCGCCCAAGCCCGCCGACACACGCAGAGCGGTTTGCTCGTCCATGCCGATTTTTTCGCTGAATGCGGCGAATACCGCCTGCGAGCAGTTAAAGCCGCTTTTGAATAATTCGACCGCGCGGTCTGTGTATTTTGACATAGAAAACGCCTCGTTTCTCTATTGGATTTCGCTAATATTCAATGCCCTCGACTGCCGAAATACCGTTTTCGTATGGATGGCGCACACAGCGGATTTCGGAAATACAGTCTGCCTTATCTAAAATGCTTTGCGGAAAATACCGCCCCGTGAGCACAATATGCACACGTTCGGGCAACGCCTGCAAATAGGAAAGCAGGGCGCTTTCCGTAAGGTGAGGGGAGTCGAACACAATATGCCGAAAATTTGATATTACGGTGCATTTTCACTTTTTCACCGTTGTCGGGCGTCAGCCCGACTGCCGTCTCA
>SFIQ01000039.1 GCA_004555265.1 Ruminococcus sp.
TGACTTTGCCTATGCCATTCACACCGCCGTCGGCAACAAAATGGTCGGCGCAAAGGTGGACGGGCGCATTGTGCCGATTGATTATCAGGTCAAAACCGGTGAAATCGTCGAGGTGCTGACCTCTTCCCAGCAGGGCAAAGGCCCCTCGCGCGATTGGCTTTCGATTGCCAAAACCAGCTCCGCGCGCAACAAAATCCGTTCGTGGTTTAAAAACGAAAAGCGCGACGAAAATATCGTCGAGGGCAAAGCGGAGGTCGAACGCGAATTCCGTCGCAACTATATCCGCTTGGACGAGGAGCAGTGCGAACACTTCATTAAGAATTTGGCAACGCGCCAGCATTTTGACAATGTGGACGATTTCTATGCCGCGATTGGTTTCGGCGGCGTTTCGGTCATTCGCTTAATGCCCTATATCAAAGAGGAATACAATAAAAATTATCGTCCGCAGGAGCCGGCAGAACTGCCGACCGAGGTCAAAACCGCTCGCCCGAAGGGCAAGGACGGCGTAACGGTCGAGGGCGTGGACAATGTGCTGATTAAGTTCTCCCGTTGCTGTAATCCGTTGCCCGGCGACAACATCATCGGCTTTATTACGCGCGGGCACGGCATTTCCGTGCACAAGCGCGATTGCCCGAATGTGCCCGCCGATTTGCACAACTGCCAAGAGCCCGAACGCTGGGTGCGCGTGACCTGGAACAATGATGTGAAAAAGGAATTCAAAGCGTCTTTGCAAATTACCGCGCTGTCACGCATCGGGCTGATGGCGGATGTGTCGGTACAGCTTGCAAATATGCGTGTGAATATCAACGAGATTTCCACGCGGGACGCCAAAGACGGCAGAAGCACAATTTATATGACCGTTACCGTCAGCAATGTGGACCACCTGAAAAATGTGATTTCGCGCATTGAAAAGGTCGAAGGCGTGCTGAGTGTGGAGAGGTAAACAAAATGAAAGCAGTTATACAGCGCGTAAAATACGCACAAGTGTCCGTGGACGGCGAAACCGTCGGCAAGGTGGGCGAGGGCTATATGATTTTGGTCGGCGTGCAGGCAGGTGACGCCGATGCCGACGCCGAAATTTTGGCGCGCAAAACCGCCAATTTGCGGGTGTTCACCGACGAAAACGAGAAAATGAACCGCTCGATTTTGGATATTGACGGCGAGATTTTGGCGATTTCGCAGTTTACCCTTTGCGCCGATGTCAAAAAAGGCAACCGCCCGTCGTTTATCGGCGCGGCAGAGCCTTGTGAAGCCGACCGACTTTACAATCTCTATTGTGACGAACTTCTAAAAAACGGTGTGCGCAAGGTCGAAAAAGGCGTGTTCGGCGCGCATATGGAAGTCGAACTGTTGAACAACGGCCCCGTCACGATTTTGTATGATACCGAAATGTGGAGAGGAAAATAAGCAGATGGCAGTAGTAACCGTTCAATCCCTGCCGCAAGGGCCTATCGCGGCGAATACGCATATTGTAACCGACACCGCCACGGGCAAAATCGCCGTGGTGGACGCGGGCGACTGCACCGCCGAACTGCTATCCATGCTGTCGGGCGGCACGGTCGAATATATTTTGCTTACACACGGCCATTTTGACCATATTTTGGGCGTGGCGAAATTAAAACAGCAGTTTCCAAACGCGCAAATCTGTATCCACGCGCTTGACGCGGCCTGCTTGACCGATGAGGAAGAAAGCCTTTGCTCATGGGAGTGCGCGGGGCAACAAACGACGGTACAACCCGACCGCCTGTTGCACGACGGCGACAAAATCACGCTCGGAGAAACGGAATTGACCGTTTTACACACGCCCGGCCACACCAAAGGCGGCGTTTGCTATGCGGATTTTGAAAATCGAAATCTGTTTACGGGCGACACGCTGTTTTGTCTGACGGCGGGGCGCACGGATTTCCCCGGCGGCAGTGATGAGGACTTGCTCGCCTCCCTTATTCGCTTGAAAAATTTGGACGGCGATTTTACCGTCTACACAGGGCACAACCGCGCCACTACACTCGACTATGAGCGCACACACAATCGGTATATGCGGAGAATCGGACGATGATTTTAGAGGTTTTGGGGAATCCCTATCAATATGAATTGGAAAAACTGACGCGCGTATTTTTCCCGAATGAAAAAATCCGTGTGGTTTTTGCACAAGGCGCTTATCCCGCAGACGAAACCGTGTGCACCGCGCAAATCGAAGCGGACACGGCGCGTGTTTCCATACAACTTGACGGGCAAAAATGGTGTAAAGCCGAACGCCTTGCCAAAGAGGACGACCGCGAACTGCAACTTGCAACGCTTTTGTTTTGCGGGTTGCAAGCACTGACAGGGTACACACCGCAATGGGGGCTGTTGACGGGGATTCGCCCGTCCAAATTGCTCCTTACCCTGCAAGCGGAAATGGGCAAAGAAGCGGCACGCGAATATTTTACCGACCGCTTTTTCGTGTCGCCGCAAAAAACGGCACTCACAGAAAGCGTCGCCGCACGCGAAACGGCAATCATCGCGTCTTCGTGCCCCGCGTCTTGCAGTTTATATGTTTCCATTCCGTTTTGCCCCACGCGGTGCAGTTACTGTTCGTTCGTGTCGCACGCCATGACAAGCGATACCGCCAAAAAATTGGTGCCCGACTATGTGCGGCTGCTGTGCGAAGAAATTAAGCAAACAGGCGCGTATGCCAAACAGTTGGGGCTACGGCTTGAAAGCGTATATTTCGGCGGCGGTACGCCCACAACGCTTTCAGCAGACGAGTTGCGCCGCTTGCTTGCGACGGTGGGGGAAGCGTTTGATTTGTCTGCTGTGCGTGAATACACCGTCGAGGCGGGCAGACCCGATACGATTACCCGCGAAAAACTCGACGCGCTCAAATCGGGCGGGGTTACGCGCATCAGCATCAATCCGCAAACCTTTAACGACGCGGTGTTGCGCGAAATCGGCAGAAAGCATACCGCCGCGTTGACCGAAGAAAAATTTTACGAGGCACGAAATGCGGGCTTCCGCAATATCAATATGGATTTTATTGCAGGATTGCCGACCGACACGGTTCCGTCTTTTTGCAATTCCATTGACAAGGCGTTAAGCCTTACACCCGAAAACATCACCGTGCATACGCTGTCTTTAAAACGCGCATCCAATCTCGGCACGCATAACACGCAAATCGAGCGCGCGGCGGGCAAGGCGGCGGATGAAATGCTCAAATATGCGTATCAAAGCCTGACGGCGGCAGACTACAATCCCTATTATATGTACCGCCAGTCGAAAACGCTTGGCAATCTTGAAAATACAGGTTATGCAAAAACGGGATTCGAATGTATTTATAACATCTTTATGATGGAAGAATGCCATACCGTGTTTGCGGTGGGGGCGGGCGCGGTCACCAAATTAAAAGCGCCCCACGGCAAAGAGATTGAACGCATATTTAACTACAAATACCCATATGAATATATTTCGGGATTTGCGGAAATGGAAAAACGAAAAGCGGCAATTTTGCCGTTTTATGAGAAATACGGTATCTGAAAAGCAGGTGACAGTATGTCGAACATCAACAATTATTTGGAATATATCAACGCTTTGGCGGCGAACGACCCCGCAGAACTCGTGCGCCGCAGTGAAACGCGGTTTGACAATATCTTAAATGACATTACCGCGCGCATTGCGGGCGATGACGGGCGCGAAATCGTGATGCTTGCGGGACCTTCCGCCTCGGGCAAAACCACCACCGCCAACAAAATTGCGCAAAAGTGTACCGCACGCGGCATGCAGACTTATGTGGTGTCTCTTGACGATTTTTATTTGGACCGCGACAAAATCCCGTGCGACGCAAGCGGCAAACCCGATTTTGAAACGGTATATGCGCTCGATTTGCCGAAGTTTTCGGAGACGATACAGTTACTGTTATCGGGCGCGGCAACCGATTTGCCGATTTTCGATTTTACCACAGGCAAACGAAGCGACGAGGTGCGCACCGTAACCCTCGGCGAACAGGACGCCGTGGTGGTCGAGGGCTTGCACGCGTTAAATCCGCTGATTACCGATGCCCTGCCGCAGAAAAATCTGTTAAAAATCTATATCAGCGTGTCTTCCCGCATATACAATGAAAAAGGGAAAATTATCTTAAACAAACGCAATCTGCGCTTTTTGCGTCGTATGACGCGCGACTATCTGTTCCGCGCAAGTTCGGTGGAAAACACCTACAATTTATGGGAAAGCGTGCGCAACGGCGAGGACAAATACCTCTTCCCGTACCGCGACTGCGCCGATGTGAAAATCAATTCCGTACATTTGAGCGCGCCGTGTGTGTTCCGCGATATTTGCTTGAACATGTTGGAGAGCGCGGAACTTTCGGGCGAACAAAAAAAAGACGCCGAGGAATTGGCGGCGGCGCTCAGACTTTTCGTGCCGATTTCGCCGTCGCTTATCCCCGAAACCTCTTTATTGCGCGAATTTTTAGGCGCACAAGGTTTAGAAAAAACGGATTGACACAAAGGGGTTTCAATGGTATTCTGTATCTCACCGTGTAACGGTGAAAGGGAGTGAGATGTACTTGGCACAGAAAAAAAGAAAAAGCCAATCTCTCTTAAACGGCGCCATGGTTTTGGCGGCGGCAACCATTCTTGTCAAAATTATCGGGATTCTTTACAAAATTCCGATTTCCAATATGGTCGGCGCGGTCGGGCGCGGGTGTTTTGACTCGGCGTATAATTTATATATCCCGATTTACACCGTGTCTATGGCGGGGCTACCCGTGGCGGTCTCCAAAATGGTCTCCCAACAGGTGGCGCTGGGGCGGTTCCGCGATGTGAAGCAAATTTTCAAAGTCGCCGCGCGGCTGTTTTTCATTACGGGAACGGTCGGCACGGTGCTGATGCTGGCGCTTTCCTATCCGTATGCGTATCTTGCGAAAAATTTAGAGGCTATCCCGTCCATTATCGCCATTACACCGTCGATTTTCTTCTGCTGTGTGATGTCGATTTATCGCGGCTACTATAACGGCTTGCGCAATATGACGCCCACGGCGATGTCCGAGGTGTGGGAGGCAGTCGGCAAGGTCGTCGCGGGGCTTGCGTGCGCCAAAATCGCTATTGCTTACGGGCTTTCGCGCTTTGCCGCGGGCTTGCCCGTATTCGGGCAGACCGTCACCACCGAAGCCGAGGCGATGAGCGCCATTTACCCCTACGCCGCGGCGGGTGCCGCCATCGGCGTGACGGCGGGCACCGTGGTCGGCATGATTTATATGATGATACTTTACAAGGTGAAAGGCGACGGCATCACGCGTGAGGAATTGGTGAACTCCCCGAAGCCGCTTTCGGGCTCGGCGATTGCCAAAACCATCATTTCCATTGCCGTCCCCGTGGTGGCGTCCTCCCTTGTGTTCAGCGTGACCAACCTCATTGACTCCATCACCGTGCAAAACCGTTTGGATACGATGATTTTGTCGAATTTAGACTATATCAAATCCGTTTACGGCGACTCGCTTGCCGCCTCGCAGATTTTGGACGCGGATATTGCGAAATATTTGTACGGCGCATATACGATGTCTTTGGACTTTAAAAACCTGATTCCCTCCATTACCATGACCTTGGGCGTCAGCGCGATTCCCGCGCTTTCGGCGGCATGGGCGGTCAAGGATAAAAAGGTGGTTAAAATTTCGATTGAGTCCGTTTTGCGCGTGACCTTGATGATTTCTCTGCCTGCGGGCATCGGTATGGGTGTGCTCGCGACGCCGATACTCGAAATGATGTACCAAACAGGCAAGTCTGCCTCTGCCATTTCCATCGCCGCGCCGATTATGGCGGCGTACGGCTACACCATCTTTTTAATTTCGCTTTCCCAGCCGATGACCAATATGTTGCAAGCGTTGGGCAAGCCCTCCGTGCCGCTGCGCTCGCTGACGGTCGGCGCGGTCGCCAAGGTGATTGCCAACTACATATTTATCGGCATACCGCGGTTTAACATCAACGGTGCGGTATTCGGCACGGTCATTTGCTACACGATTATCGTCATTTACAACTATATCGCGTTGGTGCGCACCACCAAAGTGCGGGTGAATTTGATGTCCGTATTTGTAAAGCCCCTCATTTGCAGTGTGCTTTGCGGTGTGGCGGCGTACACAAGCTATGGGTTGTTTTCCAACATTTTGCCTGATTGGTCGCGCGGGGCACTTTCGGTGACGAATATTGTCGCCTGTGCCGTCGCCATCGTTTTTGCGGTGTTGGTTTACGGGATTTCGATGCTTTTGGTCGGCGGAATTGCCAAAGATGACATAAATATGCTGCCGAAAGGCGAAAAAATTGCCAAAATGCTTGCAAAATATGGATTTATAGAGTAAAATATAGAAAGATGATTGTGTAATGATTCAGGATTTTCAATTCAAACAAAAATACAATGTAGAAGACCTTGTGGAGATTATGCGTATCCTGCGGTCGGAAAACGGTTGCCCTTGGGATCGGGAGCAAACGCACGAAAGTATTCGCAAAAATTTCATTGAGGAAACCTACGAGGTCATTGAGGCCATCAACAAAGCGGACAGTCATCTGCTGTGTGAGGAATTGGGCGATGTGCTCATGCAAGTTGTGTTCCACGCGCAGATGGAAGCGGAAAAACAGGTATTTGATTTTTCCGATGTCGCCGACGGCGTTTGCAAAAAACTGATTGAACGCCACCCGCATGTGTTCGGCGATGTAGAGGTGCAGTCCGCAGACGATGTGCTTGTGAATTGGGACAAAATTAAATCCGCCAAAAAACAGCGAAAAACCACGGCGGACAAAATGCAGTCCGTCCCGCGGGAACTTCCTGCGCTGATGCGCGCAGACAAAATCCAAAGTCAGGCGGCAAAGGTCGGCTTTGATTGGGACACGCCCGACGGCGCACTGCAAAAAATTCCCGAAGAAACCGCGGAACTGTTACAGGCTGTTTCGGCAGAGGATCGTGACAATACCTTTGAGGAACTCGGGGATTTGCTGTTTGCCGCAGTCAACGCGGCGCGCAAATTGCATATTGACGCCGAGGAAGCCCTCACCGCCGCGACGGACAAGTTCCAATCCCGCTTTATAAAGGTGGAAGCGCTTGCAAAGAACCGCGGAATGGATATGGAAAATACCCCGCTTGAAACCCTTGACCGACTGTGGGACGAGGTCAAAGCGGCGGAAAAGCAAGAATCTTAACGGTTCGCCGTTTAGAGATATACCAAAAAAACGGAGGAAAACAAAATGAATAAGACAGAACTCATCGCAGCAGTCGCAGAGAAAGCCGGGCTTTCCAAGAAAGACGCAGACGCAGCCGTCGCAGCAGTTTTTGATGCAATGACCGCAGAACTCAAAAAGGGCGAAAAAGTTCAGCTCATCGGCTTCGGTACCTTTGAAGTTCGTGAGCGCGCTGCAAAACAGGGCCGCAACCCCAAGACCGGCGAAGCCATGACCATCGCTGCTTCCAAGGTTCCCGCTTTCAAAGCAGGCAAAGCACTGAAAGACGCTGTGAAATAAGCATTTTTCAAAGATTTCGGCAGAGGGGTTTTGTTCCCTCTGCCTTTCTTTTTTAGGAGTATTTTTATGCGATTGGATAAATATTTAAAGGTTTCGCGCATCGTCAAGCGCCGCACGGTGGCAAATGAAATTTGCGACGCCAAGCACGCGTCTGTCAACGGCAAGGTTGCGCGCGCGTCATACGATGTCAAGGTCGGCGATATTATCGAATTGACCTTCGGCGCGAGCACAAAAAAATACGAGGTGCTCGAAGTGACCGAGTACGCCACCAAGGCGTCCGCAGGGCAAATGTATCGGGAAATATAATGTGTAAACCGCCGGTGTCATCCTGAACGCAGCAAAGGCGCTTTATTGCCGCAAAATCAAGTCTGTGCTATGTGAGATTCTTCGGCTTCGCCTCAAAATGACATGGAAATCGGCATGTGCTTTTGAAAGTATTTGCATTTTTGTATACTGTTAACAAATTATGATTGAGGTGTCTATAGGCCGACCGACAGCATGCAAACGGGTTCGGATTATTTCCGTTACCCTATTCGTTTACGCCAAAAATGCGCGCCCCAAAGTCGGGCGCGCATGGTGCTTTCTGTTACCTCTTTTGATACACTAAAATATAAAATTCCGTTTCGGTGGTTAAGGTTTGTAAAGTTTGCAGTCTTGCCTGCTCTGCCTTGCCGGTTTTGTAATAATACGGCGTCATCAAGAACAGATTTTGTATGTCGGCGGCGGTTGGCAGGGTAATTTCGTTTTGCAAATGCACACTTTCCGAAAGCGTGTATCCTGTGCGGGTAAATGCGGCTACCCCGCCCGACTTTAACACGCGCAAAAATTCCGTTTCGCTGTACGGCGAAAAAATTTCAAACAGCAAATTGACGCTTTCGTCCGCAACGGGAATGTGAAACGCGCTTGCCACGGCGAATTGCGCTGTTTTACACCGCTTGGCGGCAAGGTTTATCGCCTCTTTGGAAATATCGAAACCCAGCACCTGCATTTTGCTGCCGAGCGCTTCGGCAATCGCCGCCGTGTAATATCCTTCGCCGCAACCGCTGTCGAGCGCCGTGCCGTTTGTGACGGCGTATTTTTTTGACGTTTCGGCGATGGCATTTTTCAGCGGTGCATACGCACCCGTTTCCAAAAAAGCGCGGCGCGCGCGAACCATTTCTTTGTTGTCCCCGTGCGTTTTGCGCCCCGAAAAATGCGTCAGCAAATGCACATAGCCCGCTTTCGCTTTATCAAAATTGTGTCCGTTCGGGCAAATACACGCTTTTTCTGTATTTTTGAGCGCCGCACCGCAGACAGGACAGCAAAATCCAACCATAAAAACACCTCAACGCACATCATACCCCGAAACCGCGCAAAAAGCAATAGGCGCAAGGCTTGCACGGTATGGGGATTTGTGCTACAATAAAAAAAGATTATTGAAAAAGGAGTCCTTTTGATGGAATATACATTTTCCGACCGCGTATCGGCGTTACAGCCGTCTGCCATTCGTGAAATTTTAAAAGCCACGGCAGACCCCGCAATTATTCCCTTTGCGGCGGGTAACCCCGATACGGCGGCGTTCCCCGTAGACGAGGTGCGCGAACTTTCCGCGCGCATTTTCCGCGAAAACCCGATTACCGCCTTGCAATACGGCGTGACCGAAGGCTATGCGCCCTTGCGCGAACGCGTTTCGGCGTATATGAAAGAGAAACACAACATCGGGCGCGATTTTGACAGCCTGATTATCACCTCGGGCGCAACACAGGTCATGGATTTGGCGACCAAATCCCTGTGCAACTTCGGCGACATCATCATTTGCGAAACGCCGTCGTTTATCGGCTCGTTAAACTGCTTCCGTTCCTACGGCGTGTCTTTGCGCGGCGTGCCGGTTGAGGCGGACGGTATGAATATGGAAATTTTGGAGCAAAAACTCAAAGAAAACAAAAATGTCCGTTTCATTTATACCATTCCGAACTTCCAAAATCCATCGGGCGCGACCATGTCGCTTGCAAAGCGCAAACGGCTGTATGAACTTGCGAAAACATACGGCGTTTTGATTTTGGAGGACAACCCCTACGGTGATTTGCGCGTGGCAGGCGAGCATATCCCGCCGATTAAGAGTTTTGACGAGGACGGCATTGTCATTTATGCAGGCTCTTTCTCCAAGGTATTTGCGCCCGGTGTGCGCGTGGCGTTTACGGTTGCACCCGCCCCGATTGTTTCCAAAATGACCGTTTGCAAGCAAGGGCAGGATGTCCACACGCCCGTATTCAACCAAATGCTGGTAGAGGAATGGATGAAAACCACCGATTTTGAGGCGCATATTGACAAAATCCGCAATATTTACCGCCGCAAACTCAATTTGATGTGCGATTTGATTGATGAAAAGTTGGGCGATTTCGTGCAGTATGTGCGCCCCGAGGGCGGTATGTTCGTTTGGTGCGAACTGCCCGCGCGCGTCGATATGATGGACTTCTGCAACAAGGCAGTCCAACACAAAGTTGCTGTCGTACCGGGCAGTGCGTTCACCGTCGAGCCCGAGGAAACCACCAACTGCATTCGTATGAACTTCACCACGCCCGCCGATGAACGCATCGTCGAGGGGATGGAAATTCTCGGGAAACTGAAAGATGAAGTATAATTTATCGGACTTGAACACGGTGCGTGCCGTGCTCTCGCGCCACGGGTTTTCGTTTTCCAAAGCCTTGGGGCAGAACTTTTTGATTGACAGTACCGTCTGCCCGCGTATGGCAGAGGCGGCCGTACTCTCGCCCGAAGACGGCGTGCTCGAAATCGGGCCCGGTATCGGCGTTTTGACCGCGCAGTTGGGGCTCCGCGCCAAAAAGGTCGTTGCCGTGGAACTCGACAAACGGCTGTTGCCCGTGTTAGAAGAAACGCTCGGCGAATTTGACAATATAGAAGTGGTCAACGGTGATGTGCTAAAACTCGATTTGGCAAGTCTCATCGAGGAAAAATTCGCCGATTGCAAGCGCGTGTCCGTCTGCGCAAATTTGCCGTATTATATTACTTCCCCCGTGATTATGCGGCTGTTGGAGGAACGCCTGCCGCTGTCGCAAATCGTTGTGATGGTGCAAAAAGAAGCGGCAGAGCGCCTTTGCGCCGCCGTCGGCACACGCGAGGCGGGGGCGGTTACGGTTGCCGTGCAGTATTATGCCGAAGCCGAGAAACTGTTTTCGGTGGGCAGAAATTGCTTTGTGCCGAGCCCGAATGTGGACAGCGCCGTGATGCGCCTTGCGGTGCGCGAACAGCCCGAATTCCCGGTAAAAGGCGAAAAGTTCTTTTTCAAAATGGTGAAAGCCGCCTTTGCCCAGCGCCGCAAAACCGCGCAAAACGGTATTTCGGCAGGGTTAGGGCTTCCGAAAGAACAGGTGGCAGAAGCGTTGGAAAACATCGGCTTGCAAAAAGACATTCGAGCCGAAAAAATGACCATGCAAGAACTTGC
>SFIQ01000006.1 GCA_004555265.1 Ruminococcus sp.
TGTGACGATTAGCAGCAGCCGCAGCCACAGTCACAATCTCTGTCACGATCACGGTCATGTCTGCAACCACAGCCGCAGCCACTATCCGAAAGCAGGATAATGATAATGACAAGAATCAGCAAACTATTGTTACCGAACCCGCAGAAGTTCATGATGCTCCTCCTTTCCCCTAAGGGGTCGAAAGCGTTTTGTCGGGTGTTCCCGCCGCTTTCATTCCATACTATGCACCGATAAAAATTTGTGTGCATATTTTTGCAAAGGTGCGCATATATTGCGGGGCGCAAAGAGACCGTACAACGAAAAAACGCCCGCCGAACGGCGAGCGTTAAATCTTTTCGGTTGTTCGCAATTAAACCGCGCGGGTAACCTTGCCCGAGCGCAGGCAGCGTGTGCAAGCGTACACTCTTTTAGGAGAGCCGTTTACAATTGCTTTCACTCTTTTTACATTGGGCTTCCAAGTTCTGTTGGAGCGTCTGTGCGAGTGAGAAACTTTGATGCCGAACGCGACATCTTTACCGCAGAATTCACATTTAGCCATTACGAGGCACCTCCCTTTGTTCAGTAACAGCCAATATATTAACAGAAACCGCAAGAAAAAGCAAGCATTTTTTTAAAATTTCCGAAAAATAAAGCGAAAATGTCCGATTTTACGGACACACATCACAAAATCGAAAAAAACTATTGCATTTTCTTTTCTTTTATTATATAATTCACTCAAACGAACATTTGTACGATTCGGAGGACAACAACCATGGCAGAGAAGAATAAGGCATTGGAAACCGCCTTGACCCAAATTGAGAAAAAATACGGCGCAGGCGCGATTATGCGCTTGGGCGAAAGCAAGGCGCTGAATGTGGAGGCGATTTCCACCGGTTCGCTTTCGTTGGATATTGCAACCGGCATCGGGGGACTGCCGAAGGGCAGAATTATTGAAATCTACGGGCCGGAATCCTCCGGTAAAACCACGCTCGCTTTGCATGTGGTTGCCGAAGCGCAAAAGGCGGGCGGCGACGCGGCGTTTGTCGACGCCGAGCACGCGCTTGACCCCGTGTATGCCGAGCATTTGGGCGTCGATGTGGATTCTCTGCTGGTTTCTCAGCCCGACAACGGCGAGCAGGCGCTCGAAATTGTCGAGGCGTTGGCGCGTTCGGGGGCACTCGATGTCATTGTTGTGGACTCCGTTGCCGCGCTGGTGCCCCGCGCCGAAATCGACGGCGATATGGGTGACAGTCATGTGGGCTTGCACGCGCGTTTAATGTCGCAGGCGCTTCGCAAATTAACGGGTGTTATCTCCAAATCGAACACCGTCATTATTTTCATCAACCAACTGCGCGAAAAGGTCGGCGTGGTCTACGGCAACCCCGAAGTGACCACCGGCGGCAGAGCGCTGAAATTCTATGCGACCATGCGCATTGATGTGCGCCGTGTGGAATCCTTAAAGGGCACGGGCGGGGAGTTTATCGGCTCGCGCACCAAGGTAAAAATCGTGAAAAATAAGGTCGCGCCGCCTTTCAAAACCGCAGAATTCGACATTATGTACGGCGAGGGCATTTCCCGCGTCGGCGAGGTGCTCGATGCCGCT
The DNA here is from genome assembly GCA_004555265.1 of Ruminococcus sp. Lineage (GTDB taxonomy): Bacteria > Bacillota > Clostridia > Oscillospirales > Acutalibacteraceae > Fimenecus. The sequence continues at coordinate 1,583 of SFIQ01000006.1, forward strand.
GTGGAATTGGGTATTGTCAAAAAGAGCGGTGCGTGGTTCTCCTATAACGGCGAGCGCCTCGGGCAGGGCAGAGATAATGTGAAAAATCTGTTCCGTTCCGATGAAAAACTTTGCGCCGAAATTGAAAAACAGGTGCGCGAGCAAATGGCAAACACCGCGTCGGAGGGTTCTGCCAATTCGGCTGAAAAGGCGGTCGATCCTGCCGACGAGCCGATTGCTTACAAGCCGGTGGCCACCACCAAGGCGGCGGCGCGCGCCAAAATTGATGTGGCTGTGGATGACGACGAATGAAATTGACCTACAAGCCCGGAAAACTGCATAAAATCCATATCTATGTGGATGACGAATATCGCTTGACGGTGGATGACGAATATTGGTTTTCCGAAAAATGGCACAACTTAAAAGAAATCGATGACGGAGAGCTGGCTGCTTTGGAAGAAGCGGTCAGCTTTCGCCGCGCTTATAACAGCGTGCTCGATTTGCTGTCGCGGCGCGACCACACCAAAAAAGAACTGTTACGCAAGCTGTCGCAGAAATATCCTAAGGAAGCGTGTACGGCGGCAATCGAAAAGGCGGAAACACTCGGATTGATTGACGAGGCGCGCTTTGCCGAAAACTATGCGCGCGAATTATACGAGCACAAGCATTTCGGTCTGCGGCGGATTGGGAGCGAATTACAGCAAAAAGGGATTGACCGTGAAACTGCCGAAAATGCCCTCGAAGGGCTTGACAAAGACGCAGAAAACCGTATTATATTACTGTTGCGCGGAAAATACCGTGACGCGCTGTCAAGCGACGAAAAAGTCAAACGCCGTGCCGTAAACGGTCTTATGCGTTTGGGCTACACCTACGGGGAAATCCGCGACGCCTTGCGTGAATATTATGATGTAGAAACAGAGGAGTATGACGATGCCTAAAAAAATCGGTATGATTTCGCTCGGGTGTCCCAAAAATCAGGTGGACGCAGAGCTGATGCTTGCACGCCTTGCCGAAAACGGATATATCATCACCGACGAGGTGGACGGTGTGGACGCCGTTATTATTAACACCTGCGGCTTTATTGAGGATGCAAAAAAAGAGGCCATTGAGAATATACTGGATATGGCGGAACTCAAAAAAGAGGGGGTTGTCGGCAAAATCATCGTGACCGGTTGCCTTGCCGAGCGCTACCGCGAAGAGATTTTAAAAGAAATCCCCGAAATTGACGCCGTGGTCGGCCTTGGTTCCAACGGCGATATTTGCGCAATTTGCGACCGCGTTTTGGGCGGCGAATCGAATGTCGAAACCTTCGGCGACAAAACCTGCCTGCCGCTTTCGGGCGAACGGCTGTTGACGACGCCTTCGTGGTTTGCCTATTTAAAAATTGCCGAGGGGTGCTCCAACCACTGCACCTATTGTGCCATTCCGTCCATTCGCGGGGAATTCCGCAGTCGCCCGCCTGAGGAGATTTTGGCGGAAGCAAAGGATTTGGTGGCACGCGGCGTGAAAGAGTTGGTGGTTGTTGCGCAGGATACCACCCGCTACGGCGAGGATTTGTACGGGAAATCCGCCTTGCCCGCACTGTTAAAAGCGCTCTCGAAAATGGAGGGAATCGAGTGGATTCGGGTGCTGTACTGCTACCCCGAACGCATCACCGACGAACTTTTGGAGGTGGTCGCGTCCTGCGACAATATTGCAAAGTATTTCGATATTCCGATGCAACACGCCGATGCAGGCGTGCTGAAAGCCATGAACCGCAAGGGCGACAAAGAAAGCCTGCTTGCGCTTGTCGAAAAAATCCGTGCGAAAATCCCCGACGCGGTCATTCGCACCACGCTCATTACTGGTTTCCCCGGCGAAACGCAAGAAGCCTTCGAGACGCTGTGCGATTTTGTGAAAGCGGCGCAGTTTGACCGTTTGGGTTGCTTTGCCTATTCGCCCGAGGAGGGTACGCCTGCCGCAACACTGCCCGACCAAATTGATGAAGATGTGAAACAAGAACGCGGCGAAGTGATTATGGAAATGCAGTATCGCATTTTTGAGGAGCGCAACCGCGCAAATATCGGTAAAATTTTCAAAACCGTGGTCGAGGGGTACGACCCGTATACCGACAGTTATTTCGGCAGAACCGAGCGCGACGCGCCCGAGATTGACGGGCAGGTAAAATTCACCTGCGGCTATGAACTGCACGAAGGGGAGTTTGTGGAAGTCGAAATCTTTGATGTCTTAGACTATGATTTGATCGGAGAAGTTGTATGAAACTCAACACCCCCAATAAGCTGACCATTGCGCGTATCCTCATTACGCCTATCTATTTGGCGCTGATTTTGTGGGTGTCGCTCCCGCACCGTTTTTTGATTGCCACGCTTGTGTATTCGATTGCGGCGATTACCGACGCCATTGACGGCAAACTCGCGCGCAAAAACAACCAAATCACCAATTTCGGGAAACTTTTAGACCCGATTGCCGACAAGATTTTAACCACCTCGGCATTGCTTGCCTTTATGCAAATGGGGCTTTGCAACATTTGGATTGTGATGATTGTGTTAACCCGTGAATTCACCGTTGCGTCCATTCGTATGATTGCCGCCGCCGACGGGGTTGTCATTCCCGCCAACATTTGGGGCAAACTCAAAACCGTCAGCCAAATGACCTTTACCATTGTGATTATGTTGCTCGGCGAAGTGTATAGCATTTTGGCGGCATACAACCCCGTGTGGTACGGTAAAATGCCCGCGCTCGCGCTGATTTCCAATATTCTTTTGTGGATTACGGCGGTTTTGACGGTGGTTTCCGGCGTGATTTATGTGATTGACAGCAAAAAAGTGATTGATTACACAAAATAATGGTGCATTTTTTCGCACTTTGTGCTATACTGTATTTGTAAACTGCTTTGACGGAGAAAAGTAGCAGAAACTTCCCTTTACAGAGAGAGCGCGTCACGGGCTGTAAGCGCGCTTAAAGTCGGTTTTTGTGAAATGCCCTCCCGAGCAGGCAAGGGGAAGTTTTTTCAGTATCCTTGTCCGTTTTGCCGCGTTAAGGCGCTTTGAGTAATAAATGCGAAGTGGAACCGCGAATTTTTCGCCTTCGCTGTCCGTTTTTCGGGCAGTGTGGGCGTTTTTCTTTTGGAGGTTTGTATGTTTGAACGCATCAAAGAGGACATCGCCGCCGTCAAAGAGCGAGACCCTGCGGCGACCTCTACTTTACAGATTTTACTGCTGTATCCGGGGTTAAAGGCAATCCGCATGCACCGGCGCGCAAATTGGCTTTGGCACCACAATCAAAAATTTTGGGCGCGGTATGTGTCCCAGCGCGCCGCGCGCAAAACCGGCATTGAAATTCACCCCGCCGCCACCATCGGCAGACGGTTTTTCATTGACCACGGCACCGGCGTTGTCATCGGCGAAACCGCTGAAATCGGCGACGATGTAACGCTCTATCAGGGCGTGACCTTGGGCGGCACGGGGAAAGACACCGGCAAACGCCACCCGACCATCGGCAACGGTGTGATGATTGGCGCGGGGGCAAAGGTTTTAGGCCCGTTTAAAGTCGGTGACAATTCCAACATTGCCGCAGGCGCCGTGGTGTTAGAGGAAATCCCGCCCGACTGTACCGCCGTGGGTGTGCCCGCGCGCGTCGTCAAGCGCAACGGCTTGCGGGTGGACAGTCTCGACCAGGTGCATATTCCCGACCCTGTTTCGCAGGAGCTTTGCCGTATGCGTGTGCAGGTGGAGCGCTTGCAAAAGGAATTGGAAACTTACAAGAATACAGAAAACAAAGGAGAATAAAGTATGCGCATTTACAATACGCTCACGAGAAAAAAAGAGGAGCTCGAAACCATTACCCCGGGCGAGGTCAAAGTTTACGCCTGCGGACCGACGGTGTATAACTATATTCACATCGGCAATGCCCGTCCGCTTTGCGTGTTTGACACCTTCCGCCGCTATCTGGAATACCGCGGTTATAAGGTGAATTTTGTGCAGAATTTCACCGATATTGACGACAAAATCATCAAACGCGCAAACGAAGAGGGTACGGATTATAAAACCGTTTCCGAGAAATATATCGAGGAATTTTGGGCGGATGTGAAGGGGATGAATATCCGCGAGGCGACCGTGCACCCGAAAGCCACCGAAAATATCGACGAGATTATTTCCATTATTTCAACCCTTGTGGAAAAAGGCTATGCCTACCCGGTGGAAAACGGCGATGTGTATTTCAGCCCCAAAAAGTTTAAGGAGTACGGCAAACTGTCGCACCAGCCGCTCGAAGATTTGGAGGCGGGTGCGCGCATCAACATCGGCGAGCTCAAAAAAGAGCCGATGGATTTTGCCCTTTGGAAAGGCGCAAAGCCCGGCGAGCCCGCGTGGGATTCCCCGTGGGGCAAGGGCAGACCCGGCTGGCATATTGAGTGCTCGGCAATGGTGCGCCGCTATCTCGGCAACACGATTGACATTCACTGCGGCGGGCAGGATTTGGTTTTCCCGCACCACGAAAATGAAATCGCGCAAAGCGAGTGCTGCAACGGCGTGCCGTTTGCAAAATATTGGATGCACAACGGCTATATCAATGTGGATAATGTCAAAATGTCCAAATCCTTGGGCAATTTCTTCACCGTGCGCGATGTCGCCGAAAAATACGGCTATGAGCCGATTCGCTATTTGATGATTTCTTCGCAATACCGTAGCCCCATCAATTACAGCGTGGATATTATTGAGCAGTGCAAAGCGTCGCTTGTTCGTCTTTACACCTGCCGCGACAGTTTGGATTTTGCCCTGCAAAACGCGGGCGAAACCGTGCCCGACAATGCAGACGAAATCAAAAAACAACTTGACAGCCGCCGCGAGCAGTTCTGCCGCGCGATGGACGACGACTTGAACACCGCCGACGGCATTGCCGCCGTATTTGAATTGGTGCGCGACATCAATGTTTCGGTGTTGGAGTCCGGTTCCAAAGACCTCGTGGCGTATGCAACCAAACTGTTTGACGAGTTGACGGGCGTTTTGGGGCTTGTTTATAACCGTAAAGCCGAAACCCTTGACAGCGATATTGAAGCGCTGATTGAAGCGCGTCAAGAAGCGCGCAAGGCAAAGAATTGGGCGGAGGCGGATCGCATCCGTGACGAATTAAAAGCACAGGGTATTGTTTTGGAGGATACGCCGCAGGGCGTGAAATGGCATCGCGCGTAAGCGGCGGTGACCGAAAAATAAGGAGGATATTATGGAAGTTTTAAACCGAGCCGCGATTAAAGCGGATGCACGCAATTTTATCGGGCAAAACCGCCGTTGGCTTTCTATGGCGCTTGCCTGTTTGCCGCTGTTTTTGTTGCAGGGCGCGATTTCCGGCGGAATTACGGTGCTGCAACGGGCTACGCAGGACGGCGATACGCAGTATACCGCTTCTGTCGGCACCAATGTTATTACTTGGTTGCTTATTCCTTTTACCGTGGCGATGGCAGGGTATTATTTAAACCAAATTCGCGGCTTTAATCCGGAATGGCAAAGCCTTTACAAAGAGGGCTTGGACCGCTACGGCAAATATTTTACCGTTGGGTTTGTCACGCAGATTTTTATTGGTCTGTGGATGCTTTTATTGATTGTACCGGGGATTATCAAATCCTATGAATACCGCTTTGTACACAATGTGATTCACGACAACCCGAACCTGTCGCAAAGCCAGGCGCGCGATTTGAGCCGCCGCATGACAGACGGCTTTAAAAGCGACATCTTCGTGTTGGATTTGAGCTTTATTTTGTGGTATATGCTGACGGGTGTTACCTTCGGGCTTGCGGCATTCTATGTTGTGCCGTATATGCAAACCACACAGGCTATGTATTATGAAAATTTAAAGAATTACGCGATTGCACAGGGCAAAGCCGCGCCCGCGGAATTCGGGTTGATGCCCGTGCCGCCGTACGGCGTACAGCCGCCCGTTTCGGGGCAACCCTACGCGCAAAATCCGCAGGCACCGTATCCGGAGAATCCCTATGCGGCAAATCCGTATGCACAGCAAGCGCCGAGTGCCGAAAATCCGTATGCGCAAAATGCACCGTACACGCCGCCGCAAGCACCTTATGTAGACCCGAATGTGCAAGCGCAAAGCGCACAGCCCTTTACGCCGCCTGCACCCGAAAGCACCTTTGTACCGGGCGGGGAAACCCCGACGGCGGACAAACCCGTTTTCAACAACGAAGAAACGGACAACGATAAACAAGACTTTTAAAATGCGGAGGCATTCCCAATGAAATATGTAGTGGTATTATGTGACGGTATGGCGGACTATCCCGTGCCCGCCTTGGGGGGCAAAACCCCGATGATGTGCGCTGACAAACCGCATATCGACGCACTCGCACAAAAAGGCGAGGTCGGGCTTGTACGCACGGTTGCCGCGGGGTTAAAGCCCGGCAGTGATGTTGCCAATATGAGCGTTTTGGGCTTCGACCCGAAACAGTATTATACGGGGCGTTCGCCGTTGGAGGCGGCGAGCATCGGCGTGGATTTAAAAGATACCGATGTAACCTTGCGCACCAATCTTGTCACCCTGTCCGATGAACCGAATTACGAAGACAAAACCATGGTGGACTACTGCGCGGGCGATATTTCCACTGCCGAAGCGGCAGAAATTATGCAAGATGTCGAAGCACACTTCGGCAACGAAATGTTCAAGTTTTATGCGGGCGTCAGTTACCGCCACTGCTTGGTTTGGTCGAACGGTACAACCGACCTCGGCAATATGACACCGCCGCACGATATTTCGGGGCGCGTGGTCGGCGAATATCTCTCCAAATCCGAAAACGCCAAGCCGTTAATTCAAATGATGAAAGACAGTTACGCGTTTTTGTCCGAACACCCCGTCAACAAAAAGCGTGTTGCCGAGGGCAAACGCCCCGCAAACTCCATTTGGATGTGGGGCGAGGGCAAAAAGCCGATGTTGCCCGCATTTTCCGATGTATACGGCAAAAAAGGCGCAATCGTTTCGGCGGTTGACCTGTTAAAGGGCATTGCTAAATGTGCCAAAATGGAAGCACCCGAGGTCGAGGGCGCGACAGGCTACATTGATACGAATTTCGAGGGCAAAGCGCACGCCGCAGTGGACGCACTCAAAAACGGCTGTGACTTTGTGTATATCCATTTGGAAGCGCCCGACGAGTGCGGTCACAGAAACGAGCCCGAGAATAAGGTGAAAGCCATTGAAATGATTGACAGCCGCGTGTTGCCGATTGTGCTGGACGGCTTACAGGAAATCGGGGAGGACTACAAAATTATGGTCTTGCCCGACCACCCCACACCGATTGTCACGCAAACCCATGCTGCCGACCCCGTGCCGTATTTGATTTACCACAAGGCGAACGAAAAACAGGGCGTGGACAGTATCAACGAAGAAACCGCAAAAAATACGGGCGTATTCATCGAAAACGGCCCCGATATTATGCGCAAATTTTTGGAGGAAGCATAAATGCAGGATTACGCGATTGAAACCAAGTGCGTGCAGTGCGGGTACAGCCCCAAAAACGGCGAGCCGCGCGTACTGCCGATTTATCAAAGCACAACTTATAAATATGATACCAGCGAGGCTATGGCAAAACTGTTCGACTTGGAGCCCGGGTATATGTATACCCGCCTTGCCAACCCAACCAATGATGCGGTTGCCGCAAAAATCACCGCGCTCGAAGGCGGCGTTGCGGGTGTGCTGACCTCTTCGGGGCAGTCGGCGAATTTCTTTGCGCTGATTAACATTCTCGGCGCGGGCGACCATTTGGTTTCTGCCGCAACCATTTACGGCGGCACATTCAATCTGTTCAATGTGACCATGCGTAAAATCGGCGTTGAGGTCACCTTTGTAGACCCGAACGCGAGCGAGGAAGAATTGTCGGCGGCATTCCGCCCCAACACAAAGGCGATGTTCGGCGAAACGATTGCCAATCCGTCTTTGGATATTCTCGACATTGAAAAGTTTGCCCGCGTGGCACACGCGCACGGCGTGCCGCTGGTTGTAGACAACACCTTCCCCACGCCGATTAACTGCCGCCCGTTCGAGTTCGGCGCGGATATTGTCACCCACTCCACCACCAAATATATGGAGGGGCACGCCACCACCATCGGCGGTGCGGTCATTGACAGCGGCAATTTCGATTGGGAACAAAACGACAAATTCCCGGGGCTTACCACACCTGACGAAAGCTACCACGGCGCGGTGTATACCCGTGATTTCGGCAAAGCGGGGTACATCACCAAAATCGTCGCCCAGCTTTTGCGCGATTACGGTTCTACGCCCTCTCCGCAAAACAGTTTTTATCTGAATTTGGGGTTGGAAACACTCGCTCTGCGCGTCGAGCGCCACTGCGAAAATGCGCAAACGGTTGCCGAATACCTCGCAAAGAACGATAAAATTTCGTGGGTGAATTACCCGGGGCTTCCCGACAACAAATACCATGCGCTTGCACAAAAGTATATGCCGAAAGGCACTTGCGGCGTGATTTCGTTCGGCGTGAAAGGCGGCAGAGAAGCGGCAGAGAAATTTATGAATTCCTTAAAGCTCGCCGCGATTGTCACACACGTTGCCGACGCGCGCACCTGTGTACTGCACCCCGCGTCGTCCACACATCGCCAGCTTTCCGACAAGGAATTGGTGGAATGCGGTGTGACGCCCGATTTAATCCGTCTGTCGGTCGGCATTGAAAATGTCAACGATATTTTGGCGGATATTGAACAGGCGTTGCAGACGCTGTAACGCCGAAAAAGAGGGAGCAACATGCGCAAAACCAAGAAAAATATCGTAAAAGCCTTGGTGACCGTTGCTATGCCGACAGCGATTTGAACGGCGGCACACTGCGCACCGTGACTGAAAACGGTGTGTTGACCGAACATCAATATGTAAAAATCGAACAATAAAGCAACAACGAAAGGCGAGGATATGTTCCCCGCCTTTTTCGTGCTTTTTTCTTTCTTTTTCACAAATAAACCTTGCAAAATCTCGTATATGCGCATAAAATAATAGGTAATTCGTTTTTATCACTTCCGGGAGGCAAAAATATGAAATTACGCAGTGACAACATTTTGAACGGTGTGGAACGCGCACCGAACCGCAGTCTGTTTTACGCAATGGGCTATACAAAAGAAGAATTGGAACGGCCGTTAATCGGCATTGTTTCCGCGCACAGCGAAATTGTGCCCGGACATTTTCATTTGGATAAACTCACCGAAGCGGTCAAAGCGGGCGTGCGTATGGCGGGCGGCACACCGATTATGGTGCCGTCTATCGGCGTTTGTGACGGCATTGCCATGGGGCATATCGGTATGAAATACTCCCTGCCCTCGCGCGAACTGATTGCCGACAGCGTCGAGACGATGGCAATGGCGCACGGCTTTGACGGGCTGGTGCTCGTGCCGAACTGCGACAAAATCGTGCCCGGTATGCTGTTGGGCGCGCTTCGCATCAATATTCCGACCGTGGTTTGCTCGGGCGGCCCGATGATGTCGGGGCTTGTGGACGGCGTGGAAACCTCGCTTTCCAAAATGTTTGAAGCCGTCGGCGCGCGCAAAGCAAATATGATTGATGACGCGAAACTTTGCGATTTTGAAAATAACACCTGCCCGGGGTGCGGTTCGTGCTCGGGGATGTATACCGCAAACAGTATGAACTGCCTTTGCGAGTCCTTGGGGATTGCACTCCCCGGCAACGGCACCATTCCCGCCGTGCACGCGGGCAGAACGCAACTTGCCAAACACGCCGGTATGGCGATTATGCATTTGGTGGAAAACGACATCAAAGCGCGCGATATTATCAATGAAAAATCCCTGCGCAACGCCTTGGCGTGTGATATGGCGCTCGGCTGTTCGTCAAATTCCGTGTTGCACCTGCTGGCTATTGCAAAAGAGGCGGGTTGCCCGATGGATTTAAAGACCTTTAACGAAATGAGTGCGAAAGTGCCGAACCTTTGCCACTTAGCCCCCGCAGGTCCCACCCATATGCATGACCTCAACAACGCGGGCGGCGTACCTGCCGTACAGGCGGAACTTGCGAAAAAGGGGCTGCTCGATTTGTCGCTTTTGACCGTCACGGGCAAAACCGTCGGCGAAAATATCGAGGGCGCGTACATTAAAAATACCGATGCCATTCGCCCGATTGACAATCCGTACAGCGAAACGGGCGGTATTGCGATTTTGTGGGGCAATATTGCCAAAGACGGCTGTGTTGTGAAACGCAGTGCTGTCGCGCCCGAAATGTTGGTGCATTCAGGCCCTGCGCGGGTGTTTGACAGCGAGGACGAAGCGATTGCCGCCATTTATGCGGGCAAAATCAAGGACGGCGATGTCGTCGTGATTCGTTACGAAGGTCCTGTCGGCGGCCCCGGTATGCGCGAAATGCTCAACCCGACCTCGGCTTTGGCGGGTATGAAACTCGACAAAACCGTGGCGCTCATTACCGACGGGCGCTTTTCGGGTGCGTCACGCGGCGCGTCTATCGGCCATGTTGCGCCCGAAGCAGCTTGCGGCGGTGCAATCGGCTTGGTTGAAGAGGGCGACATCATCGACATTGACATTCCAAACGCTTCCGTCAATGTCCGCGTTTCCGACGAAGAATTGGCAAAGCGCAAAGCCGCTTATATTCCGCACGAGCCGAAAATCAAAAGCGGTTGGCTTGCACGCTACACCGCCATGGTATCCTCTGCCAAAGACGGCGCAGTTATGAAAATCTGATTTTTATATTTGATGCTATATGAAAAATGCCCTCTGCCGTTTGGCAGAGGGCTTGCTTTTGTGTATTTGCAAATCAGCGAATGGGGGACATCGTAAAGGTGTAAGCGTATTCGCGGTTGCCGTGTAAAATGTACGGCTCACGCACATGCGCGTCACCCGGCATATCGCCGCCGACGCCCAACTGCGCCAAATCGAAGTTGAAAGTGGTAATGTCGCGGTGCTTCAATTCGTGAATGTGCGTTGCCTTTTCGAGTTCATTCTGCGAATAATGCCACGCGGAGAATTGCAGCGGCGTGCCGACTTCGGCTTCAAAACGCACCCCTTTGCCGTCCTTATCGGTCAATTCCACAAACCGTACATCGGTGCGGTTGCCGTTTTCCTGCGGGCGCATATAGTGGTGCTCCAAATCCGTGACAGTCATTTCGTGCATGGCAATTCTTGCACCGGTTTTGCGGTCACAGTAGGTTTCCTGCGGCCCTCTGCCGTACCATTTCACATACTCCAAATCGCCCGCGAACGCCATTTGCGTGCCGAAGCGGGTGAGGGTATGCGTCGGCGTGCCTTTGTGGAAAATTGAAATCGCGCCGTCGGGGTACACGGTGAGCACGGACGAAACATTCTTCATACCGCTAACCGTCCACTTGACTTCGATTTTTGCACTGCCGTCCGCTTGTACCGTCGCACTTTCAATACTGCCTTTTAAGCCGTTTGTTGCGCGTTGCCAAGCGTAATACGGGTGGAACGGAATCAAGAACGGCACAAAGTTGGTGTTCGACAGGTCGTTATCCGTTACGGCGCGGAAGTAGTTCGGGCGCACATTGTCTTTGAGCATTTCTTTGCCGTCATATTGGAGCGACACAATCTGCCCGCCCGCAATGCGTACCGAGAAGTTTTCGCCGTTCACCGCAACGGTGTTTGCACCGTTTGTCAAAGTGACGGGTGCGCCGTCGTGTAAGACGGGGGCGCTTGCCGCCTCCTGCAACACGAATTGGTCGAAGCCCTGTTCAAAGCCCTGTTCGCACCACGGTTTTTCGGTTTTGTTACGGAACGAAACGGTCAAAATACATTCTTTGCCCGCGGTGAATTTCTCTTTGGAATAGGGAACGGTGAAATCGCTTTCCGACAGCGGCGCGGCATTGACATTTTCGCAAACGCCGCTTTCGATTTCTATGCCCTCGGCTTCCACTTTCCAGCAGAATTCAAAATCGGAAAGGTCGGTAAATAAATGCTTGTTTTTCACGGTGAACAACTGCTGCTCACGGTCTTTTTCGGTGACTTTGATTTCACAGTAGACCTTTTTCACTTCGTAATAGGACGGGTGGGGTTTTCTGTCGGCGGCAATGATGCCGTTTGCGCAGAAATAGGTGTTACTGCCTGTCATTGCCGTGGTGTTCGGCAACTGTAACGGGCGGCGCGGCTCGGATTTTTCAAAGTCCGTACCGTACAGCCAATGGTCGCCGTCGGGCGTTTTCAGGCGTAAGGATTGGTCAACAAAGTCCCAAATATAGCCGCCGCACATGTGGTCGTGCGCCTCAAAATCGTCCATATATTCCTGGAAATTGCCGAGGCTGTTTTCCATTGCGTGCGCATATTCGCAAAGAATGACGGGCTTTGTGTACGCCTCTTTCGGAATGGGCTTGGAGTCTGCCGCCAACTGGTTTGCAATGTTGTCATACAGCGTGATGGTGATGGCTTCTTTGTTGCACAGCTTATCCATCGTGTCTTTTAAGGGGTACATTCTCGAAATGACATCGGATTTTGTCAAATCAAAGTCGCCCTCGTAATGGAACTGACGGGTTTTGTCCAGCGCCAGCGCGGCTTCTTTCATTTTGGTAAAGTTTGTGCCGTCGCCCGCCTCGTTGCCCAAAGACCACATAAATACGCACGCGTGGTTGCGGTCGCGCAAGACCATACGCTCCATTTTGTCCACAACCGCGTTCGTCCAAACGGGGTTACTGCCGGGTACGCCCTTGCGGCGCACGCCGTGGCTTTCCATATCGCATTCATCCATCACATAAAAGCCGTATTCGTCGCACAAATCATAGAAGAACGGGTCGTCGGGATAGTGTGAGGTGCGAATGGAGTTGATGTTGGCGCGCTTCATCAAATCCAAATCTTGATAATAGCGCTCTTTCGGCACTGCCCAGCCGCAGTCGGGGTCGAAATCGTGACGGTTTACGCCGCGCAGCAGCATCGGCTGCCCGTTAAAGAGAATGCGCTCGCCGATGATTTCCACCTTTTTAAAGCCGAAGCGGATTGCCTTGTAGGTTTTTATGCCGTCCGCTTCCAACGTGAGCAACAGGGTATACAAATTCGGGGTTTCCGCTGACCATTTCAGAGGGTCTTTCACCGTTTTGCGCAGATTGACCGTTGTACTGCCTGCCACGGCGTCCAATTCGAGCGTGCCGAGTTTTTGCTTTTTGCCGTCCGCCCCGATGATTTCAGCGGTGACGGTTGCCGGTTTCGTTTCTTTCGTATAATTATTTACGGTAATTTCCACATTGGTGTCGCTGTCTTTGTATTCCGCGTCCAAATCGGTGGTTATAAAGAAGTCGCGCAGGCAAACCTTTTCTTCGCAGAACAAATACACCTCGCGGTAAATGCCGCACAGCCACCACATATCTTGGTCCTCAATATAAGTCGCGTCGCTGTAACGATAGACCTTGGCGCAAACCAGGTTCTCGCCGGGCTGTATGTATTTGGTCACATTGAATTCGTGGGGGGTCATAGAGCCTTGCGAATAGCCGACAAATTCGCCGTTGACATACACTTCCAATGCGGATTTCACCGCGCCGAAGTGCAAAAAGATTTCCTTACCCTCAAAATTTTCGGGCAGATTGAAATATCGGCGGTAGTGCCCGATTTCCTGCATATCGTGGTCAATCGAAGGGATTTTTCCTTTGCTTCTCGAAATGGCACGGGGGAAGGTGCTCGCGTAATAATACGGCACACTGCCCGTTTTCTGCGTCTGCCAAACAGACGGCACCGGAATGGTGCGCCAATGCTCGTCATTAAAATCCGTTCTGTAAAAATCGGTCGGCTCGTTTCGAAGCCCTCGTTGCCAATGGAATTTCCAATCGCCGTTCAAGGTGATTTTGGTGTCGGGCGCTTCGCGGCGCACCGCCTTTTTCGCGTCCGAGAACGCAAAGGCAATGGTGTGCCCGTCCTCTTTATTGCGCTTGATAACGGCGGGATTTTCCCAATCGTGCAATGTTTCTCTCATAGTTTTCCCTCTCTGTTTTTGCCGTGCGGCATAGTAAATATATAGTATACCATTATATACCAAAAGTCAATTATACTTCGTGGTTTGCCGTGTACGCGAGATATTCAATAAACTGTTTTGCCGTGCGGGGGCTTCTGCCGCCGCTTCTGAGCGCGTGCGCCTCCGCTTTTAGGAACAACTCGTCCTCGGGCATTTCAATATGATACTGTTTTGCCAAATCGCGCACGATGCTCTCGTACAGTTTTTTATCGGGCTTTGAAAAGGTAACCTTTAACCCAAAGCGCGCCGAAAGGCTGGTCAATTCCTGAATGGTGTCCTGCATATGCAGGTCGTCGCCCTCGCGGTCGGACAGCCGTTCTTTCACCAAATGGCGGCGGTTGGAGGTCGCGTATATCGCAATGTTACGGCTTCTGCCCGATACACTGCCCTCCAAAATCGCTTTGAGCGCGCCGAAATCGCTGTCATCGGCGGCAAAACTTAAATCGTCGATAAAAATAATAAATTTTAAAGGATTTTTGGCAAGAGAATCCAAAATATCGGGCAAATAAAACAGTTCGTTTTTCTTGACCTCGATAAGCCGCAATCCCTCGTCTTTGTATTCGTTGACAATCGCCTTCACGGTACTGCTTTTGCCCGCGCCCGCGTCACCGTACAGCAAAACATTGTTGCAAGGGCACCCTTGGAGCAACGCTTTTGTGTTGGCAATAATGCGGCTTCGTTCGAGTTCATAACCCGAAAAATCCGCAAGGCGTTGGGGGTCGGGATGGCGAACGGGCGTTATTTTCCCGTCTTTTAAACTGAACATATGGTATTTTGCAAACATACCGTAGCCGATTTTCGCAATGTTTTCGATGCGCTGTGTGTAAACGGCACGCAAGTTTGAAACGCCTCGGCGGTCAAATCGCAAAAGTCTTGCAAAACGGCAAGCTCGGTTTGCAGTGTGCGCTCGTAATTCTCCGTAAGCCGTCCTTCGGCGGCGCGGTGTATGTAGGCGTTTTCGTCCTCAAATACCAAATCGGCGATATAGTCGCTTAAATTATCGCCCGTTTTATAGAGCGCCGCAATAAATTCGCCGGCGCGGGCGGCGGCGTCTTCCGCGCCGACCTCCGCCTGCCGTCTGACGCGCAAAAAAGCAGAAACCGCGCCGTCTTGTAACAGGGCGCGGAACAGTACGAGCGTACAGAGTCGGTTTTGCAGCATGGATACATCTTGCATGGGGAACATCTCCGAAAAAAAGAATAGCACTTCGCAATGCGTCGGAAAAACACAGCAATTTATAAAAAAACGCTTGACATATAGACTTGACAGGTGTAGAATATTAAACTGCTATTAAAGTGGTAAGGTGTGCTCTTGCGCATTTTAAAGCATAGGTAGTTTACCATAAAAAATGCCGAAAAGCAACCCTTACGCCTATGATTTCTTGTAGGAATCTCCAAGTCCCGTTTCGGGGCTTTGTTGAACAAATATAGAACGGAGAGTGATAAGCCCTATGGTGAATGTCAAACCTGTCAAGCTCGGAAGAAACACCCGTATGAGCTTCTCGAAAATCAATGAGGTTATGCAAATGCCCAACCTTATCGAAATTCAGAAGAATTCGTATCAGTGGTTTTTAGACGAGGGATTAAAAGAGGTATTCCGTGATGTGGCAGACATTACGGACTATTCGGGGAACTTGGTTTTAAGCTTTGTCGGGTACCGAATGGATGACACCCCCAAATACACCGTAAAAGAGTGCAAGGAGCGCGACGCGACCTATGCGGCGCCTTTGCGCGTGACCGCGCGTCTTTTAAATAAGGAAACGGGCGAAATCAAAGAAAACGAAGTATATATGGGCGATTTCCCGCTGATGACCGACAGCGGTACCTTCGTCATCAACGGTGCGGAACGCGTGATTATTTCCCAGCTTGTGCGTTCGCCGAGCGTCTATTACGGTATGACGCATGACAAAACCGGGAAAGAGCTGTATACCGCCACCGTTATTCCGAACCGCGGCGCTTGGCTGGAATACGAGACCGACCAGAACGATTTGTTCTATGTCCGTATCGACAAAAACCGCAAAATCTTCATCACGACCTTTATCCGCGCTTTGGGCTTGAGCACGAATCAGGAAATCTTGGAGTTTTTCGGCTATGATGCGCGTATTAAAGCGACTTTGGAAAAAGATACCACCATCAACACCGAGCAGGCGCTGATTGAAGTGTATAAAAAACTGCGCCCCGGTGAACCGCCGACACTCGAAACCGCACAGGCGCATTTGGACGGGCTGTTCTTTGACCCGCACCGCTATGACCTGTCGCGCGTCGGTCGCTATAAATACAATAAAAAACTCGGCATTTCCGCACGCATTGCGGGCTTTAAAGCGAAAGAGCCGATTATCAGCAACTTAACCGGCGAAATCCTCGCCGACGAGGGCGACTATATTTCGACAGAGCTTGCTTACCGTATCGAGCAGGAGGGCGTCAATGTCGCCGTGATTGACAACGAGGGCGACGAGGTCAAGGTGTTCTCCAACGGTATGGTGGATATTGCGGAATATGTCCCGATGTTTACCGCGGAAGAGTTGGAAGAACTCGGCATCAATGAAAAGGTCAGCTTCTCCGTGCTTCGCGAAGTGCTCGACAAATGCGGCGACGACAAGGCGGCGCTTTCCGAAGAGCTCGCTGCACGCTGTGATGACCTCATTCCGAAACACATCACCATTGACGATATTTTCGCAACCATTAACTATCTCAACTGTTTAGGCCACGGCGTCGGCACCACAGACGACATCGACCACTTGGGCAACCGCCGTATCCGTTCGGTCGGCGAACTGTTGCAGAACCAATTCCGCATCGGCTTCTCCCGCATGGAACGCGTGGTCAAAGAGCGTATGACTTTGCAGGCGCAGGAGCCCGACAAGGTTACGCCCGCGGCGTTGATTAACATTCGCCCCGTGATGGCGGCCATCAAAGAATTTTTCGGTTCTTCGCCGCTGTCGCAGTTTATGGATCAAAACAACCCGCTTGCCGAATTGACGCACAAACGCCGTCTGTCGGCATTGGGCCCCGGCGGTTTGTCGCGTGACCGTGCCGGGTTCGAGGTTCGCGACGTGCATTACAGCCACTACGGCCGTATGTGCCCCGTGGAAACGCCCGAAGGTCCGAACATCGGCTTGATTTCCTATCTCGCCACTTTTGCACGCATCAATAAATACGGCTTTATTGAAGCGCCCTTCCGCCGTATCGACAAGGAAACCGGCGTGGTGCTCGATGAAGTGACCTATATGACGGCAGATGTCGAGGACGATTACAAGGTTGCGCAGGCGAATGAGCCGCTGGACGAAAACAACCGTTTTGTCCGCAAAAAGGTCAATGTTCGTTACCGTGACGAGTTCATGGAAGTCGAAGCGGGCGAGGCAGACTATATGGACGTCTCCCCGAGAATGATGGTTTCCGTCGCCACCGCGATGATTCCGTTCCTTGAAAACGACGACGCGAACCGTGCTTTGATGGGTGCGAACATGCAGCGTCAGGCTGTGCCGCTTTTAAAAACCGAATCCCCGATTGTCGGTACCGGTATGGAATATCAGGCGGCGGTCGATTCGGGCACGGTAGTGCTTGCCAAGCGCGCCGGTACGGTGACCAAGGCCACCGCGGATGTGATTGAAATTACCGCTGCGGACGGCACGGCAGACCATTATGATTTAATCAAATTTATGCGCTCCAACCAGGGCACATGCGTCAACCAGCGTCCGATTGTTTCGGAGGGACAAACCGTTGCGGAAAAAGAGGTTATCGCCGATGGCCCCGCAACCTCCAACGGCGAAATCTCGCTCGGGAAAAACGCCTTAATCGGCTTCATGACCTGGGAAGGCTACAACTACGAGGACGCGGTGCTCATCAACGAAAAATTGGTGCGCGACGATGTGTATACCTCGGTGCATATTGAAGAATACGAACTCGAATCCCGCGAAACCAAACTCGGGCCGGAAGAAATCACCCGTGATATTCCGAATGTCGGCGAGGACGCGCTTGCAAACCTCGACGAAAACGGGATTATCCGTATCGGTGCCGAGGTGCACTCGGGCGATATTTTGGTCGGTAAGGTCACCCCGAAGGGCGAAACCGAGTTGACTGCCGAGGAGCGCTTGCTGCGCGCCATCTTCGGTGAGAAAGCGCGCGAGGTGCGCGACACCTCTTTGCGCGTGCCGCACGGCGAATACGGTATCGTTGTGGATGTCGAAATCTTCACCCGCGAAAACAGCGACGAATTGAGCCCCGGTGTCAATAAAGTTGTCCGTTGCTATATCGCGCAGAAGCGGAAAATCTCCGTCGGCGATAAAATGGCGGGTCGCCACGGTAACAAGGGCGTTGTTTCCCGCATTTTGCCGCAGGAGGATATGCCGTTCTTGGATGACGGTACGCCGCTGGACATCGTACTCAATCCCTTAGGCGTTCCCTCCCGTATGAATATCGGTCAGGTTTTGGAAGTGCATTTGGGCTTTGCTTACCGCAAACTCGGGCAAAAAATTGCCACACCTGTTTTCGACGGTGCACACGAAGCGGACATTCGCGAAGCGCTCAAAGAAGCCGGCTACCGTGAGGACGGTAAATCCATTTTGACCGACGGCAGAACGGGTCTCAAATTTGACAACCCGATTACGGTCGGTGTGATGTACTTCTTAAAACTCCACCACTTGGTTGACGATAAGATTCACGCCAGAAGCACAGGCCCGTACTCCCTCGTTACGCAGCAGCCGTTGGGCGGTAAAGCCCAGTTCGGCGGCCAGCGTTTCGGTGAAATGGAAGTTTGGGCGTTGGAGGCTTACGGCGCGGCGTATACCTTGCAGGAAATCCTGACCATCAAATCCGACGATATTGTCGGCCGTGTCAAGACCTATGAATCCATTGTCAAGGGCTTGAATGTGCCGCAGCCGGGTATCCCCGAATCGTTCAAGGTGTTGATTAAGGAATTGCAATCCTTGGCGCTGGATGTGAAAGTGCTCGATAAGGACGGCGAGGAAATCGACCTGCGCCAGACCTTCGAGGACGAGGCGGGCGATGTCGGTGCGGTCATCAGCGAAGATGAAACTTTGAATACCGATGTTGTGAACGATGTCACGCTCGATGACGGGTATGTGACGGATGAAGATGCGGAAAAAGAGCTCGGCGACGATGCGTTCAATGACTATTTGGACGACGAAGAGGAAGATTTCCCCGGCGACGAGTTGATGGATGAAGAATTCTAACCGTTCGCAGCTTTGTTTCGTGCATTGATTAAGGAAGAAGGTACTGACAGATGGAAAATATATCGTTTGAATCAATCAAAATCGGTCTTGCCTCGCCCGACCAGATTCGTGAATGGTCTTACGGCGAAGTCAAAAAGCCCGAAACCATAAACTACCGTACTTTGAAACCCGAGCGCGACGGTCTTTACTGCGAACGCATTTTCGGGCCGACGAAGGACTGGGAGTGCCACTGCGGCAAATATAAGCGGATTCGCTACAAAGGCAAGGTCTGCGAGCGTTGCGGCGTGGAAATTACAAAATCCAAGGTGCGCCGTGAACGCATGGGGCACATTGAATTGGTTGCGCCCGTTTCGCACATTTGGTATTTCAAGGGCATTCCGTCGAGAATGGGTTTGATTTTGGACATTTCTCCGCGTGACCTTGAAAAAGTGCTGTATTTTGCAAAATACATTGTTACCGACCCCGGCGACACGGAATTGACCAAAATGCAGATTCTTTCCGAGAAAGAATACCTCGACATGCGTGAAAAGTACGAGGACGATTTCAAAGCGGGTATGGGCGCAGAAGCGATTAAAACCCTGCTGGAAGAAATTGATGTGGACGCGCTCAGCGCACAGCTTCGCGAGGAGCTTGCCGACGCCACAGGGCAAAAGAAAACCCGTATTCTCAAACGCTTGGAGGTGGCCGAGGCATTTAAACAGTCGGGCAACCGCCCCGAATGGATGATTATGGACGTTTTGCCGGTCATTCCGCCCGATATTCGCCCGATGGTGCAGTTGGACGGCGGCCGTTTTGCGACTTCGGACTTAAACGACCTGTACCGCCGTGTGATTAACCGCAACAACCGTTTGAAAAGACTGTTGGAGCTCAACGCGCCCGAAATCATTATCCGCAACGAAAAAAGAATGTTGCAGGAAGCCGTTGACGCACTGATTGATAACGGCAGACGCGGCAGACCGGTCACCGGTCCCAACAACCGCGCGTTAAAATCGCTTTCCGATATGCTCAAAGGTAAGCAAGGCCGTTTCCGTCAAAACCTTTTGGGTAAGCGTGTTGACTATTCCGGCCGTTCGGTTATCGTGGTCGGCCCCGAACTGAAAATCTATCAGTGCGGTTTGCCGAAAGAAATGGCATTAGAACTGTTCAAACCCTTTGTGATGAAGCGTTTGGTGGAAACCGGCGTCGCCGGCAACATCAAATCTGCCCGTAAAATGGTGGAACGCTCCAAAACCGAGGTTTGGGACGCTTTGGAAGTGGTGATCAAAGACCACCCCGTCATGCTCAACCGTGCGCCTACTTTGCACAGACTCGGTATTCAGGCGTTTGAGCCTGTTTTGGTTGAGGGCAGAGCCATTAAACTCCACCCGCTGTGCTGTACCGCATTCAACGCCGACTTCGACGGCGACCAAATGGCGGTGCACGTACCGCTTTCGGCAGAAGCGCAGGCAGAAGCCAGACTTTTGATGCTTGCCGCGAACAACCTGTTAAAGCCGTCTGACGGGAAACCCGTCGCCGTGCCGACGCAGGATATGATTCTCGGCTCGTATTATCTGACCATGGATAAAGACGATGACCCGGGCAACGGTAAGGTCTTTACAGGCTTTGATGAAGCGGTGATGGCTTACGATGAGGGATACATCGGCCTGCACTCCAAAATTAAGGTGCGTATGACGAAGGAGATTGACGGCGAAATCCGTTCCCAACTTCTCGATACCACCCTCGGTAAAATTATTTTCAACAATCCCATTCCGCAGGATTTGGGCTTTGTGGACAGAAGCGACCCTGCCAATGCGTTTAAATTAGAGGTGGATTTCCTCGTCAACAAAAAGACGCTCGGGCAGATTATTGACAAGTGTATTAAGGTACACGGCGTAACCGTCGCCGCCGAAATGCTTGACAAAATTAAGGCGCAGGGCTACAAGTATTCCACCAAGAGCGGTATTACCGTCGCGGTTTGCGATGCGACCATTCCGCCGCAGAAGGGCGAATTGCTTGAAAAGGCAGAAGAACGCGTCGATGCGATTACAGCCAACTACAAAATGGGCTTGATGAGCAACGCCGAACGCTCCAAATCCGTTATCAAGGTTTGGGAAGAATGCACCAACAAAGTCGCGCAGGGCTTGAAAGACAACCTCGGCAAAGAAAACCCGATTTATATGATGGTTGATTCCGGCGCCCGTGGTTCGGAAAGCCAGCTGCGTCAGCTTGCCGGTATGCGCGGTCTTATCGCGAACACGGCAGGTAAAACCATTGAAGTTCCGATTCGTGCAAACTACCGCGAGGGCTTGAATGTTCTCGAATACTTCATTTCTTCGCGCGGCGCGCGGAAAGGTTTGGCGGATACCGCCCTTCGTACCGCGGACTCCGGTTATTTGACCAGACGTTTGGTCGATGTTTCGCAGGATGTAATTATCCGCGAAGAGGATTGCCACTGCCACGACGGTATTGAGGTTTACGACATCAC
Organism: Ruminococcus sp.; assembly: GCA_004555265.1. Classification (GTDB taxonomy): domain Bacteria; phylum Bacillota; class Clostridia; order Oscillospirales; family Acutalibacteraceae; genus Fimenecus. Next base: position 23,176 of record SFIQ01000006.1, read on the forward strand.
CGACGGCAAGGAAATGATTGAGCCCTTGAAAGAGCGCTTGACCGGCCGCTATCTGTTAGAAGACTTTGTCGATGAAGCCACCGGCGAGTTGATTCACGCCAAAGACGAAATGGTGACCGAGGATGTCGCCGAAAAAATTGCAGATATGGTCAATGCCCGCGAAAATCCGGACGACCGCCGCATCAAGATTCGTTCGCTGCTTACTTGCGAATCCGAGCACGGCGTCTGCATTAAGTGCTACGGCTCGAACCTGGCTACCGGCGAGCCTGTCACCGTCGGCGAAGCGGTCGGCATTATCGCCGCACAGTCCATCGGTGAACCCGGTACACAGTTGACGATGCGTACCTTCCATACCGGCGGTATCGCATCGAGTCAGGATATCACACAAGGTTTGCCGCGTGTTGAAGAACTGTTTGAGGCAAGAAAGCCCAAGACGCTTGCCATTCTTGCCGAAATCGACGGTAAACTTTCGTTCCGTGAAATCAAAAAGAACGAGCATATTGTCATCACCAACGACGAGAACGCCGAGGAGAGAAGTTATCTGATTCCGTACGGTTTCCGCAAACGGTTCAATACCGAAACCGATGCCGACGGGAACCCGATTTATGTGAAGAAGGGGACGGCGCTCACCGAGGGCTCGCCCAATCCGCACGATATTCTCGCTATCAACGGGGTCAACGCCGTACACGATTATTTGATTAAGGAAGTACAGCGTACCTACCGTATGCAGGGTGTTGACATCAACGATAAGCATATCGAAGTTATCGTTCGTCAGATGATGCGTAAACTCAAAGTTGACGACCCCGGCACAACCTCGCTTTTGCCCGGCGCAACCGTGGAAAAGAACGAGTTCGCCCACGCCAACCGCGAGGCAGAAGCCTATGCGCAAGCGCACGGCACGGATTTCGTGCCCGCGACTTGTTCGCCGGTGTTGCTCGGTATCACAAAAGCCTCTTTGGCGACCGATTCGTTCCTGTCGGCGGCCTCCTTCCAGGAGACCACTCGCGTGCTGACCGACGCCGCCATTAAAGGCAAGGTTGACCCGCTGATGGGTCTGAAAGAGAATGTTATTATCGGTAAGCTTCTGCCCTCAGGTACAGGTATGAAGTGCTACGCAGAAGTTGAACTCGAAAAAACAAATTCAGATGAAGCTCCTGCTGAAGCATAACCCTTTCATACGAAACAACAATAGGGCTGTCGCTCTTCATTTTGATGATTTGCGACAGCCCCTTTCTAATGCATCGTTTTATTGCTATCAAGTGATGATTCCGCGGTTAAAAAGATTCGTGCATGCATAGAATATAAATTGTGAAATAAATTTCGTTATTTTGTAAAAAGTGTATTGACAAATATTGTTTAATTGTGATAAAATCTTCAAGCATGCGGACTTGTGTCCGTTGATTTGGTATGCAAAGAGATGAAAATGTCTCTTTTCATATATATTATATGTATGGAGGTGAATATATGCCAACCTTTAACCAACTTGTTCGCAACGGAAGACAGACACTCGAAAAGAAATCGAAGGCACCGGCACTCGGGAAAGGTCTTAACTCGAAAAAGAACGTTATGACCGATAATGCTTCTCCGCAGAAACGCGGCGTTTGCACCGTCGTCAAAACCGACACACCGAAAAAGCCGAACTCTGCACTTCGTAAACTCGCCAGAGTCCGTCTTACGAACGGAATTGAAGTTTCCGCTTACATTCCGGGCGTAGGGCACAATCTGCAGGAACACAGCGTTGTCCTGATCAGAGGCGGCCGTGTTAAGGATCTTCCCGGTGTTCGTTACCACATCATTCGCGGTACGTTGGACACCCAAGGCGTTAACGGCAGAATGCAAGCCCGTTCCAAATACGGTGCGAAGCGTCCGAAGACCGCCAAGAAATAAGACTTTTTGCAGTCTTCCCAAAAAACGACAGAATCTGCTTGCAAAGGGTTACCGATGCAGGGTTATACTATTATATAGTTTGGCCTTCTGCATGGACACCACGGGGTTTTGTCACCGAGTACCTATGATATCATTTTTATGAAGGAGGGAAGCGTTGTGCCAAGAAGAGGCCAGATAGCAAAACGTGATGTTTTGCCCGATCCGCTTTACAATTCCAAGTTGGTCACCAGATTGATCAACAGCGTCATGCTCGACGGGAAAAAGGGCGTTGCCCAGAAAATCGTCTATGACGCATTCAACATCATCGCTGAACAAACGGGGAAAGACCCGTTAGAGGTCTTTGAAAACGCGATGGAAAATGTTATGCCCGTTTTAGAGGTCAAAGCACGCCGTGTCGGCGGTGCAACCTATCAGGTCCCGATTGAAGTCCGTCCCGAAAGAAGAGAAACCCTCGGGCTTCGTTGGATTACCCTGTATGCGCGTCAGCGTTCCGAGCGCACCATGAAAGAGCGTCTTGCGAACGAAATTATGGATGCTGTGAACCAGACCGGTTCTGCATTCAAAAAGCGCGAGGACACACACAAGATGGCAGAAGCCAACAAGGCATTTGCCCATTTCAGATGGTAATTACAGCCGTTTTAGTAAGGTTTGGAGGATGTTATGCCGAGAAAGGTATCTCTTGAAAAAACAAGAAATATTGGTATTATGGCGCACATCGACGCCGGTAAAACGACAACCACTGAGCGTATTTTGTTTTACACGGGTGTAAACCATAAAATCGGTGAAACCCACGACGGCGATGCCACCATGGACTGGATGGCGCAGGAGCAGGAGAGAGGTATTACCATCACCTCCGCTGCGACCACCTGTTTCTGGAAAGAGCACCGTATCAATATTATCGACACGCCCGGCCACGTTGACTTCACCGTTGAAGTGCAGCGTTCGCTTCGTGTTTTGGACGGTTCCGTTACCGTTCTTTGCGCCAAGGGCGGTGTTGAGCCGCAGTCTGAAACCGTTTGGCGTCAGGCTGACGAATACCATGTTCCGCGTATGATTTATGTCAATAAAATGGACATTATGGGCGCGGATTTCTATCGCGTGCTGGATATGGTCAATGAGCGTTTCCAGTGCAACCCCGTTCCGATTCAGCTGCCCATCGGCTGTGAGGACACCTTTAAGGGCATTGTCGACTTGGTCGAAATGGATGCAGAAATCTATTATGACGACCTTGGCAAGGATGTCCGCCGTGAGCCCATCCCCGACGATATGAAAGAGCTGGCACAGAAATACCGTGAACAGCTTATCGAGCATGTCGCTGAGCAGGATGAAGAGCTGATGGAAAAATACTTCAACGGCGAAGAACTTACCGTTGAAGAGATTAAACGCACCATTCGCAAATCGACGATTGCCAACACCATGGTGCCGATTACTTGCGGTACTTCTTACCGTAATAAGGGCGTTCAGCCGCTTCTCGACGCGATTGTCGATTATATGCCTGCCCCCACCGATGTTGAGGCGATTAAGGGCATTAACCCCGATACCGAAGAAGAAGAAGTCCGTCATTCTTCTGATGACGAGCCGTTTTCCGCGCTCGCATTCAAGATTGCAACCGACCCGTATGTCGGTAAAATCTGCTTCTTCCGCGTGTATTCGGGTACGGTTGAAGCCGGCGCGAGTGTGTATAACTCCGTGAAGGACAACCGTGAAAGAATGGGTCGCATTCTGCAAATGCACGCAAATCACCGTGAAGACATCGAAGTCTGCTATTCGGGCGATATTGCGGCGGCAGTGGGCTTGAAAAATACCACCACGGGTGATACCCTCTGCGACGAGAAACACCCCATTATCTTGGAGTCGATGAACTTCCCCGAGCCGGTTATTCGTGTTGCGATTGAGCCGAAAACCAAAGCCGGTCAGGAAAAAATGGGTATCGGTCTGCAAAAGCTTGCAGAAGAAGACCCGACCTTTAAGTGCTATACCGATGAAGAAACCGGTCAAACCATTATCGCAGGTATGGGTGAGCTCCACCTCGAAATCATTGTAGACCGTTTGCTTCGTGAATTTAAGGTAGAAGCCAATGTCGGTAAGCCGCAGGTCGCTTACCGCGAAACCATCCGCAAGCCCGCGTCTTCCGATACGAAGTACGCGCGTCAGTCGGGCGGTAAAGGTCAGTACGGTCATGTCAAGATTAACATTGAGCCCAACCCCGACAAGGGCTACGAATTTGTCAACAACATCGTCGGCGGTGCTATCCCGAAGGAATACATCGGGCCGGTCGACGCAGGTATTCAGGGCGCAATGCAGTCCGGCGTACTTGCAGGCTATTCGATGGTCGATGTGAAAGTCACGCTGTACGACGGTTCTTATCACGAGGTTGACTCTTCGGAAATGGCGTTTAAGATTGCCGGTTCTATGGCGTTCAAAGATGCCGCCAGAAAAGCAGACCCCGTGCTGTTGGAGCCGATTATGAAAGTGGTTGTCATCGTGCCCGAGGAGTATATGGGCGATGTTATCGGCGACTTGAACTCCCGCCGCGGCGAAATTCAGGGCTTTGAGGACAGAACCGGCGTCAAACAGATTAACGCGCATGTGCCGCTGTCCGAAATGTTCGGTTACGCCACAGACTTGCGCTCGAAGAGCCAAGGTCGCGGGCAGTATGTCATGGAACCCGACGGGTACAAAGAGGTTCCGAAGTCTATCGCAGAGAAAATTATTTCCGAGCGTACAAAGAAAGACTAATTTCAGAAAAAGACTTGAAATTTTGCCTGATTATTGGTAAAATACAAGCACATAGCATTTTGTAAAATATTTGCGCTAAATAAAGGAGGAAATTCCAATGGCAAAGGAAAAATTTAACCGTAGCAAACCGCACGTTAACATTGGTACCATCGGCCACGTTGACCATGGTAAAACCACGTTGACCGCTGCAATCACCAAGACGCTCGCTATGAAGGGTTATGCAAAGTTCGAAGCATATGATATGATCGACAAGGCTCCCGAAGAGAGAGAACGCGGCATCACCATCAACACCGCACACGTTGAGTATGAAACCGATACTCGTCACTATGCGCACGTTGACTGCCCCGGCCATGCTGACTATATCAAGAACATGATTACCGGTGCTGCACAGATGGACGGTGCTATCCTTGTTATCGCGGCTACCGACGGCCCGATGGCACAGACCAAAGAGCACCTGTTGCTTGCTCGCCAGGTTGGTGTTCCTTACATCATCGTTTTCCTGAACAAAGCTGACCAGGTTGATGATCCGGAACTCCTTGAACTCGTTGAAATGGAAGTTCGTGAAACCCTTTCCGAGTATGGCTTCCCGGGCGACGACACCCCGATTATCGTTGGTTCTGCTCTCAAAGCACTTGAATACAACGGCGGCGACATTAATGCGCCCGAACTCAAACCGATTTGGGATTTGATGGACGCTGTTGACAGCTACATTCCGACCCCCGACCGTAAAGCAGACCTTCCCTTCTTGATGCCCATCGAAGATGTTATGACCATCTCCGGCCGTGGTACTGTTGTTACCGGCCGTGTGGAGCGTGGCCAACTCAAGACCGGCGAAGAAGTGGAAATCGTTGGTTTGTCTGATGAGAAGAAAAAGACCGTTGTTACCGGTATCGAAATGTTCAGAAAGACTTTGGACTATGCAGAAGCAGGCGACAACATCGGTGCGCTTCTTCGTGGTATTCAGAGAACCGAAGTGGAACGCGGTCAGGTTCTTTCCAAACCCGGTTCCATTCATCCCTACACCAAGTTCAAAGGTCAGGTTTATGTCCTGAATAAGGATGAAGGCGGCCGTCATACCCCGTTCTTCAACAACTATCGTCCGCAGTTCTATTTCAGAACCACCGACGTTACCGGCATCATCTCCCTTCCCGAAGGCACTGAGATGTGCATGCCCGGCGACAACGTCGAAATGGATGTTGAATTGATTACCCCCATCGCGATTGAAGAGGGTCTTCGTTTCGCTATCCGTGAAGGCGGCCGTACCGTTGGTTCGGGCGTTGTTGTTGCGGTTTCCGACTAATTATAATCCGATCTGATTGACAGAATTGATCCCCCAAAGTTTGCACAAGTAAAGTTTGGGGGATTTTTTTAAAAAATTTGGGGTTTATTTTTGCTTGCATACTCTGTTTTAAACAGAGGTTGGAGGGTATTTTATGATTAAAAAAGTGTTTTCAGTTATTTTATGCGTCCTTTTCTTGTGGCAGTTTAGTTTGGTCGGTTTTGCGCATTTGGAAACAAGCGAAGCGTTTGTTTATCAAATGGGTGGAGATAGTATTGTATACTATTTGGATGTCGAACAAAATCCATATATTTATAACAATGGAGAAAAGATGTACATTTCTTTATCGCTACCGCATTTAGAAGTGACTGATCCGGAAATGCTGGTTGAGCTGAATAAGGCTATTCATTCCGTGGAAATGCGCTCGGTTCCAACGAATTATTATGATATTTCTTATGGTCCGTATAATGTGAATTCTCCTGCGTATTCGGTAAGTGTTTCTTTGCCGACTGCCACTTCAAGTTTTACTACAGCTGTTTTAAAAATGAATCCTTCTCATGAAGCGATTCGGATTAAAACCACAAATCATTCCCCTGTATTGTCGAGGAAAATCAATCTAACATTTTATTATTATGATCAAGCAAACGACCGTTGGTATTATCAATCGCACCATTCTATCAATTGCAGTGGTGCTAACGGCTATGGTATAGCAAACATCTGTTCCGCATATCCTTATAGTCAGTTTTTTATTACAAAAGACAGTAACTTGACGAGTTTTACGCTCACGATTAATACCACATATAAAGCATAACAAGAAGGGGGATTACTATGTGCACTACGAAAATGGATAAGAAGAAGCGTTTGTGTGTTTTTGTTTTTTGCCTTTTGCAAGTGGCTTTTGTTTTATGCTTTTTGGGGTTGTTCGTCCAAAAAATTACACCTGTTTGGGTAAAAACCGCTGATTATTCTGTTCGTGTTTTGCCGCAAGACGGTTCTTCAAAAGCAACAGGGATTACGGTGAATACATACAGTCCTTTTATGCATGAGTTTTTGCCGGCGCATATGTTTCAAGTGCAATCATGCGAAGGGGAAAGTAGAATACGCGCTGCATATTTTGCACGGGAATTTGAAAGTATAAATGCATCTTATATTTCACGCGCAAACGCCGTGTTTGAACCGCAATATAGAGTTTTGCACCGTTCTGCGAGTAGTTTTTGCTATCAAATTTCCGGTGCACCGAACGGTGAAGTTTTGGAGGTTTGGGCTTGTAATGTATCAAACGGTGCACCCTATGTTTGCACACATCTGGTCGAAGGCGGTGCGCGTGCATGAAATATAAGCGTTTGATTTGGATTTTGCTTGCCGAAATGCTTGTGCTTATTGTTTTGCTTTTCATGCCTGCGAATTTTGGCAAAAAGGCAATCCGTTTTGCAGGGGAGATACCGACTATGCAACGTTTGGTTGTTACGAATACGGTTTTCGGCGAAGCAGGACAAAAACAAGTTGAAGACGTTTTTAAAGAGTATGAATCTTTGCAGGCACAGAAACACACGGATTTAGAAACGTATTTTTCATATAAAATTGTAAGTTGTGACGCGAAACTCTGTGTGGTTGAAGTGCAAACCGAATATTATATTCCGCAGACAGATACCGCAGAGAAACAACTTCAATTACGGCAAACACAGCAAATTTGGTTTTTCGCAAATGAAGAGGATTTTGCTGTGGAAGTACGATAAAAACTGCATAGAAAAAAGAAATCGGCGAGGGAGCGGTTGAAGCACACTCGTCGATTTTTAATGCTAACGATGAATTTCCGTTTATTCCGCCTTTGCAAACTGGCTGTTATATAAATCAAAGTAAAATCCGCGCTGTGCGAGTAGGGCTTGGTGTGTGCCTTGTTCTACAATTTGCCCGTCACGCATGACCAAAATGACATCGGCGTTTTGTATCGTCGAAAGGCGGTGCGCCACAATGAAGCTCGTGCGCCCTTCCATCAACTTTTGGAATGCCTTTTGAATACGGATTTCCGTGCGCGTGTCGATGTTGCTGGTCGCTTCGTCCAAAATCAGCATCGGCGGCTTTTTGAGCATCACCCGCGCAATGGCGAGTAACTGTCTCTGCCCCTCGGAAATATTGTCGCCGTTTTCAGAAAGCACCGTGTCATAGCCTTGCGGCAAACGCTGAATAAAACTGTGCGCGTGCGCCGCTTTTGCCGCCTCGATAATTTCTTCGTCGCTTGCGTTCGGTGCGCCGTAGGCGATGTTTTCCCGCACCGTTCCGCGAAACAGCCAAGTGTCCTGCAACACCATGCCGAACGCCCCGCGCAGGCTGTCACGCGTGACCTCTTGGGTGTTTTGTCCGTCGATTTGAATGCTGCCGCTGTTTATATCATAAAATCGCATCAGCAAATTGATAAGCGTCGTTTTGCCGCACCCCGTCGGGCCGACGATTGCCACCGTTTGCCCGGGCTTTACCGAAAGGGAAAAGTCCCGAATCAGCGGCTTGTCGGATACATAAGAGAACGAAATATTCTGAAAGTCCACCGCACCGTTTTCTACCTGTAAGGCAGGTAGTGCGCTGTCATCGGGTTCGTCCTTGGCGTCTAACAAACGGAACACACGCGCCGCGCCCGAAAGGGCGTTTTGAAATTCCGCAACCACGCCGGAAATCTCGTTAAAGGGCTTTGTGTATTGCGAACAGTAGGCGAGGAACGAAGTCAATTCCCCGACGGAGAGACTGCCGCGTACACAAAGCACCGCACCGACGGTTGCCACCCCCGCATACACCGTTGCGTTGACAAACCGCGTGCAGGGGTTGGAAAGCGCCGAATAAAAATGCGCGATGACGCCCACTTTTTGCATATCCGTGTTCATTTTTTGGAATTTTTCCGCGTTGACGGCTTCCATCGCAAAGGATTTCACAACCGTTTCGTTTTCAATCATTTCCGAGGCAAAGCCCGTCAATTTGCCGCGCAGTTTTGCTTGTTCGCGGTATTTGTCGTGTGTGTGGCGCGCAATAAAGGACGATACAAAGAACGATAGCGGCGTCAACACAACCACAACCAGCGCAATCCACGGATTTAACACGAACATAAATACCAGCGTGCCGAGAATGGTGACCACGCCCGAAAACACTTGCGTAAAGCCTTGCAAAAGCCCCGTGCCGACAATGTCAATGTCCGTGACGGCGGTGCTCAAAATATCGCCGTGCGCATTGCGGTCGATGTAAGAGAGCGGCACCCGCCCGATCTTTTCAAATACATCATTGCGCAGTTTTTCCACCGTGTAGTAGGACAGTTTGTTACTGTGGTAAGTCATAATCCATTGGAACAGCGCCGACAGCAAAACAATCCCCGCGAGCACGCCGCCGATTGTATACAGCCGCGAAAAATCCACTTCGCCCGCCGTGACCATCGTGTCTACCGCAAGCCCGATGAATACGGGTACCAAAAGGGAAAGCACAATGCCCGCAAAAGCCGAAATAACCGCAGCGACCAAGTTCTTTTTAAACGGGCGAATATACGAAAGTAAACGCTTTAAGGTTTGCATTATGCGCCCACCTCGCTTTCACGGGACTGCGAGCGGCAGATTTCGCGGTACAGTTCGTTATCGCGGTACAGCTCCTCGTGCGTACCCACGCCGCACAAAATGCCGTCGTCCAACAGCAGAATCTTATCTGCCGATTTTACACTGCTTACGCGCTGTGACACCCAAATTACGGTTTTGTCTTTATAGGTTTCCTGCAACGCGCGCCGCAGTTTTAAATCAGTCGCAAAGTCAAGTGCACTTGAAGCGTCGTCAAAAATCAAGATTTCGGGATCGCCCACGAGCGCCCTTGCAATCGTCAGGCGCTGGCGTTGCCCGCCCGAAAAATTCTTGCCGCCCTCTTCCACGGGGGCGTTTAATCCCTCGGGCAGTTGCTGCACGAATTCCCACGCCTGCGAAACGCGCAGGGCGGTTTCGATTTGGACATCGGAAATGTCCGTTTTGCCGCACAGCAGGTTTTCGCGCACCGTGCCTTTAAACAGCGCACCGCCCTGCGGCACAATGTGCACGGCATTGCGAAGGGCGTGGTAGGTGTAGTCTTTCACATTCTTGCCGAACACCGAAACCGTGCCGCTGTCCGTGTCATACAGCCGCCAAATCAGGTTGATAAGCGCCGATTTGCCCGCGCCCGTGCCGCCGATAATGCCGACGGTCTGTCCGCGCCGAACGGTAAACGAAATATCGCTCAAAACTTTTTCCTCTGCGGTGTTAAAGGAGAAATCTACCTTTTCAAAGCATACGGCGGTTTCATTTTCGGTATTTACGGTTTCTGTTTTGCCCTCGTGCATCGTCGGCTCGGTTGCCAAAACCGCTTTCACGCGGTCCATACTTGCCGCCGCTTTTGTGAAAATCACAATGACATTGGCAAAAACAATAATAGACAGCAGAATTTGCGTCATATAATTGGTAAAGGCAATCACTTCACCTTGCGTAAGATGCCCTGCATACACATTTTTGCCGCCGAAATACAAAACCGCGACAATGCCTAAGTTCATCACGGCAAAGGTGAGGGGATTTAAAAACGCATTCAAACGCCCCACGCGCACCTGTATGCGTGTAAACTCGTCATTTTCGTCCGAAAAGCGTTTGCGTTCCGCCTTGGTTTTTTGAAATGCGCGAATGACGCGCACGCCCGAAAGATTTTCGTTGACCACGCGCGACAGCACATCTAACTTGTTTTGGATTTTTTTGTAAATCGGTAAAGAACGGCTTAGAACAATATACATAATCACGCTGACAAGCGCACCCGCAATCAAAAAGATGACGGACATTCTAAGGTCGAGCGCCATGGCCATAATGAGAGACCCCGCAATCAAAAACGGCGAGCGGAACATCAGGCGAATGAGCATCGCCACGCCCGATTGAATTTGGGTAATATCGTTGGTTAAGCGTGTGACGAGTGTTGCGTTGGAAAATTTTGCGCGGTCCGCGGCGGAAAGCGCGTGGATTTTTGCGAACACATCGCGGCGCAAATCCGTGCCGACGCCTTGTTGGGCAACTGCCGCCGAATATTGGCAGATAATTGCGAACAGCAGCCCCACCGCACCGAGTGCGAACATCAGCGCCCCCATTTTGAGAATATACGCGGTGTCCCCGTTTTTCACGCCGACATCAATAATTTTGGACATCACAATGGGTACAAACAACTCCAAAATTGCCTCTGCCAGTTTAAAGGCGGGACCCATAATGAATTGCAGTTTGTACTTTTGAAAATATTGTTTCATACAAGATTCTCCAACGATAAAAGCATTGTATATAGTATACCATTTTTTCTGTATTTTTCAATACAACCGCGTGAAAACAAGGGGGCGTTGCTTTGCAAAGCGGCAAAAAAACAGCCGCTGTCATTTTGACGGCGGCGCTTTGTGTTTTGAGCGTGCTGTATGCGTGCATTACTTTTGAAATTACCCTGCAAACCACGGGGGAGGGGACGCTCTATGCCGAAAAACAACGCGTGCATCTGTGCGAGAGTGTGAAAATTCGGATTGTGCCGAGTGACGCGCCAACGCCGTCCGTGCTCAAAAGTATTACCGTCAACGGCGAGGATTGCACAAAGTCCGTGCATTTGCAAGCCTTAAAAATCCGCCGTGTGCACAGCGATATTGTCGTCACAGCCGAATTTGAAAGCGCGGCGGGCAAAGCGGTGCCGGCGAATGCGCCCATATTTGTTTAATTTGTTTCCGAACGGCAAAATTTTCGCCACAGCGGAATGCAAAGTATCGTAACCAAAACCGATGTCAGCGCCAACACAATCCACAATAAGAACAGCGCATTCCAACCGCTGTTCGTTTCTAATAACTTGCCCGCCGGCAGGCACGGCACGCAAAAGCCGTATGACCGTATGACTTTTCTCGCGTCGAACAAAGAAATCTCCGAATAATGCGAACAAAAACGCACCGTACACGGTGCGTTTTGCTGTGTGCGCAGCATCTGCGGATAGTGTAGCATGTTTCGCGGCAAATTGCAAACGCCTGCGCTTATCGTCAGCCTATCTCGGTATGCTGTGCTCGCTGTATGTGTGCAAGCAGTGCCGAAGGTTCATTCCCGCATTGCTCCGTAATGACAAGTCCCAACAAGCCGTTTAAAGCGTCGCAAATGGCTTTGCCGTCTGTGATGCCGACTGCTTTTAGGTCGTCGCCGTTTACGGCGAGCCCGCGCAAATCGTAACATTCGTGGTTTTCAAGAATTTCCGCGAGAAAATCTGCCATTCGCCGCAATTTTTCGTCAATCGCGTGGGGCTGCGCCTTCCCGCGGTTATCCGCGCGTTTGATTTTGATCAGTGCACGGTAATCGTCCGCGCCGATTTTAGAAAGCAACTGTTTTGCCTCGATTTTGGTTTTCGGAGATTTCAGGTCGTGTATGGCAATCCAACCCGTGACCGTTTTTACGGTGCTGTTTTCATAGCGCAGACGCTTTAAAATCGGCTTGACAATTTCCGCACCGACCTTTTGATGCCCTTTAAAATGGTCTTGCCCGTTTTCGTCGGTTTTTCGGCAAACGGGCTTCCCGAAATCGTGGAAAAACATACACAGCCGCAGGGCTTCGGTCGGTTCGATGTTTTCCAGTGTAGCAAGCGTGTGACGGTAGACATCGAAACGATGGTACGGTGTGTTTTGCGGGCAGTCGAACAGCGTGCGCACTTCGGGGATAAACACGGCAATCACCTCGCGGTAACGGTCGAGCACCGCGGCGGCATTTTTGCCGCACAACAACTTTGAAAATTCCACCCGAATACGCTCGGCGGCAACCTTAGTTAATAACTGTCTATTGCGTAAAATGCTTTCGGCGGTATTCGGCTCAATGGTAAATCCGAGCACCGAAGCAAAGCGAATGCCGCGCAAAATGCGTAGGGCGTCCTCGGAAAAGCGGCGGTCAGGGGCCCCTACCGCACGCAAAATGCCGTTCTGCAAATCCGCAAGCCCGCCGCACAAATCAACGATGCCGTCCTGCTCGTTCCAGCAAAGCGTGTTGACGGTGAAATCGCGGCGCAGTAAATCTTCTTTTAAACGGCTTGTGAAAGCAATACTTGCGGGGTGACGCGCGTCGAGGTAGTCACCGTCCACGCGAAAGGTGGTGATTTCGAGCGACAACCCGTCTAAAAGTACCGTGACCGTGCCGTGCTGTACCCCCGTTTCAATCAATCGGCAGTCAGAAAATACGCGCTCGGTTTCTTCGGGGCGCGCGGCGGTCGTAATGTCCCAATCCAAAGGCGTTTTGCCGAGCAGACTGTCGCGCACACAGCCGCCGACGGCATAGGCCGCAAAGCCGTTTTCGTGCAAACGGCGCAAGGCGGTTTTCACTTGTTCGGGTGCGAGTATTTCGGGCATGGTGCCGTCTCCTTTGCCGGTGTTCTGTTGTTCCTATTTTACCACAAACCGACACCTATTTACAAGAAAAAAGAAATACGATATAATAATATAGATTTATACCTTATATTCCTCCCTCTGTGAGGGAGGTGGCACGCCGCAGGCGTGACGGAGGGAGTTTGCCGCGCATATCGCATATTTCCTGCAAGCGGGAGGTGGCACGCCGCAGGCGTGACGGAGGGAGTTTGCCGCGTATATCGCATATTTCCTGCAAGCGGGAGGTGGCACGCCGCAGGCGTGACGGAGGGAGTTTGCCGCGTATACCGCATATTTCCTGCAAGCGGGCGGTGGCACGCCGCAGGCGTGACGGAGGGAGTTTGCCGCGTATATCGCATATTTCCTGCAAGCGGGAGGTGGCACGCCGTAGGCGTGACGGAGGGAGTTTGCCGCGTATACCGTATATTTCCTGCAAGCGGGAGGTGGCACGCCGCGGGCGTGACGGAGGGAGTTTGCCGCGTATATCGCATATTTCCTGCAAGCGGGAGGTGGCACGCCGCAGGCGTGACGGAGAGCGCGTAGGGACGGGTGATTCCCCTGTTCGGGGAAATGTCTGTTATAATAAAGTAGGGCGGGGGCTTGCTCCCGCCGCAGGGTGCCTGTTTTCGGAGAAAATCCATGCCCGAAAATCACAGAAAATTCCACGGGCGAATACAGTTCACCCCCTACCCGAGGAAAGGATATATAAATATGAACCAACAAAAAATCGACCGTATCAATTTTTTGGCGAAAAAAAGCAAAACGCCCGAGGGATTAACCGACGCCGAGTGCGCCGAACAGCACGCCTTGCGGCAGGAATATCTTGCAGGATTTCGCCGCAATTTGCACGCACAGCTTGATCATATTTACCTTGTCGATGAAAACGGCAACAAACGGAAATTGGAGAAAAAGCAATGAACGAAACCGTAAAATGCGGCAAATACCGTCACTTTAAAGGCAACGAATACGAAGTTTTGGGCACGGCAACCCATTCCGAAACCTTGGAAGAAATGGTTGTGTACCGCGCGCTGTACGGCGAGAAGGGCCTGTGGGTGCGGCCTGTTTCGATGTGGAACGAAACGCTCGAAAAGGACGGAAAAACCGTAAAACGCTTTGAATTTATCGGGGATAACACAAAATAAGCTGAAATAAACTTGACGAAACCGCTATATATCGTGTAAAATATATAGCGGTAATTTTTTGCAATTTTGAATTTACAGAAAAAGGATGCATTTACGCTATGGCTAAAAAAGCGGAGTACACCGAAGAAAGTATATCCCAATTAAAAGGCGCCGACCGCGTTCGCAAACGCCCCGCCGTTATTTTCGGTTCGGATGGGATTGACGGCTGTCAGCACGCGGTATTTGAAATTCTCTCCAACTCCATTGACGAGGCGCGCGAGGGGCACGGCGACAAAATTATTGTCACACGCTATTTGGATAAATCCATTGAGGTGCAGGATTTCGGCCGCGGCATACCGATGGATTATAATGAAAAGGAACAGCGCTACAACTGGGAATTGGTGTTCTGCGAACTGTACGCAGGCGGCAAATACAATACCAACAACGGCGGCAGTTACGAGTATTCGTTGGGGTTAAACGGCTTGGGCCTTTGCTCTACGCAGTACGCGTCGGAATATATGGAGGCGGAAATCCACAAAAACGGCACGCGGTATTTGATGCACTTTAAAGAGGGCAATCCCGACGGGGATTTGGTAAAAGAGCCATACAACAAGCGCGATACAGGCTCGCGCATTCATTGGAAACCCGATTTAAAGGTCTTTACCGATATTGACATTCCGCTGTCCTATTATCAGGAAACCATTAAACGCCAAGCGGTTGTAAACGAAGGTGTGCGCTTTATTTTAAAAGACCAGGTTAGCGGCAATACCTTCGATACCTATGAATACCTCTACGAAAACGGCATTGTCGATTATGTCAAAGAATTTGCCGCCGAGGACGAGATTTTCTCCTCCGTGCAGTTTTGGCAGACCGAGCGCAAAGGCCGCGACCGCGCGGACAAGCCCGAATACAAGGTCAAAATCAACGCCGCGCTTTGCTTTTCCAACAAAAAGCAGTTGAAAGAATATTACCACAATTCCAGTTTTTTGGAACACGGCGGTGCACCCGAAAAGGCAGTCCGAAGTGCGTTTGTGTCGCAAATTGATGCCTATTTAAAGGCAAACAGCAAATATTTAAAAACCGACAGCAAAATCAATTTTCAGGATATTGAGGATTGCCTGATTTTGGTGATTTCCTCGTTTTCTACACAGACCTCTTACGAAAACCAAACCAAAAAGGCGATTACCAACAAGTTTATTCAAGAGGCGATGACTGAATTTTTCCGCCATCAGTTGGAGGTCTATTTTCTTGAAAATCCGCTGGAAGCCGAAAAAATCGCCAATCAAATTTTAATCAATATGCGCTCGCGCATTAAGGCGGAAACGACGCGCCTGAACATTAAAAAGACGCTCCAAACAGGCAACGATTTGACAAGCCGCGTCGAAAAGTTTGTGGATTGCCGCTCCAAAGATGTCAACGAACGCGAAATTTTCATCGTGGAGGGCGACTCTGCTCTGGGTGCCTGTAAACAGGCGCGCGACTCGGCTTTTCAGGCGATTATTCCCGTGCGCGGCAAAATCCTCAATTGTTTAAAAGCGGAATACAACAAAATCTTTAAAAACGATATTATCACCGATTTGGTGAAAGTCCTCGGCTGCGGCGTAGAGGTTACGGGCAAGGCAAATAAAGAGCTTTCCTCGTTTAATCTCGATAACTTGCGTTGGAGTAAGGTCATCATTTGTACCGACGCCGATGTGGACGGGTTCCAAATCCGCACGCTGATTTTGACGATGATTTACCGTTTGATGCCGACGCTTATCCGCGAAGGCAAGGTGTTTATCGCCGAATCGCCGCTGTACGAAATCAATACCAAAGACGAAACCTGGTTCTGCTACACCGAAAAGGAAAAGCAGGAGGCGCTTGCAGAAATCGGTGACCGCAAATATACCGTACAGCGTTCCAAAGGTCTTGGTGAAAACGAAGCGGATATGATGTGGCTGACCACCATGAACCCGAAAACCCGCCGTCTCATAAAAGTGGAGCCGGATTATTCGCCCGAGGCCGTCGCCGAAAAGTTCGATTTGTTGTTGGGCGACAATTTGCAGGGGCGCAAAGACCATATTGCCGAAAACGGCTATATGTACCTCGATTTGGCGGATATTTCGTAAGGACAGCAAAATAAGAATTCTATTTGTCATTCTGAACGAAGTGAAGAATCTCAAAAAGAAAATTGCAATCGAAAAAAGATTCTTCGCCTGACGGCGCAGAATGACAAAAACGGGCGAACACAGTTCGCCCCTACGCACGAAATATATTTTTCGTGTAGGGCGGGGGGTGATTCCCCTGTTAGGGGAAATGTCTATTTTAATCATGTAGGGCGGGGGCTTGCCCTCGCCGCGGGCGAACACAGTTCGCCCCTACCGCTTGTAGGAAACGACCTGCGTGTCGTTCCGCCAAATTACATCAAAATCCACAGGCGGGCGTGGAAACCCGCCCCTACCGTATGTAGGGAACGACCTGTGTGTCGTTCCGCCAAATCATATCAAAATCCACAGGCGGGCACGAAATCTCGCCGCTACAATCCGATTTCTATGTATGAACAGGAGTAAAATCCCATGCCCAGAAAACCGAAAAAAGCAGAAATCCCCCACGAGGAAGAATTACAGCCCAATGCGCATATTTTAGGCGCGGGCGAGGTGGTCGAGCAATTCATCACCGACACGCTCGAAACCAACTATATGCCGTATGCCATGAGCGTGATTATGTCGCGCGCAATCCCTGAAATCGACGGCTTCAAGCCCTCGCACCGCAAACTCCTTTATACAATGTATAAAATGGGGCTGTTAAAAGGCGGCACCATCAAATCCGCAAATATCGTCGGGCGTACCATGCAGTTGAACCCCCACGGCGACGCGACCATTTACGAAACGATGGTGCGTTTGTCGCGCGGCAATGAGGCGCTTCTCTATCCGTATGTCCTGTCAAAAGGCAACTTCGGCAAGGCGTATTCCCGCAATATGCAGTACGCCGCCTCGCGTTATACCGAGGCAAAATTAGAGCCGATTGCCGCCGAACTGTTTGCGGACATTGACAAAGATACCGTGGATTTCGTCGATAACTATGACAACACGATGAAAGAGCCGACGCTGTTCCCCGTGACCTTCCCGTCGGTACTTGTCAACGCCAATACGGGTATCGCCGTCGGTATGGCGTCCTCGATTTGCTCGTTTAATTTGAAAGAAATCTGCGATGCGACTGTCGGGCTTATTAAAAACAATGATTTTGATATTAACGAAGCGGTCAAAGCGCCCGATTTCATCGGCGGCGGGCAGATTGTGTATGATGAAGCGCAAATGCGTGAAATTTTCCGCACGGGACGCGGCAGTTTTAAGGTGCGCGCCAAATACGCCTATGACAAATCCAACAACTGCATTGATATTACCGAAATCCCGCCGACCACCACGGCAGAGGCGATTATCGAAAAAATCATAGAAAAGGTCAAAGGCGGTACCTTGCGCGAAATTGCCGATGTTCGTGACGAGACCGACAAAAAAGGCTTGAAGATTACCATTGATTTAAAGCGCGGCACCGACGCGGACAAACTCATGAAAAAGCTGTTCAAATCCACCCCGCTCGAAGATGCCTTTGCCTGCAATTTCAATGTGCTTATCGCGGGTACGCCGCGTGTGTTGGGCGTGCGTGATTTACTCTTAGAATGGATTGCCTTCCGTTCCGAGTGCGTCAGCCGCCGTGTGTATTTTGACTTGTCCAAAGCCAAAGACCGCTTGCATCTTTTAGAGGGCTTGCAGAAAATTTTGCTCGATATTGACAAGGCCATCCGCATTATCCGCTCCACCGAGGAAGAGTCGGAAGTCGTGCCGAATTTGATGATTGGCTTCGGCATTGATATAATTCAGGCGGAATATGTTGCCGAAATCAAACTGCGCCATTTAAACCGCGAATACATTTTAAAACGCACCAAAGACATTGCGGATTTGCGTGCATCCATTGCGGATATGGAGGATATTTTGTCGAGCAAAGCGCGCATTAAGAAAATTATTGTGGGCGAACTCGAAGCGGTTGTCGAAAAATACAACAAACCGCGCCGCAGTGAAATTGTGTATGCCGCCGCCGAGGCGGATGAATCCCTTGAGGACGATACACCCGACTACCCCGTGCATTTGTTCTTCTCAAAAGAGGGATATTTTAAAAAGATTACACCGCAGTCGTTGCGTATGAGCGGCGAGCAGAAATTCAAGGACGGCGACAGCCTGCTTTTGACCGTGGAGGCAACCAACAATACGGAATTGCTGTTCTTTACAGACAAATGTCAGGTTTACAAAGCCAAAGCCGCCGATTTTGACGATACCAAAGCGAGCGTTTTGGGCGATTATGTGCCGTCAAAATTGCATATGGACGCGGGCGAATCGGCAATTTATATGGCGGTGACCACCGATTACAAAGGCTATATGTTGTTCTTCTTTGAAAACGGAAAATTGGCGAAAGTGGATTTGTCCGCTTACGAAACCAAAACCAACCGTAAAAAGTTGATTAAAGCGTATTGCGACAAATTCCCGTTGGCGGCAATCCGCCAAATCCGCGAGGATTGCGAATTGGTGGTGCAGTCCACCGCAGGCAGAATTCTCTTGCTCAACACCGGCGCCGTATCGCCGAAAACCACCAAAGATACACAGGGCGTTGCCGTAATGACGCTCAAAAAAGGACACCGCCTTGCAAGCGTTCGAGCGTATAACGAAGGCGAGTTCCAAAAACCCGCGCGCTATCGCACGCGCTCCCTGCCCGCCGCAGGCGCGCTTCTCTCCGCCGAGGACGCCGGCGAACAACTGACGCTGTAACAGGGAATATGCATATTTCCATAAATTGGGGGTTGTGGGGCAAACGCATTCCATTTCGTGCGTAGGGGTCGGTGAGATTCCCCTGTTAGGGGAAATGTCGCGCAGCGACAAAGGGGTAATGGCGCAGCCGTAAATACATTTTACAGGGTAGGGCGGGGGCTTGCTCCCGCCGCAGGATTTGCTGTGAATTACGGAACGGACAAACTGTAATGTGAGCGTAGGGGGCGACGACTCGGCGCCCCGTTTGTAGGGACGGGTTTCCACGCCCGCCCGTAGATTTTGATGTAATTTTACGGAACGGTCAAGACCGTTCCCTACACGCACAAAATACAATTTAAAGGGTAGGGCGGGGGCTTGCTCCCGCCGCGGGATTTGCTGTGAAGTACGGAACGGACAAACTGTAATGTGAGTGTAGGGGGCGGCGTCTCGTCGCCCCGTTGTAGGGGCGGGTTTCCACGCCCGCCCGTAGATTTTGATATAATTTTGCGGAACGCATCTTCGGTTGTTCCCTACTCGTAGGGGCGAACTGTGTTCGCCCGTGGATTTTGATGTATTTTTGCGGAACGGTCAAGACCGTTCCCTACGGTTGTAGGGGCGATTCACGAATCGCCCGCTTGTCATTCTTAGCCGATAGGCGAAGAATCTCGTTTCGCACATTTTATACTGGGGTTTGAGATCCTTCGCTTCGCTCAGGATGACAAATACAAACTCCAATTTTATCCTTCTGAAAAGAGGCGGTTTCAACAAAAACGCGGATAAATCAAGAAAAAAACAACTGAAAACACCGATTTTTCCACATTTTACCGTTGACAAACCGAAAAACTATGACTATAATATAAGAAAGTCGTATAGTCTACAAAAGTGCGACTAAAACATATGGATTATAAAACTGTTTCTGCACGCGCTGCGCGTAACGATTGTAACGGTTCTTCTTGGAGGGGCGTTGTTTGGGAGCAATTGCGGCAGAGCGTTCGGCAGAGAGCCCTTCGCGGAAGAGTCGTTATAATCCAAAGAAAAAAGGAAGGTACAATCATGAAAAAAACACTCAGCATTTTGTTGGCGTTGGCTCTTGTGCTCAGCATGGGCGTCATGACGGTCTTTGCTGCAACAACAGACGGTAAAGTTGTTCTGACTGCGGATAAGAGCGCGGCAAAGGTTGGCGATGTCATCACCTTTACCGTCACCGCTACTCCGGACAGCACACTTGGCCTCGGCGCGTTGGATTTCAAAGTACAATATGATCCTGCGAAATTTGAATTGGTAAGCGCAAGTAATGCATCTTATTTCGACTCCGTTTCGTTTAATACTGCAGTTGCCGGCAATTTGCAGTATTCAGGGACTCTCGAAGGGGCCGTTACAACTACCGGTCCTGTCGTTACATTCCAACTGAAAGTTTTGGAAACCAACGGCGTGGTGGATTTGGTTGTGACCAGTTACGCTTTGGGCGATTTTGACGGTACCGATGCAACCGCTTCCGCAATTGCCAATGCAGGTACTTCTACTGCGGTTACTGTTGCTTGTGACCACGCTTATGGCGAATGGGTTGTGACTACCCCCGCAACCTGCACCGCTGCCGGCGAAGAAACCCGCACCTGCACCGCTTGCGGCGCAACCGAAACCAGACCGACCGAACTTGCAGCGCACACTCCGGGTGATTGGGAAGTTGTAACGCCCGCAACCTGCACCGAAGCAGGCTTGGAAGTGCAAAAGTGCACAGTGTGCGGTACAGAATTGGATTCCCGCGCGATTACTGCGCTCGGGCATGAAATTGCCGATGACGCTTGGACAGTTGAAACCCCCGCAACCTGCACAGAGCCCGGCCTCAAAAAAGCAGTTTGCGCTGTGTGCGGCGTAGAAGTTGAAGAGGTCATTGCGCCTCTCGGCCATGATGTTGCTGATGACGCTTGGACCGTTGAAACCCCCGCAACCTGCACAGAGCCCGGCCTCAAAAAAGCAGTTTGCGCTACTTGCGGTGACGAAGTTGAAGAAGTTATTGCACCTCTCGGTCATAGCTTCGGTGAATGGAAAGTTGTTAAAGAGCCGACCGCAACCGCAGAAGGCTCCAAAGAGCGCGTTTGCTCTGTTTGCGGCGAAAAAGAAGTTGTCGCGATTGACAAATTAACAGTGACCACGGATACTTCTGTTCCGAACATTCCGAAGACCAGCGGCACCGTAGCCGGCGGTATTGCGTCGCTTGCAATGCTCTCCATGGCAGCAGGTGTTGCGGCAGTTACCATGAAGAAAAAACACGAGGATGACTAATCCCACATTGCGTTTTTCGTAAACCGGTAAAAATCCCCCCGAGGCAGTTTCTCTGCCTCGGGGGTTATCTTTGTATATGGGATATGTATGCGTGTTTTGTATGCGTGCAGGGATTGTCCGCCCTGTTCCGAAAATTACAAATTGGGGTTTGTCTATCCAATCGCAGGGGCGAACTGTGTTCGCCCGCCCGTGGATTTTGATGTGATTTTATGCGGGCGTGGAAGCCCGCCACTACGCGAAAAAATATATTGCGTGCGTAGGGGGCGACGACTCGGCGCCCCGTTGTAGGGGCGGGTCTCCGTGCCCGCCCGTGAATTTTGCTGTTATTTTGCGGAACAACACTAAGGTCGTTCCCTACGAATTGTAGGGGCGATTCACGAATCGCCCGCATAATTTGATACAATTTTACGGAACGGTCAAGACCGTTCCCTACGCACGAAATACATTTTCAGGGTAGGGCGGGGGCTTGCCCCCGCCGCAGGATTTGATGTGAATTGACGGCGGGGGCAAGCCCCCGCCCTACCATATAAACACAAATACAAACCCCAATATGTCCTTCTAAACGAAGTGAAAAATCGCAAACAGATAAAAAATATAGAATGCAAAATAGAATGCTAAGAACGCGGTTGCTTCGCCTGCCGGGCAAAGCACCTTCGTGTAGGCGTGAAAAACAAATCCTTGTCGGTGTATCAAACCATATCTGTGCATAACGCCGCCATATCGTCAGGTAATGGCGCTTGAAACTCCATTTTTTCACCTGTCACAGGGTGCAAAAGAGAACATGCACCGCAATGGAGTGCCTGATGATTGAGCCGCAAATCGGGGCTTCCGTACATATCGTCGCCCACAAGCGGCGCACCGAGATATTGAAAATGCACGCGGATTTGGTGCGTGCGCCCTGTCTCTAAATGAATACGCAACAGCGTACAGTTTCCGTCGGTTTTCAGCGCTTCCCAATGCGTCACGGCGCGTTCGCCGTCGTCACCCACCGCACGCAGGGTTTTGTTTGGGTCGGGGCGCACAATCGGCGCGTCCACGGTGCCGTTTCCCGTGAATACCCCGCAAGCGACGGCGTAATAGGTTTTTTCGATATGCCCCGCCAACCGGCAGGCGGCATATTTGTTTTTCGCGCAGACCACAAGCCCCGAAGTGCCTTTGTCGAGCCGCCCGACTGCGCGGAAAACCGCCGGTTCGCCGCGGCTTTCCAAATAATACGCCACCGCGTTCGACAGCGCGTCGCCTTGATGATTATGCGTTTCGTGCATGGCAAGCCCCGCGGGCTTGTTGAGCACCAAAATATCCGTGTCTTCATATACAATGGCAAGCGGCATTTTTGTGGGCGTGCTGACGCTCGTTTGCTCGTCGTCAGGCAACTGCAAAGCAAGCAAATCGCCTGTGTGCAAGCAGTCAATCGCCCGCGCGTGTGTGCCGTTTCGGGTAATGCCTTCGGGCTCGCGTTTCAAAATACACAACATTCGGTGCGAAATGCCAACCTCGTGCTTTAAAAAATCTTTGATTTTTTTGCCGTCAAAACGCGGCTCGATTTTGTATTCCAAACGCCTTGCCATGAAAACACCGCCTTTCTTTGATAGGTATATTGCATTTTTCCGTGATTTGTGTAAAATAATAGCATAAACTTCTTTCGGAGGCAAGGTATGGAGCTTTTAATTTTGATTATACACGATGCACAGCAAATGGACGAAATTCTCGTCAAAATGATGGAGGCGGGCATTCGCGGCGGCACTTTACTCGATTGCAAAGGCGTTTTACAGGCGGTTGCAGGCACAGATTTGGAAAAACCGCCCGTGTTCAGTTCCCTACGCCAATATTTAAACCCCGATGCGGATACCAATAAACTGTTGCTTGCGGCAATGACAGCGGAAAACATCGAAAAAACGCACAGCATTGTAACAGCCGTTACCGGCGGACTGCAAAAGGCGAATACCGGTGTATTTTTAACGCTTCCCTTGGGCTATACTGACGGTGTACGCGGTTAAGGGCGCGGTTTTTCGCTTTTTTTCACCAAAAGAATCCTGTACGGAAACCTCGGTTTGTTCAAAACAGAGGTTTCTGTTTTTTTGTTTGCAAAACCGATTTTGGGGGCGTATAATAGCGTGCGGAAATGAAAAATGGGGAAGCGAATCGTTTTTATGCAAGCATACACCGTTTTTAAATCGTTATGTATTATTATTGTAGCCGCCAAGCTGTTCGGCATTGCCGCGCGCAAACTCAAAGCGCCGCAGGTGGTCGGCGAAATTATCGCCGGTGTTGTGATTGGCCCGAGTGTTTTGGGGCTTGTGGATCAAAGCGATTTTTTGGCGCAAATGGCAGAAATCGGCGTGGTGCTGTTGATGTTTTCGGCAGGGCTGCAAACCAATTTGAAAGATTTACTGCGCACGGGCTTAAAAGCCTTTGCCATCGCCTGCGCGGGTGTGTTTATTCCGCTGGTCGGCGGCACGCTCTTGTATATGGCGATTTACGGCGTTTCGCCGCTCGGCTCGCCTGAATTTTACCGCGCGGTGTTTATCGGCGTGATTATGACCGCCACCTCGGTGAGTATTACCGTGCAGACTTTAAAAGAACTCGGTAAACTTTCCACCGAAGTCGGCACAACCGTATTGAGCGCCGCAATTATTGACGATGTCATCGGCATTATCGTTCTGACCTTTGTGGTCGGCTTAAACGGCGGCGATGTCAAGCCCGTCACGGTGCTTTTAAAAACAGGCTTGTTTTTCCTGTTTGCTTTGGGATTTGGCTTTGTTTGCTATTTCGGCTTTCGCTGGTGCGACAAGCGCTGGCCGCATACGCGCCGCATTCCGATTGCGGGATTGGCGCTTTGCTTTGGGATGGCGTTTGTCGCCGAACGCTTTTTCGGCATTGCCGACATTACGGGCGCATATGTTGCGGGAATTATTCTTTGCAGTATTCACGATTCCGACTACATCGCCGAAAAAATGGACATCAGCTCCTATATGCTGTTCGGCCCCGTGTTTTTCGCCAGCATCGGCTTAAAAACCACGCTCGACAAAATCTCGAACGAAATTGTATTGTTTGCCGTCGGCTTCGTATTGGTTGCACTGCTGTGTAAAATTATCGGCTGTTCGTTGATGGCAAAGGCGTGCCGCTTCAAATGGAACGATTCTCTCAAAATCGGCATCGGCATGATGACGCGCGGCGAGGTCGCGCTGATTGTCGCGCAAAAAGGACTTTCCTGCGGGATTATTTCGTCCGCCTATTTTACGCCCGTGATTTTGTTAATTTTGATTTCGTCGGTAATTACGCCGATTATTTTGAAATTGCTGTATTCGCGGGATGTTGTCCCCCGCGAAAACACGGCAGAATTACACGATACCCCCTAAAACGAAATCATACCACGCATGATAGAACGGCACCTTGTTTGCGGTGCCGTTTTTCTTGTGATTTTTCACAGATTATACCGCAATATTTCTACCGTCGGTGCATTGAAAAAAATGGACAAAAGTGCTATAAATAGTAAATAAATCAATACAATCGGAAAGAAGTGTTTTTTGAGATATGGCGTTAGTCCCAATGCAGGATTTGCTTGTGCGCGCAGAACAAAAAAATATCGCCGTCGGGGCGTTTTCCGTCGGCAATATGGAAATGGTAATGGGGGCGGTGAAAGCCGCCGAGGAGCTGGAAACACCCATTATTTTGCAGATTGCCGAAGTGCGGCTTCCGAATTCACCGCTGGAACTGATGGGGCCGATGATGCTCGCCGCGGCAGAAAATGCGTCGGTCGATATTGCCGTGCATTTGGACCACGGGCTTCGCACCGAAACGGTGTTGCAGGCTTTGGACATCGGCTTTACTTCCGTGATGTTTGACGGCTCGCAGTTGCCGCTCGAAAAGAATATTGAAACTGTAAAAAATATTGTCAACCTTGCGAGTGATTACGGCGCAACCGTCGAGGCGGAACTCGGCGTAGTCGGCGGCAATGAGGGCGAGGGGAAAGCGCATCAGATTTTGTGCACAGACCCCAAAGACGCCGTGCGTTTTTGCGATGAAACGGGTGTGGACGCACTCGCAGTTGCGATAGGCAATGCCCACGGCAATTACCCGGTTTTACCGGAGCTTCGTTTCGATGTGTTGGAAGAAATCCATAACGCCGTGAAAACGCCGCTTGTTCTGCACGGCGGCACAGGCATTACCGCTGAGATGTTCCAACGCTGTATTTCGTTGGGCGTTCGCAAAATCAATATTGCCACGGCATCGTTTGATGCGCTTGCGTCTTACGCCAAAGCCTATTGCGACAACAAACAGGGCAAGCCCAACTATTTTGAACTGTCCGCCTGCGAAGTCGAGGGCGTATATCAAAATGTCAAACGGCATATCGAGATTTTTAATATGCAGTAAAATAAAATCTTTTACCTTATATATGCTCCCTCTTAGAGGGAGCTGTCCCGCTGTAGGCGTGACTGAGGGAGTTTGTAAAAATGCCCTCATATTCGCTCCCTCATAGAGGGAGCTGTCACGCCGCAGGCGTGACTGAGGGAGTATATAAAAATACCCTCATATTCGCTCCCTCTTAGAGGGAGCTGTCACGCCGCAGGCGTGACCGAGGGAGTATATAAAAATACCCTCATATTCGCTCCCTCTTAGAGGGAGCTGTCACGCCGCAGGCGTGACCGAGGGAGTATGTAAAAATACCCTCATATTCGCTCCCTCTTAGAGGGAACAGTCCCGCTGTAGGCGTGACGGAGGGAGTTTGTAAAAATCCCCTCACGCGTAGGGGCGAACTGTGTTCGCCCGCGAATATCAAAAAACAAAACCCGAACACAAAAAAGGAGTGTGTCTTTATGCAATACATAACCTTTGATAAAACCAAACCCTATGATTTAATCCTGCTCGGCAGAGTCGCCGTGGACTTTAACCCCGTCGATTACTATTGCCCCTTAAACGAAAGCACCACTTTCAAACGCTATTTGGGCGGTTCGCCCGCCAATATCGCGGTGGGGCTTGCGCGTTTGGGCAAGAAAATCGGCTTTTTTGCGCGTGTTTCCGATGACCAACTCGGCACATTCGTAACCGATTTCTTTGAGAAGGAAGGCATTGATACCTCGCACATCAAACGCTGTCAAAACGGCGAAAAGATAGGCCTTACCTTTACCGAAATCAAGTCCGAAACCGAAAGCTCCATTTTGATGTACCGTAACGTTGCGGCGGACTTAAAATTGGATGTTGCCGACATTGATGAGGAATATATCAAGCAGACAAAAGCACTGCTCATTTCGGGCACGGCGCTTGCCGAAAGCCCCTCGCGTGAGGCGGCACTCAAAGCCGTTGCCCTTGCGAAGAAAAACAATGTGCCGATTATTTTCGACATTGACTATCGCGCCTACAACTGGAAAAATGCGGACGAAATCGCCATTTATTATTCTGCCGTCGCGAAAGAAGCGGATATTATCCTCGGCTCGCGTGAAGAATACGATTTGACCGAAGCGTTGATAAAACCCGGTATGACCGACAAGGAAACCGCCGCGCTGTGGCACGGCTATAACGCCAAAATCGTAATTATTAAGCACGGCAAAGACGGCTCGACCGCCTATACGAATGACGGCGAAAGTTATTCTATCAAGCCGTTCCCCGTCAAACTGTTAAAATCCTTCGGCGGCGGCGACGGGTACGCGTCCGCGTTCCTGTACGGATTGTTTGAAGGGTATGAAATGATGGACGCTTTAGAATTCGGCTCTGCCTCGGCGGCCATGCTCGTGGCGTCGCACGCCTGCTCGCAGGATATGCCCACCGTCGAAGCCGTCAAAGAATTTATCAAGAAAGAAAAAGAAGAATACGGCGAAATGGTGGCAAGAGCGTAATTTTGTCAAAGCGTAGGGCGGGGGCTTGCTCCCGCCGTTCGGTGCCTGAATTCATAGAATTTGCTCCCACCGCGTAGGGAACAACCTTCGTGTTGTTCCGCGATGCAGCGCAAACCTCGCGGGCGAACGCAATTCGCCCGACCTATGTAACAGATAACAAAGAATGTAAGGGGATACATATGTACGAAACGCCTGTTTTCAATGAAAACAACGAAAAAATCCTATGCGAAATGGGCGGCAAAAACGCCGAAATGCTGATGACCATTAAAGTCAAACAGCTGTCGACGGGCGAGTCCTTTACGGTGTGCAGTGCCGCGAATGAAACCGCAATTTTGCTGCTTGCGGGCGAGGTGGAATTCCTCTTTGCGGGCGAAGTAAAAAGTGCCGTGCGCCGCAGTCCGTTTTTAGACAAACCCTATTGCGTGCATTTCCCGCGCAAAAAGGCAGTGACCGTTACGGCAAAAACGGACGCACGCATTTTAATCCAGCAAACCGACAATGACAAAGACTTTGACATTGTATACTATACACCCGACGATTGCACCTTGCAGGAGTTCGGTAAAGCGCAGTGGAACGGCACGGCACACAGACAGGTGCTTACGGTGTTTGACTATGAGAACGCGCCGTATTCCAATATGGTTTTGGGCGAGGTGTTCCACAAACCCGGGTGCTGGTCGAGTTACCCGCCGCACTATCACCCCCAGCCCGAACTTTACTATTATGAATTCGACAAGCCGCAGGGCTTCGGCGTCGGCTTTAACGGCGACGATTGCTACAAGGTGTTAAACGGCGGCGCGCTTTCCATCACGCCGATGAAAACGCACCAGCAAGTTGCCGCGCCCGGCTATTCGATGTATTATGTATGGATGATTCGCCATTTGGACGGCGACCCGTGGCGCAAAACGCGTATTGACGACCCCGACCACAAATGGCTGTTAGAGATATAAGGAGGCGTTTTTATGGCAGTTATGACGACCGCACAAGCCCTCGTCAAATTTTTAGATAACCAGTATGTGTCGTTTGACGGCAAAGAAACCAAATTTGTAGACGGTATTTTCACCATTTTCGGGCACGGCATTGTTTGCGGGCTCGGTGAAGCGCTCGATTCCGACCGTGGAAACTTGACCGTGTATCAAGGCAAAAACGAACAGGGGATGGCGCATGCGGCAACCTCGTTTGCAAAGCAAAATAACCGCCGCAAAATCATTGCCTGTTCTTCGTCGATAGGTCCCGGCGCCGCAAATATGATTACCGCGGCGGCAACGGCAACCGTCAATCATGTGCCGTTGCTGTTAATTCCCGCCGACGCGTTTTCCACCCGTCAGCCCGATCCGGTGCTGCAACAGTTTGAACAGGTCAACTCCCTTTCGATTACCACCAATGACGCCTACAAAGCCGTCACACGGTATTGGGACAGAATTGCCCGCCCCGAACAACTGATGACCGCGATGATGAACGCCATGCGCGTGCTGACCGATACCGCCGAAACGGGCGCGGTCTGCATATCCATGCCGCAGGATGTCGAGGGTGAAACTTACGATTTCCCCGAAGAATTCCTGCAAAAACGCGTGCATAGAATTACCCGCGTTGCCCCCGCCAAAGAGGAGGTAGACGACCTTGTGTCTATCCTTTTGACCGCGAAAAAGCCGCTTGTGATTTGCGGCGGCGGTGTGCGGTACAGCGAAGCGGGCGAAACGCTTGAAAAGTTCTGCCACGAATTCAACATTCCCTTTGCCGAAACGCAAAGCGGCAAAACCGCCTGCCTGTCGAGCGATCCGTACAACCTCGGCGGCGTGGGCGTAACAGGCAACTCCTCGGGCAACGAAATCGCCAAAGCGGCAGATGTTATTTTGGGCGTCGGCACACGGTTTTCCGATTTCACAACAGGCTCAAAAGCCCTGTTCCGTTCGGATGCGAAAGTCCTGACTATCAATACTTCGCGCTTTGACGCCTATAAACTCGGCGCCGTCAAGTTGGTTGCCGATGCAAAATTGGGCTTGGAGGCGCTGTATACCGCCCTCAAAGAAAAGGGCTACAAATCCGCCTATACCACCGAAATCGCCGCCGCGCGCGACGGTTGGGCAAAGGAAATGCAGTTCCTTGCCGCGTACAAATACGATGAAAACTTTAAACCGCTCATTGCCGCGGGCGACAAGCGCACGATCCCCGAATTTGTTGAAAAAATCGGCGGCAGACTTACCCAAACCGCCGCGGTGGCAACCGTCCGCCGCTTGATTCCCGCAGACGCCATTTGCGTTGGTGCGGCGGGCTCTCTGCCGGGCGATTTACAGCGTATGTGGACCTCCGACAGCCGCTATTCTTACAATATGGAATACGGGTATTCCTGCATGGGCTATGAAATCGCGGGTGCGTTCGGCTCCAAACTCGCCGAGCCCGAAAAAGAAGTGTACGCAATGTGCGGCGACGGCAGTTATTTAATGCTTCATTCGGAACTTGTCACAAGCGTGCAGGAGCACAAAAAAATCAATGTTTTGCTGTTCGACAACAGCGGTTTCGGCTGTATCAATAACTTGGAAATGTCCAACGGTATCGGCAACCTTGCCACGGAATTCCGTTTCCGTGACGAAAACGGCGAATTGCTCGGGGATTTGGTGCCGATTGACTTTGCAAAAGCGGCAAGCGGTTACGGCGTGAAAACCTATACCGCAAAAACACCCGAAGAATTAGAAGCGGCGCTTTTAGACAGCCAAAAACAAACCGTTTCCACGCTCATAGATATTAAGGTTTTGCCGAAATCCATGACGGACGGGTACGGCGCATGGTGGAATGTCGGCGTCGCAAGCACTTCGCAAAACGAAGCCGTTCGCGCGGCTTATGAAAATAAACAAGAAAACTTAAAGAAAGCGAGAAAATATTGATGTTAGACAAAAGCAAAGTCAAACTCGGCATTGCGCCGATTGCATGGACAAACGATGATATGCCCGATTTGGGCGCGGAAAACACTTTCCAACAGTGCGTTTCCGAAATGGCGTTGGCAGGCTTTACGGGCTGTGAAGTCGGCAACAAATATCCGAAAGACGCCGTGGAATTGAAAAAAGCGCTGGATTTGCGCGGCATGCAGATTTGCAACGCGTGGTTTTCCACATTTTTGACGACAAAGCCCTATGAGGAAACCGAACGCGATTTTATTCGCCACATCACTTTCTTAAAAGAAATGGGCGCAAAGGTGGTCGGCGTTTCCGAGCAGGGGCATTCCATTCAGGGCACGGATAAATCCATTTTCCGCGACAAATATGTGATGAATGACGAAGAATGGGATTTGCTTTGCACGGGGCTGAACAAACTCGGTAAAGTTGCCAAAGATATGGGTATCGCGCTTTGCTTCCACCACCACATGGGTACGGTGGTGCAAACCGCCGCAGAAATCGACCGTATGATGGAAAACACAGACCCCGAACTGTTCGGGCTTTTGTTTGACAGCGGTCACTTGGCATATTGCGGCGAGGACTATATGGCAGTGCTCAAAAAGTATGCAACACGCGTGCGCCATGTGCATTTGAAGGATATTCGTCCCGAAGTGATTGAAAAAGTCAAGGCAGAGAATTTGAGTTTCCTTGACGGCGTGCGTTTGGGTACATTCACCGTGCCCGGCGACGGCGCACTCGATTTCAAACCGATTTTCGATGTGTTGGAAGAAGTCGGCTACGAGGGCTATGTGCTTGTAGAAGCCG
The DNA here is from genome assembly GCA_004555265.1 of Ruminococcus sp. Lineage (GTDB taxonomy): Bacteria > Bacillota > Clostridia > Oscillospirales > Acutalibacteraceae > Fimenecus. Next base: position 54,173 of record SFIQ01000006.1, read on the forward strand.
AACAAGACCCCGCAAAAGCAAATCCCCTTGAATACGCGATTAAAGCCCGTAAATATATCAGCGAAGTATCAGGATTATAATCTAAAACCTTATATTCCTCCCTCATCGAGGGAGGTGGCACGCCGTAGGCGTGACGGAGGGAGTCTCGAAAAAATTACCGTCTGCTTTCTAAAAGCAGGAGCTGTCAAGCGCATCAGCGCTTGACTGAGGGAGTTCCCCAAAATCACTTTTCACTTATTGCAAGTGTAGGGCGGGGGCTTGCTCCCGCCGCAAGGTTCCCGAATTCGGAGAATTTGCTCCCGCCGTAAAATCAACAAACATAAAAAACCCGAAAAAGGAGTACATATAATGGCAGTTGAAAAATTACAGTATTTTGTAAACGGTCAGTTCAAGGACTCGAAAACCGATGCTTGGTATGACCTGCACAATCCCAGCACCGGCGAGGTTACGGGGCAGGCACCCTGCTGCACAAACGATGAGGTGTTGGAGGCTATTGAAGCGGCAAAGGCGGCATATCCCGCATGGCGTGCCGTTCCCGCAATCAAGCGTGCGCAGATTCTCTATAAAATCCGCGACTTGATTATTGAAAATATGGAAGAGCTCACGATGTGCGTTGCCAAAGAAAACGGCAAGGTATGGGGCGAGGCAGAGGGCGATGTCCTCAAAGCCAAAGAGGGTACGGAGCTTGCAACACAGGTGCCGTCTTTGATGATGGGCGAAAGCCTTATGGATGCGTCAACAGGCTACGATACTGTGAAATACCGTGAACCTCTCGGCGTGTTTGCAGGCATTGTGCCCGTAAACTTCCCCGCAATGATTCCCTTCGGCTGGATGGCGCCTACCTGCATTGCAACAGGCAATACAATGGTTTTAAAGGCCGCATCTTTAACACCGAAAACCGCAATGATGTTTGCAAAAATCTATAAAGAAGCAGGTGTTCCCGACGGCGTTATCAATGTTGTAACCTGTTCGAGAAACGAGATTAACACCATTCTCGACCACCCCGATGTTAAGGGTATCACTTTCGTAGGTTCAACCCCTGTCGGTTTAAAAATTTATCAGCGTGCCGCCGCCGCAGGCAAACGCTGTCAGGCACTTTGCCAGGCGAAAAACCATGCGCTTGTTATGGCGGACTGCGCTTTGGAAAGAACCGTTGCAGGTGTAATTAACTCCGCATACGGCTGTGCAGGTCAGCGTTGTATGGCACTTTCCTGCTGTGTTGTTGAAGAGGCAATCGCCGATAAATTCGTTGCGGAACTCAAAAAGCAGGCTGAAAAAATCAAGGTTGGTCCCTCTTGGGATAAATCCTCAAAACTCGGACCGATTACCTATGAAAAGCATTATAAAGAAGTGCTTGCCGATATAGACAAAGGCGTCGCCGAGGGCGCGGAATTGGTGCTTGACGGCAGAAATTGTGTTGTTGAAGGCTACGAAAACGGCTATTTCGTAGGTCCCACAATTTTTGACCATGTGACAGAGGATATGACCATCGGCAGTGACGAAGTGTTCGGCCCCGTGCTTTGCATTAAGCGCTGCAAGGATTTCAAAGAGGGCTTGGCGATTATGAATTCCAACCCTTACGCCAACGGCTCCGTGATTTACACGCAGAGCGGATACTTTGCCCGTGAATTTGCACGCCATACCGACGGCGGTCAGGTAGGTATCAATGTGGGTATTCCCGTACCCGTCGGCTTCTTCCCGTTCTCAGGGCACAAGCAGTCCTTCTTCGGCGATCTCCATTGTCTCGGCAAAGACGCATACCGTTTCTTCACTGAAAGCAAGGCAGTTACCACACATTGGTTTGACGAAGAAGAAGCGGCATCGACAAATGTTTCCACTTGGGACGGCACGATCTGATTTTTCATCTTTTTCCGTTCGGCGTCGTTACGCTCACTCGCAATATCGTATATTGCTTCGCTCGCAAGCCTTGCCGAACGAAAAAATATATTGTTTTTGGGAAAATCAAGTGTAGGGCGGGGGCTTGCTCCCGCCGCAGATAAATAAATCATCAATATGTTAAGCAATAAAATTCCAAAACGGAAACATCCTCGATTAAAACAATATGATTACAGCGTAAACGGCTATTATTTTGTGACGATTTGCTGTAAAGATATGAAATGCTTTTTCGGGAAAATCACGCATATTGCTGATAATGTTGGGCTCTGTTTTGTGCCCAACGAAAGGGTTTATGCCGATACTGAATTAACTCTTTCTCCGTATGGGCAAATCGCAGAAAAACAGTTGTTAGAACTGGAAAAGCGATATGATTATGTGACAATAGACAAATATGTGATTATGCCGAATCATATTCACGCAATTCTTATTCTTGACGGTGAAGCGGCGGGAGCAAGCCCCCGCCCTACATTGTCTGATATCATTTGCGCATATAAGTCATTGACTACACGAAACTGTAACCAATTTGGAAACTGTACGGGCAGACAGATATTTCAAAATTTATTTTATGACAGAATACTCACAAGTGAAGAAGGGTATCTTGAAGTTTGGCAGTATATTGATGAAAATCCACGCAAATGGCAAAATGACAAATATTATATTTAATATATCGGAGGTATAACTATGCTAAAAATCGGTATCATCGGTGCGGGACGCATCGGTAAGGTACATCTGGAATCCATTTCCTACCATGTGAAAAATGCAACGGTTGTGGCAATGGCAGATCCATTTATGAATGATGAAACAGAGGCTTTCATCAAGGGCTTCGGCGTTGAAAAAATCTATAAGGATTATAAAGAAATCATCAACGATACAGAGATTGACGCCGTGCTCGTTTGCTCGTCCACCGACACGCACGCGCCGATTTCCATTGAGGCGATTAACGCAGGTAAGCATGTTTTCTGCGAAAAACCGCTTGCCAATACCGTGGACAAAATTCTTGAAATTGCCGACGCATTGAAAGCACACCCCGAAGTGAAATTCCAGGTTGGCTTTAACCGTCGCTTTGACCACAACTTCGCCGCCATCCGCAAGGCGTATGACGAGGGCAAAATCGGTGATGCGCAAATTCTTAAAATCACTTCCCGTGACCCCCAGGCACCCCCTGTGGGCTACTGTGCGGCAAGCATTTTCCTTGATATGACCATTCACGATTTCGATATGGCGTGCTTCCTTACAAACAGCGATGTGGAAGAGCTTTATGTTTATGCCGATGCGCTTATCAACCCCGGAATTCGTGAATACGGCGATTTTGATACAGCCATCATCTCCATGAAAATGGCAAACGGTGCACTTGCCGTGATCGACAACTCCCGTCAGGCAATGTACGGCTATGACCAGAGAGCAGAGCTTTTCGGCTCCAAGGGTATGGTTGCAACCGCAAATGATACGCTTTCCTCCGCAGTAATTTCCACCGCAGACGGCGTAACAGGTGAAAAGCCCCTTTATTTCTTCCTTGAAAGATATATGGAAAGTTTTTCGCAGGAAGTCAGAGAATTCTGCGATGCCGTTGAAAACGATACGGAAACACCCGTCGGTATTCACGCCGGCTTGCAGTCGGTAAAAATTGCCCTTGCCGCCGAAAAATCCGCAAACGAGGGCAGACCGGTTAAACTTTCCGAAATTCAGTAATCACGGTACGCCATGGCAACGAATTTAGACTTCGCGCAGTATGTCTGTGAACAAATTGCGCCTTGCGGCTGTGTGCGCTACCGCAAAATGTTCGGCGAATATATGGTGTATGTCAACGATAAACCGCTTTTGATGGTTTGCGACAATACTGTGTTTGTCAAGCAGTTGGAAATTCTTTCCGATTTGCTCTGTGAAAACGATGTAGGCGCACCTTATGACGGTGCAAAACCGCATTATATCATCGACGCCGATGACCGTGAACAACTGCAAGCGGTGGTGACTTTGTTAGAGCCGTTGACGGCTTTACCGAAAAAACGCCGAAAGAAATCTTAAAAAACAACCCCGCTGTTCTCAAAAAAGAGAACGGCGGGGGTTTTGTTGTACTGTACTGCTTTGTCAAGCCTGTTCGGCAACGGCTTGTTCTGCTTCTGCCTGTTTTGCGCGGCGTTCTTTGAGGTCTTGTTCCACCTGCGCGCGCTTTTCGGGCGTGTAGCGAATGAACAACAGCGGAATAATGCTCAACAAACTCGCAAGTGCGGGCGTGAGCATCACAAGCGGCCAAATCAGGCGGTCAAATGCCGCGGATTGCGTGCCGACAAAAACGGTCGCGCTGTCGTCTACCGCCTTGTAGTCCATCAAATGCAGCGCGAGCGTGGCAAGCCCTGCCGTAATGCCGCTGGAAATCTTCGTGAAAAAGGTTTGCATCGAAAAGGTGATGCCCTCGGTGCGCTTGCCGGTTTTCCATTCCATATAATCAATACTGTCACAGAAAATCGAGGTCTGCGCAATGGAAACCGCGCCCAACGGAATACAACCGATGCCGATAAGCCCCATGCCGATCCAAAGCCCTACGCCGTCATAGCCGACGAAATAGGCGATGACGCGCACCACAATGTTACAGCTTTGCATAAAAATCAGCGCGTTGACATAAGATTTAAATATTTGTTTCATTTTGTTGGCAAACAGCATACCAATAAAGCCCGGCGCGCCCGTAATGGCGGCGTAAATGGTGGTTAAGCCCAACGCCCCTATAAAACTGCCCGCACCCAAAAAATCGGCAGGTACTTTGTATTTAAAGAAGTAAGTAACCAACTGACTGCCAAAGCCCACCGCGCCGAGTAAATTGGAAAGGGTAACGAGCATCAGCATTCTGTTTTTGAACAAAAGGGAAAAACTTTCCAGCATGGAGGATTGTTGGTTTTGCGGATTTGGGTGAATGCGTTCTTGTGCGGCATACGCGCGGTAACTGAGCATGGCGCCGCCCAACCCGAAAATCACGGCGAAAACAAGCGTCATCAGCGCCATACTGCTGCCTGTAATGTTTGCAATCATTTCAAGCACCATCGGAATGCCCATACTGAATATGCCGTATATGGTTGAGCCGACGGTGCGCGCCCATTGCACGAATTTGTCGCGTTCTGCGGAGTCGGGCGAAACCGCGGCGGTAATGCCCCACATGGCAACATCCTGCACCGTGTAGACCAAATCCCACGCGATATACATAATAATGAAATACGAAACGCGCAGCCACAACAGGCTGTCGTCCGTCGAGAACACAATGAACAACAGTACCGTTGCAACGCCGACGGGCAACGGCGTATACCGCAAAATCGGGCGCAGTTTTTCGCCGTTTTTAAAGGTGTGGCGGTCAATCACCGAACCGATAATCGGGTCGTTAATCCCGTCCCAAACTTTCATCAAAATGAGCAGTATCGAGACCGTAATCGCCGGGAACATGGCAATGTCCGTCATAAAATAGGTGAAAAACGAACCGCCGATAAACGAATACACCAAATTTTGCCCGGCAAGCCCCGTGTAAAAACTTCTGCTTTCCTTTTTGCTGATATATTGCATAGTTGTTCACCGCATTTCATCTTGTATTTTATATTTTTATTTTACACCCAAACTGCCGCCCGTTCAATCCTGATAATGGAGTAAAATTGCATAAAAATTCCCCGCACTTTTTGAGCATTGTGCGATCTGTATATGGCAGATTTTTCCGCCGGCGTGTTCTGTTTGAAATTCGGTAGCAAGCAAATTATGCTTCGGTGTGCATTTCGGTTGCCGTTTTGCACCGCGTTTGGAAAATTTATGCAAAAAAACTGCATAAAATACAGAAAAGCACTTGATTTCATTGCGAAAATGCAATATGATAAAAGATATTATTTATTTTTCAAAATGAAAATAACGGGAGGCAGATTTATGAAAGAAGAAAATCGAAAATATGCCGAAGTCGCCTATGACATTGTCAAAGACGCCGCCGAAAAAATCGGTTCGCGTTTGCCGGGCTCCGAGGGCGAACGGAAATATGCGCGCTATATGGGCGACAAGCTCCGCGAAATCGGCATTGAGCCGAAAACCGAGGAATTCGCCGTTTCGCCGCGTTCGTCTATCGGCGGTATTCCGTATGCGGGCTGGTTCGGCCTGGTCATGAGTGGGCTTGTGTACTTTGCACTCGGCAACAGCGCGCTTTGGTTCGGTATGGCGCTTGCGGGTGTTTGCGTAGTACTGTGGCTTGTGTTCAGCGTGTTTTTGTATAAAAAATGGTTTGATATGTTCTTCCCGCAGAAGATTTCACAGAATACATACGGCGAGCTATTGCCCGAGGACGGCAAATATGACTACACGATTATCCTTTCGGGGCACACCGACACAAGTTGGACTTGGCGCCACTCCGAACACGCCTACAAATACCGCGACAAGCCGATTTTGGGTATTCTTGCAACCTACGGAAAGGTCGGCTTCGGCGCGATTTGCGTATTTTTCTTAATCGGTGTTTCCATAGCCATGTCTGTGATTTTTGCCGGGTATTATGCGGGCGCCGCGTGGGCATATACCGCTTTGAATTCCAATTCCTTACAAAGCTTTTTGTTTGTGATGCATTTCTTACCGCTGATTACAGCCATCGGCAGCTGCTTTGTCATTATGTGGGGCGACCCGCACGAGGAAAACGCGTCCCGCGGGGCAATGGACAATGCCACCGGCTGTGCATTGAGCTATGCGGTTACAAAGTATTTCAAAGAGAATCCCGATAAAATGCCGAAGAATTGCCGCATTATTGATTTCAACTGCGGTTCGGAAGAGGCAGGCTTGCGTGGCTCTATGGCGTTTGCAGAAGAGCACAAGAATGACGACCTGCTCAAAAACGCGTGGAATATCAATATTGACTCCGTTGCGGACAAAGAGTATTTCGAGGTTGTCATCAAAGACGATTGGCAATTCACCCGCTTTGATACCGATATGGAAAAAATGTTTAAAGACACATTCAAAGAACTTGGCATTGAAAGCAAAACAAACGGCTGTATCCACAACCCCGTCGGCGGCTGTGACAGCACCCCGATGACCAAGGCCGGCGTCAAATCCGTTACCTTTGCGGCGCAAAATCCGGTGTTGACCTATTATTATCACACTTGGCGCGACACCGCCGACCGCTTTGAACTCGAAACCGTCGGCGACGGCTTCGATGTAGTGCTCGGCGTGATTGACAAAATCGCCGCATTCCAAGAGGCAAACGGCTATAACGGCCCGCAGAAAAAATAAAAAACAAAATTTTGCCGAAAAACGGCAGAGAAAAAAATCAACAGGGCAGTCATTTGACTGCCCTGCTTCGTTTTATTGGGGTAAGTAAGAAGTTCAGTCCTCTTTGAATACACCGTCAAACAACGGTAATTTGGACATTTTCATCACGGCGCTGAACAGTCTGCCGCCCTGTACGGGCAAAAGTCTGCCGAAATAGTTCATAAACGCCGCGTCCATGCCGAACACCATCAATTCGTGCTGTTTCTTGATGCCGTTCATAATCCATTTGACCATGGTGTCGCAGGAGGTGCTGACCATATTGAGCATCTTCTGTGCTTTTTCATCGGACGAGCTTTGATTGCGGAAAATATCGGTCTTGGTAAAGCCGGGGCAAACAATGCCGACATAGCATTTGCCGCGCAGTTCTTCACGCATAGACTCGGTTAAGGATTTGAGTGCCGCCTTGCTTGCGGAATACACGGAAGTACCCGCCAAAGACATCAGCGCCGCCGAGGAGTCAATGTTGATAATTGCAGGAGAGGGAGACTCCAAAAGAAGCGGCAACAGCGCGTGCATGGAATACACCGCCGAATAGAAGTTGATATTCATCGCCTTTTCAATATCCTCAATCGAATAGTGCTGGAATTTGTCGAACTTCGGCAAAATACCCGCGTTGTTGATGAGAATGTCGGGCTTGATGTTGTTTTCGTTGAGATAGTTTAAATAATTGTCCCAATTTGCACGGTCGGAAACATCAAACAGTTGATACGAGAACTTGTCGGCATATTCGCCGAGTTCCGCGACCAACGCTTCCATTTTCTGCTGGCTTCTTGCCACGCCCAAAACGGTGCACCCGTGCTCTTTGATGAGTTTTTCGGTAATGCCCTTACCCATACCGCTCGAAGCGCCCGTCACGATAACGGTTTTGTTGTCTAACCAATTTTTATCCATATTTGCTTCTCCTAACTGACAAAATTTGTTCGTTTCTATTTTAGCCTAAGCCCATCGGATTTTCAAGCCTTTTTTAAAATTTCGCCCGCATTGCTTGCAGGAATTGCAATTTCCTGTTAAACTGAATTCGGAAGGACGGAACACGATGGAGTATACTTTGATTTACAGCAAGCGAAAAACGCTGTCGCTGACGGTACAGCCGGATTGTACGGTACTCGTCAAAGCGCCAACGGGTTACCCGCAAGCGGAAATTGCGCAATTTGTGCAAGCACACGAACAATGGATTGCGCGCGCAACCGCGCGACAGAAACAGCGCGCCGAAGCCGAAAATGCGCTGACCGAAAAGCGCATACAAGAATTGCGCGCGCTCGCCGAGGTTGAAATCCCGCGGCGGGTGGAATATTTTGCAAAGCAAATGGGCGTACAGCCGACAGGCATCAAAATCACCTCGGCAAAAACACGGTTCGGCTCGTGCAGTGCGAAAGACAGCTTGTGCTTTTCGTGGCGGCTGATGCTTTACCCGCCCGAAGCGATTGACTATGTGGTGGTGCACGAATTAGCGCACATCAAAGAGAAAAACCACGCGCCCGCCTTTTACAAGGTTGTGGCATCGGTTTTGCCCGATTACAAAGCACGCGAAAAACTATTGAAAGGGGAATGAGAAAATATGGATATAAAAGAAAGAATGGCAAACGGCTATTTGTATTTGTCGGATGACAGCGATCTGCTCACGGAACAGGCGGAATACTTGGAACTTTTGTATGATTATAACCACACCCGCCCGAAAGAGGCAGAAAAGCGGGCGGAAATCCTCACGAAATTGCTTGCCGAGGTCGGCGAGGACTGCTATATTGAGCCGCCTTTGCACGCAAATTGGGGCTGTCACACGCACCTCGGCAATGCGGTATATGCCAATTTTAACCTGACGCTTGTGGACGATGCGGATATTTATATCGGCGACCATGTGATGCTCGCGCCCAACGTGGTGATCGCCACGGCGGGGCACCCGATCGAGCCGAATTTGCGCAAAAAAGCGGCACAGTTTAATATCCCCGTCCATATTGAAAACAATGTTTGGATTGGTGCAGGCGCGGTGATTTTGCCGGGCGTGACGATTGGGGAAAATTCCGTCATCGGCGCGGGCAGTGTGGTGACCAAGGATATTCCGAAAAACAGCGTCGCCTACGGCAATCCCTGCCGCATGGTGCGGGAAATTAACGAACATGACCGCGAATATTATTATAAAAACCGCAAAATTGATATGGAATAATAGCCATATTCTATTTCAGGGAGGATTCACAATGAAACCCAAAAAACAGATATACAAAAAGAACGGCGTTTTGCTGACCTTTACATGCCTTGCCGCACTGGCGGCGGCGGTGCAGTATGCGTTTCGTATCAACTATGTATTTGTTGACCTCGCCGTATTCCACGGTCTTTCAGCGTTGCTGATGGGGTTGGCCGTCGTAACAGCGCTGGTTCTGCTTGCCTTAACCACGGTAAAACTGAACCGTCTTGCCAAAAACGGGAAACTTGTCTCGGACAGCCGCGCATTTTCCGTCCTTACGGTACTCTCGGAGGGGGCGGCGGTCTTTTTGGTGATATACAATTTGGGCAATTTGATTGGTGCCGGGGAAGAGACCGCCCCTGTGATGCTGAAAATGTTTGCGAAAGGCTTGCCGCTCTTTTTGGGACTTTGTACCGTTGCATTTTTACTGTGTATTTATCCTGCGCTCAAAAACGGCGTTTTGAAAAAGTGTGTTGCCGCCGTTTTGGCACTCGGTGTGCTCGGCAGTACTGTCTGGACACTGCTGCCGTACTGCAATTATAAAATCACCTCTGCTCCGATGGTGATTGACAGCGGCGACAATTATGCGGTGGTGTTTGCCACCAATGATACAGGTACAGGCTTTTTGGAATACAGTTATCACGGCGAAGACTACAAGTTGTACGATGAAAATGCCGGCAGAATAAAAGGCGACAGCAAAATCCACACCGTAAAAGTGCCGAAAGCACATTTAGAGGGGAACACTTATCGCGTTGGCTCGACACGAATTTTGGAAGAACGCAGTTACGGCGGGCGTTCGGGCAAAACCGTGTATTCCCCCGAATATACCTTTACCGTTCCCACAGGAGATATGCAAACCTATTTAAGCGTTTCCGACTGGCATACAAGACTACAAAAGGCCTATGATGCGATTTCATATGTCGGCGATTTTGACGGTGTGATTTTACTCGGTGATGCGGTGCCGGGGCTGATGTTTGAAGACGAAATCGTAGAAAATATCGTAGAATTCGGCGGCACGGTGTCGGGCGGCACAAAACCCGTGATTTATGTGCGCGGGAACCACGAAACGCGCGGCGGCTATGCATCAAAATTGGCGGATTACCTCGGATTAGACGGTTTTTATTATGAAACCGCTTACGGGGACTATCATTTCCTTGTACTGGACAGCGGCGAAGATAAACCCGATGACCACCCCGAATACGGCGGTATGGTGAACTACGGCGCCTATCGCGCGGCGATGGTCGATTGGCTTTGCGCCCTGCCGAAATCCGAAAAGAAAACGCTGACGCTCGTGCACGACAGCGATATTGCCGTCGAGGAGGATTTACGCGAGCGCGCGCAAAACGAACTCTTGCGGCTCGGTGCTACGCAGATTGTAAGCGGGCACTATCATATTTGCGACTATAAAGAAGAAAACGGCTTGCGCATTTATGTAGACGGCGGGCACAATGACGGGGGGTTCATTGCCGGCAAATTGTCGCTTGCGGCGGACGGCTACCGCTTGGAGGCGTGGAACAACAGCGGTGAACAGGTGTTCTCGAAAGATTTGGACTGGTAACAGGAAAAACTGTGTTCGCCTGTGGGTTTCACAATATCAATATGTTCATCGGCAGGGCGGGGGCTCTCTACCGCCGTTCGTGTCTGCATTCGGAGAATTTGCTCCCGCCGCAGATTTTCACGACATTTCAAGGAACGGTACGACCGTTCCCGACATAGATGTATGATACATACAAGGGAAGACAGCGTGCAGGCGGACGCAAGTGTCTATCGCTTTCAAATATCCGCCCTATATCAAAAAAATTCGCAAAAATTTCAAAAAATACGCCGAAAAGCATTTGACAAATCCTGTGTACGGTGTTATAATACCAATCACTAACACGCTTTAAAGTTTTAAAGCGACAAACAACAGCAAACACAGGAGAGATTCGTATGGCAAGAAAAGGCAATTTAATGGGCGTCCGCGCCGACATCAAGGTGCTCGACGCAACCATTCGTGACGGCGGGCTTTGCAACAATTTTGATTTTACGGACGAATTCGTCACCGAACTTTATAAAACCAACATCAAAAGCGGCGTGGATTATATGGAATTCGGCTACAAGGCGAGCCGCAATTTGTTTAACGAAGCGGATTTCGGCAAATGGAAATTCTGCAAGGAGGAGGACATTCGCGCCATTGTCGGCGAGAATGTCTCCGATATGAAAATTGCGGTTATGGCCGATGTCGGGCGTTGCGATTTCAAAACGGATTTCCTGCCGAAAAGCGAAAGCGTGATTGATATGGTGCGTGTAGCGTGCTACATTCACCAAATCCCCGCGGCGATTGAAATGATTGAATATTTCCACGAACTCGGCTACGAAACCACCTGCAATATTATGGCGATTTCACAGGCGAACTTAAATCAGGTCGAAGAAGCGCTCGAAATGCTCGGCAATTCCTCGGTGGATGTCATTTATTTGGTCGACAGTTACGGTTCTTTGTATCCCGAAAATGCTTCCGAGCTTGCCCAAACCTATTTGGCGGCGGCGGAAAAATCGGGCAAAAAGGTCGGTTTTCACGCGCACAACAATCAAAATTTGGCGTTTGCCAATACAATTGAAACGCTTTCTTACGGCGTATCGTTCCTCGATGCTACTGCACAGGGTATGGGGCGCGGCGCGGGGAACTGTGCCATGGAATTGTTGCTCGGATTCTTGAAAAATCCGAAGTACAATCTTTACAGCCTTTTGACCTTTATTGAGAAATATATGCTGCCGTTAAAAGCATCCGGCGTCACTTGGGGCTATGATTTACAGTATATGTTTACAGGGCAATTAAACCGCCACCCGCGCGAGGCGATGACCTTCACCGCCGAGGGCAGACGCGATTACTGCGAATTCTACAAATCGTTGCTCGATAATTTTTAAATTGTACTTTGCGCCCTCGCTTTTCGGGGGCGCAAAATTTTACCGAACCCTTTTTCTACGAATGCGGTGGGGCAGGGGTTATTCCTTTGACAGGGGAAAGGTTTGCTTTCATCATGTAGGGCGGGGGCTTGCCCCCGCCGTTTGGTGCGCGAATGCGAAGAATTTGTTCCCGCCGTACATATAAAAAACATTGTATGCGCGTTGGGAACGGTCGTATCGTCCCCTAAAATCGTATCAAATTATGCGGGCGCTTCGTGAAACGCCCCTACGAATCGTAGAAAACAACCGCAGTGTTCTTCCGCGAAATTACATCAAACTTTACGGGCGGGCGCGCAATGCACGCCCCAACGCCCAGATTGTATTTTATGCGTAGGGAACGGTCGTACCGTTGTGCCGCCCATAGACGCAGGTATTCATAAAAAACTTTTGAAAAAGTGTGAAAAAAGCAAAATTTTTGCTTGACGAAATCGGTTTTGTATGCTATTATATTCGAGCGTTGAAAATGCTGGTGTAGCTCAGTTGGTAGAGCAGCTGATTTGTAATCAGCAGGTCGGGGGTTCGAGTCCGTCCACCAGCTCCACCCTTGATGCAAACTATGGTCGGACTCGAACCCTGTGAGGGTGAGCACCGTTCAAAAAAACAATCCGGTGGATTGTTTTTCGGTGCGAAGTGCGAGGGCGGTACTGTTGCGAAGCAACGGTGACCGAGCACGGAAAGCACGCGAAGCGTGATTTCGTCCGTCCACCAGCTCCACCCTTGAAACGCATCGGTGGAAAATTGAATATGGGAGAGTTCCCGAGCGGCCAAAGGGAGCAGACTGTAAATCTGCCGTCTACGACTTCAGTGGTTCGAATCCACTCTCTCCCACCACGAGAAAGCCTATTGTATGTGCAATAGGCTTTCTTTTTTTATGTATCTATTCGCAGTTGTGCCGTCAGAAAATATTGCTGTGGAGCGAATCCTGCCTTTCAAGACGCCGTTTTTGCAGGCTATACACCCTGTCGCCATTGTAAGCCCACGGCAAAACACGATGTGACCGTGTCCATTCCGATTTACAGCCGCCCGCGCGAAGGCGAAACCGTGCAGGATTTGGTTGCGCTGTGCCGAACGGCGGGGTATGCGCATACCTTTGACGGCGTTCGGTTTTGTTTGGAAACGCCTGTCGGCAAATGGAAAATCAATATAAACACGCACCCGATACAGTTGCAGCATATCAATTTGGTGATGACCCCGCACGAGCAGGAATATCACAAACAGCCGCGGCTGTTTTTGTCGCTTGCCGATGTGTTTACCTATATCGAACGGCACGATGCCGTTTTGCAACAGCGGCAAGTATCTGTCGATAGTTTCTGATCGTGTATGCCGTCTGTCAATATCGGCGTAAATGTATGCGATTCGGCGCGGTTTTCAATAGCGACACATAAATGATGAACAATTCCTTGTTGATTTTATACGCGTTTTTTGTTACAATTAACGCAACACCATATTGTATCGGCATCGAGGGGTTGTGTCATGGAAAAATACTTGGAAACCAAAACACCCTTGGGGGTTATCAAGGGGCTTGAAACCGAGCGGTGCGTGGAATATCGGGGCGTGCGGTATGCAAGAGCCGCACGATACGAATATCCCGTGCAGGAAAAGAAATGGGACGGCGTGTATGATGCCACCGAATACAAGGCTTGCTGTTATCAGCACCGTGCGTTTGAAGACGATGCAAAGGTCAACCCGTTTTATCACAAGGAATTTCGGAAAGGGCTTTCGTTTACATACAGCGAGGACTGCTTTTTTCTCAATATCTGGGCGCCGAAAAACGCCGAAAACTGCCCTGTTTTAATTTATATTCACGGCGGCAGTTTTACGGGCGGCAGTGCGGATGAGGGGCATATCAGCGGCGCGCGGTTTGCCGAACAGGGCATCGTTACCGTGGCGATGAATTACCGCCTTGGGCCTTACGGCTTTTGTGCGCACGAGGATTTCAAGGACGAAAACGGCTACCGTGCCAATTTCGGGCTATATGACCAAACCGTTGCCATTCAGTGGGTGATCGACAATATTGCCGCGTTCGGCGGCGACCCGAAGAAGATTACCTTGATGGGGCAAAGCGCAGGTGCGATGAGCGTTGATATTCATCTGAACAATCCGATGCTGAAAGGTAAAATTGCAGGGGCGATTATGCAAAGCGGTGCGGGGCTGCAAAGATGTATTTTAAAGCCTCTCACAATATCTAAAATTACGCCGTTCTGGGATAAAATCGCAGAAAATGCGGGCGTGAAATCCATGGAAGAACTGAAAACTGCGGATGCGAAAGACCTGTATTATGCTTGGCGCAAAGCGTGTATGGAAACCAAAGTCAGTATGCCGTACACGTTTCCCGTGTATGACGACAAGTTACTCCGTGCGGAAACCTTTCACTTAAAATCCGTACCCGATGTGCCGCAAATTGTCGGCTCCACCTGTACGGATATGATTCCCATTGTTTTAGAAGGCGTTATCAAAAAATGGGCTAAATATATGCAGAAGCACAACACAAAGCCCTGTTATATTTATAACTTTAACCGATTTTTGCCCGGCGACGATATGGGTGCGTGGCATTCGGCGGATTTGCTCTATGCTTTTTCTACGCTGGATTTTAACTGGCGGCCGTTTACGGAGATTGACTATAAAATTTCGGAGCAGTTTTCCGATGCAATTTGCGCTTTTGTAAAAAGCGGCAATCCAAACTGTCCGTCTCTACCCGAGTGGACAGCGAATTACAAGAGACCGATGTCTTTCTGTGAAAATTCCGCATGTGCGCCGTGGAAAACCAAAGATAATCTGAAATTCACCATCACGGGAAAAGGGAAGACGGTATAATGGGAAAGTTTCACTATCATTTCAGCCTTTCAAGCGCAACGGACACGGCTCGCATCTATGAAAGCGAGGGTAATACCGTTCGGCTTGATTTTATAAGCGGCAGTTGTCTGCGCGTGGCGATATACAAAAATCAGAAGACAATGCTGCCCACCTTTTCGGTCAATCCCGACGGCGAATTTCTCACGGCGGGGCGAACCCGTTTGAGTACAGAGGGATTTTCGATGTACAAGCCGCAAATTTCCGTCGGTGGAAACGAAGAAAAATGCACCTTGCCCTGCGGCGTGGAGATTTCTTTAAATCAAACGAACTTTCTTTTGACATACCGCAAAAACGGCGAAATCCTCTTTGCCGACCGTGCGCCCCTTGCCTATAATTTCGGCGGCGAATTCGGCAGAGAAACCTATCATTATGTCACCCGTAAAAACGGCGAACACATTTTCGGGCTCGGTGACAAGGGCGGCGCACTTGATAAAGCAGGCAGAGCCTTTCGCATAGAAACCTGCGACTGTATGGGCTATGACGCCGCCGAGAGCGACCCGCTTTACAAGCACATTCCCTTTTATATTTGCGAAAACGATGTGGGCTGTTACGGCATTTTTTACGATACCGCCGACACTTCGTATATGGATTTCGGCAAGGAAATCAACAACTATTACCCGCCGTACAAATACTTCAAAACCGAGGACGATTGCCTTGTGTATTATGTGTTTTTCGGCACGAAGCTTTCGGTTTTACAGCAGTTTTGTGTCCTTTGCGGCAAACAGGCGTTCCCGCCGAAATGGAGTTTTGATTACTGCGGCAGTACCATGGCGTATACCGATGCGCCCGATTCCGAAACGCAAATGGACGGTTTTTTGGAAAAATTAAAGGAACACGATTTATCCTGCAAAGGATTTTATCTATCTTCGGGCTATACCTCTATCGGCAACAGGCGGTATGTGTTTCATTGGAATACCGATAAATTCCCAAATCCCAAAGCGTTTATCGAGAAATTTGCCGATAACGGCATTCAGATTATTCCCAACATCAAGCCCGCGTTTTTGGACAGCCACCCGCTGTATCGGGAAATCGCAAGCAAAGGGTATTTTGTGAAGAATCCCGACGGCACGCCCTTTGTGACAGAGTTTTGGGACGGCTTGGGCAGTTATTTGGACTTTACCAATCCGGACGCTTTTGCATTTTGGGCGGAAAAGGTGCGGGAAACCTTGTTGGATTTGGGCGTTGTTGCCACTTGGAATGACAACAACGAGTTTGATATTCGGGATTGCGATGCCGTTGCCTGCGGATTCGGCGGTGAAAAGGTGCAGGCAAGCCGTATTCGCCCCATACTTACCTACTTGATGGTTGCCGCGTCCTATCAGGCACAAGTCGGAAAAAATCCGCACCTGCGGCCGTTCCTTTCCACCCGAAGCGGCAACATTGCCGTGCGGCGTTTGGCGCAAACTTGGTCGGGGGACAACCGTACCGACTTTGCCGATTTGCGCTATTGCCATAATATCGGGCTGACGATGTCTATGTCGGGGCTTTTCTTTTACGGCCACGATTTAGGCGGTTTTCAAGGGGATATGCCCTCCCGTGAACTGCTTTTGCGGTGGTTACAGCACGGCATTTTCGAGCCGCGCTTTACCGTGCACAGTTGGAATGCGGACGGCTCTGCCACCATGCCGTGGAGTTATCCCGACTGTATGCCTGCGGTGCAAGCCTTGTTCCGTCAGCGCAAGCAGCTGCTTCCGTATTTGTATTCTTGTGCGTACAACGCCGTGGAAAAGGAAATCCCCATGAATGCGCCGCCGCTTTTGTATTACGATGACAAAGAACTTTACAAACAAAATGACGGTATGCTTGTGGGCAAAGATTTATTGGTGTATTTCGCCTTTGATGAGGGGCAAACAGCCGTAAATGCCTATTTGCCCAACGGGGAAAATTGGTATTTGGACGGCAAAATTTATGCAGGCGGGCAAAGCGTTTCGCTGACGGTTTTGCCCACCGATAAAATGCCGTATTTCGTGCGGTGCGGGAGTGTTCTTCCCACCGACGAGGGCGAAACGGTGTTTACCGTTTATCCCGTTAAAAGCGGCGCATTTACAAGCGAATTTTTCACCGATGACGGCGAGACTTTCGCTTATCAAAACAACCGCTGCGTGCATCTGCATTTTACGGTACGGTGCACGGAAAATACTATTACGGTATCCTATAAAAACACAGGGGATATGCCCTTTGCGCCCTGTATTCATCTATGTAACGGCGACAGCAGAACGCTGAGCGTATTTGAGGAGGAATAAAAATGGAAAAAACACAGAAAACCCACGGCATAAAGGCAGTGGACCGCTTTGGCTATGCCCTCGGCGATATGGGCGGCATGTTAACCTTTTCGCTGGTCAATTCCTTTTTGACAATGTTTTACACCGATGTTTTGGGGCTCGCCACCGCCTCTATCACGGTGCTGATGCTCGTGGCACGAATTTGGGATGCAGTCAATGACCCCATGTGGGGCGCGTTTATCGACTCCCGCCGCCCCACAAAGCACGGCAGATTTCGTCCGTATATCCTCGCGGCATCTTTGCCGCTGGCGGTTTCGGCATTTTTGATGTTCTTTAAACTGCCGGGGCTTACGGAAACGCAGTATTTGATTTACGCATATGTTACATACATTTTTTACGGTATGATGTATACGGGCGTCAACATCCCTTACGGCTCGCTGGCTTCGGTCATTACAGACGACGAAATCGAGCGTTCGTCCTTGTCTATGTGGCGGTCTGTGGGCGCAGGTGTGGGCGGACTTCCCGCACAAATTTTGTTGCCGCTTTTTGTGTATACCACGGTTGTCGCCGCTGACGGCAGTTCTGTGAAAGTGCTTGACGGCAACAAATTGGGCATCGCCGTTGCTTGCCTTTCCGTTTTAACGCTGATTACCTTTTTTGCCCATTTTAAACTGACCAAAGAGCGTGTAACCGTTTCGGCAAAGCAAACGGAAAGTAAATATAATCTGTTCAAAAGTATGCGCTTACTGCTTCGCAACAAGCCGTTTTTGGCGCTTTGCGGTGTTTCCATGCTTTTGATTTGTTTCCAGATGTATACCCAAACGGTATATAACTACCTGTTTAAAAATTTCTACGAAAAGCCCGGTCTTTACAGCATTGTTACGGTTTGCACCTATTTGCCCATGGCAATGTTTTTGCCCGTAATGGGTAAACTCATTCGCAAATTCGGCAAAAAAGAGATTTGCGCGGTGGGCATTGCCTTTGCGGCGGTTATCAACATTGTAATGTATCTGTTCGGTTTCACCGCACTCTCGCAAAATCCCTATCTGTTCCTTGTTATGACCTTCCTTTCGGGCGCAGGGCAGACTTTCTTGGTGCTTGAAATCTGGGCAATGGTGATGGATGTTATCGACCACCACGAACTGCTTTCCGGCAGACGGGAGGAGAGTACCGCATACTCGTTTTATTCCTTTGCACGCAAATTGGGGCAAACCGCCGCAGGCGCGGGCGTGCCCGCCATTCTCGGCATCATCGGCTATGACGGCCAATTGGCGCAGCAGCCCGCCGCTGTTGTCGAAAAACTCTACGGCATTTCCACCTTGGTGCCCGCCATCATTTTAACCGTGCTGTTCGTACTTCTTTTCTTCGGTTACAAACTTTCAAAAAAAGAACTGGAAAAACTGCATTCGGCGCTTGAAAGTTCCCGTGAAAGTGAAAAATAATTCTGTTGGGAGCATGTTATGAAACAACTTCCGAAACTTCAAAAAATCATTTTCGGCGCAGTGTGTGTACTTGTGCTGGCGGCAGGGGTGACTTTGGCAGTGTTCTATTCGACCGGTGTTTTAAAATTCGCAAAACCCGCAAAAAGCGAAAGCGGAAAATATCTGTTCTGCTATTTTGTCGGCAATGCGCGCGAAGAGGAGCGTATCCATTTCGCCGTCAGCGAGGACGGCTATCATTTTGAAGCGCTCAACAATAATGAGCCCGTCATTTTGCAAACGCTTGGCAAAAAAAGCGTGCGCGACCCGTACATCTTAAAAGGGGAGGACGGCTTTTATTACATCATCGGCACCGATATGGCGTGTGAAGAAGGGTGGACTTCCAATCACGCGCTCGTCACCTGGAAATCCGCCGATTTAATCACCTGGACGGACGAAACGGTCATAGATATTTGTGATTTCGGCGGCGAATTTGCCCATACCACCCGCGCGTGGGCGCCGCAGGCGCTGTGGGACAGCGAAAAGGGCGCGTATATGGTCTATTGGGCGCATTCCACCGAGGAACAGGATATTGCGGGGATGTATTATGCCTACACAACGGATTTTAAAACGCTCACCGCGCCGCAACCTTTGTATATCCGCGAGGGCATTCAAACCATCGACGGCGATATTATTTACAACGCGCAAAACGGCAAATATTATTTGTATTTCAAACACGATGAAGACCAAACCATCGCCTATGTCAATGCCGATACTATGAACGGCCCCTACAAGGACGAGCCCGTGGTGGTTTCGCTCGCTCCGACGGGCGTAGAGGGCAGTTCTATGTATAACATCACGGGAACAGACACTTGGGTGATGCTGATGGACGAATACTCGGAAAACCGTTATTTTGCCCAGCAAACCACCGATATGGAGCATTTTTTGAAACTGAAACGAAGCGATTACAGTTTGGATATTCACCCGCGCCACGGCTCGGTTGTTGCGATTTCCGACGCGGAATATGACGCGCTGGTCGCCGCCTTCGGAAAATCCTAAAATACAATCGTTTTTTTGCGGCAAGCGTTTTCCGCTTGCCGCGTTTTTTCTTGCTTTTCCGTGTGGTTTATGGTACGATAAACGCGTGTATAAAAAAGAAAATGCCGCCCTTTAGCGGCAAAAGGAGAAAACCCTATGGGGAAACTGAAAACAGTTTTAAACAAACCCATTGAGCCGAACAACGGCGTTGTGCCCCGCAAAGAGGGGCTTTGGTTTGCCGCAGGTGTTGCAGGGCAGAACATTTCCTGCGGGCTTGTCGGCGGCTGGTTTTACTATTTTTGCACCGATGTCGCATATTATGATATGCGCGTCATTGCCTTCGTTTTAACCTTTGCACGCATTTGGGATGCCGTCAACGATCCGCTGATGGGCGTACTGATTGACCGTCATCGCTTTAAAAACGGCGAAAAACTGCGTCCGTGGCTGAAACTCACCCCGTTTATTGTCGGCAGTGTGTTCAATGTCATTCCGCTGTTGTTTATTCGTTATCCCGACAGCTTAAAGCAACAGGTCGAGGCGGATTTGAAAGCCCGCCGTGCCGAAAGTGCGGCAGAGGCACATTCTGCGGCACAGGAAACCACCGCTGACGCATAACAGTTCATAGAAATGGGGGAAAACCATGTCCGTTATCACAAAAATTGTAGAAAGTGCAATCAACTTATTTCAAAAGGATTCCTTAGCGCAGGAAACGGCGGCGCGCGCCGCCGCCGACAAAACCGTTACACCCGGCATGCCCGAATTGTTGCGGCGCGCCGCGGCAGAGGGCGCGGTACTGTTGAAAAACCAAAACCAAGCCTTGCCCCTTTCGTGCGGGACACGCGTTTCCCTGTTCGGCAGGGGACAGATACAATGGTTTTACACGGGCTACGGCTCAGGCGGCGATGTCAACAAGCCGTACGCCGTAAGCCTTTTGGAGGGCTTGCGTGCCTGCGCGACGGTAAAGGTCAATGAAAAATTGGCACAGGTATATGAAAAATGGGACGCAGAAAATCCCATTGACCACGGTTTTTGGGGGCATTGGCCGCGATTTTACCCCGATATGATGCTGTCGGAAGATTTGGTGCGTGAAGCGGCACAACAGTCCGATTGCGCGGTGGTGACGATTGGCCGTTCCTCGGGCGAGGACCGCGAAAATGCATTGGAAAAAGGCAGTTTTTACTTAACCGATGCGGAACGGCAAATGCTCTCCTTTGTTACCGCGTATTTTGAGAAAACCGTGGTGCTTCTCAACATCGGCAGTGTGATGGATTTGTCTTGGGTGGACGAATTCGACGGCAAAATCGATGCGGTGTTGCTTTTGTGGCAGGGCGGTATGGAAAGCGGCAACGCCGCGGCAGATTTGCTGTCGGGCAAAGTAACACCTTGCGGCAAACTGACCGATACCGTGGCAAAATCCTATGAAAAATACCCGTCTGCGGCGGATTTCGGCGGCAAAGATTACAATTTCTATACCGAGGATATTTTTGTCGGCTACCGTTGGTTTGAAACCTTTGCCAAAGACGATGTGCTGTATCCGTTCGGCTACGGGCTTTCCTATACCGATTTTTCGGTGGAGTTTGCGACTTGCGACGAAACCGCAGACGGCTTCTCGTTTACCTGTACCGTGCAAAATACGGGCACACAATACAGCGGCAAAGAGGTTGTCGCTGTGTATCTCGAAAAGCCCTGCGGCGCGCTCGGCACACCTGCGCGCGAGCTTGCAGGCTTTGCAAAGACAAAAGCCTTGGCACCGCAAGCGTGCGAAACGCTTACCGTTACCGTGCCGCGCCGTGCGCTGTCATCTTATGATGACAGCGGCGTGACAGGGCACAAATCCGCCTATGTTACCGAAAAAGGGGACTATGTATTTTATCTCGGCGGCGATGTCCGCGCGGCAAAACCGATTTGGACTTACACGCAGCCCGAAACCGTGGTGACCGCGCAACTGACCGAGGTCGCCGCACCGCAAGAAGCCTTTTCCGTCATACAGGCGACGGAGAAAAACGGCGTGCGCGTACCGAAAAAAGCGGCCGTTTCTACCGCAACGCGCGATTTACGCGTGCGGATTCTTGAAAATCTGCCGAAAGCCTATCTGCAAACAGGGGATAAAGGTTACAAACTCGCCGATGTACGCGATGGCAAAGTACAAATGGCGGATTTTGTTGCACAACTGAATTTAGAAGAACTCGAAGCGATTTCCCGCGGCGCATACCGTATGAATAGCCCACTCGGCGTGGCAGGCAATGCGGGTGTATTCGGCGGCGTGCTCGAATCTTTGCGGCAAAAAGGTGTGCCGCCCGTCACCACCACAGACGGCCCGTCGGGGATTCGTCTGTACGCCTCTTGCTCGCTGCTTCCTATCGGCACTTTGCTTGCCTGCACCTTTGACACCGCGTTGGTCGAGGAGGTCTACCGCGCAACGGGTGCGGAAATGCGCGACAAGGGCACCGACGTGCTGTTGGGACCGGGGATCAATATCCACCGCAACCCCTTGTGCGGCAGAAATTTTGAATATTATTCCGAAGACCCGCTGTTGACGGGCAAAATCGCCGCCGCGGCGGTGCGGGGACTCCAAAGCAACGGCGTTTCCGCCTGCCCCAAGCATTTTGCCTGCAACAATCAGGAATACCGCCGCAACCGTAACGATTCGCGCCTTTCTGAACGCGCACTTCGTGAAATTTACTTAAAAGGCTTTGAAATTTGCGTCAAAGAAGCCGCACCGCAGAATATGATGACATCTTACAACCGCATTAACGGCGTGTACGGGCATTACCACTACGACCTTTGCACCACCGTACTGCGTGGGGAGTGGGGGTATACAGGCTGTGTCATGACCGATTGGTGGCTTCGTCACGAGAACTCCCACGAATTCCCGAAACTCAAAGACCAAGCCTACCGCGTGCGCGCGCAGGTTGATGTCTTTATGCCCGGCGGCGAACGCACCGGACGGCATCACCTTGGGCGAACTCCAACGCACCGCCGAAAATGTCCTGCGGTTTTGTATGCATTCCCCCGCAATGGACAGAATGGAATAGAGTAAATGCAAATCTTGCATCTAACCTTTACGCACGAAATGGATTTGCGCGGTAGGGCGCTGTCTGCCCCCCACCACCGTCAATTTATAGCAGAAGGGAGTATGCGTGTATTCCGTGACGGGTAAAACCGTGTGAATACAACGGGCGAGGAACTGTTCGGTATGCTGTATTTTGCAGAGATTGCCGAATTTGCAAACGAATTGCACCGCGAAATGGAAACGGTTTTGTTGCTTGATACCTTGCCCACAAAGACAGGGGACGGTTCTATGTCCTTATCCTTTTTATCAACAAGACAGAGAACCGTCCCCTGTCTTACCGCCGTTTCATAATTGAAACCGAATATACGAAAGCCGAAACTGATTTACATAATGAAAAGCACCCAGGGTCACAGACCTTGAGTGCTTTTTTACGATGAAACTATTTTATTTTACGCTGAAATTTTTCTCCACAATGAAACTAATCTATTTTGAGAAAAGTTTCATTGTGGTATTCGGGTTCATAATTACGTCTTTTTTACAGTTTTGCAAGGAGCAAAGAGCGGAGAAAATTACCCACACTGAAATTTTTCTTTTGTACCTAAAAGCCTTAAAGTACAAGGCTTTTTACAAAAAGAAAAAGAACGAAAGTTGCAATACCGAAGGTATCATAACTTTCGTTCTTATATGGATTATAACGCAATTTTTGATACGGGTTGCATTGGGTTGCAAAAGTTGCATTTTATGTGTAGGATTGCATAAGTCATGAAATTGTCGAGATTTTCATTAACTCGTTATAGCGATTAACAAGAAAATTCTGCGTGTCAGAATTTGAAATGCTGCTATTAAGTTTTGATTTGTAATTTGCCATAATTTCAAGGATTTTGTGATAGTTTGTATCACTATCACAAATCATCTTCCTATGTTTCATCCCCAAAAGTATATCAGCGCAAAGAATCACAAAAGAAACAGAAATATCTAAACAATCAAGACGCTTTTCAAGATTGTAACCGCCCATAACCACTTCTCTGTAAAGGTAAATACCATCAGACTTAATGATTCTGTACTCTGAAAACCATGAGGTGTCATATGCAATTTTTATTTCAGAAGCATCAGACACGATATCGCAACCATGAGTTTTCAAGATTTCAATGATTGTTTTCACATCATTATCGAATGAATCTAACAACATTTTTTCTTTTTCCTGTGTTTTCTTTAAAGGAACAGTACTGTTTTGAGTCGAACTTTCCGTTTGGATAATGTTTGTTTCTTGAATAGTATTTTTCTTGAATAAATCGAAAAATCCCATTTTCATTCCCCACAATTCTGTTTTTAATTATTGTATCACAACCGAAAAAATATTGCAATAAACCACGATGAAACTATTCTTTGGTCACGATGAAACTTTTCTCTAACAATGAAACTAATCTTAGGCACAATGAAATTATTCTTTTGAGAAAAGTTTCATTGTGATTTGTGAGTGTAAAAATGGGTAGGTGGAGTCACTCAACTTCGACTTTGGTGTGGTCAATTTTGCCACAATGAAACTAATCTTTTGTGTTAAAACAGCAGAAATCCTTATACTGCAAGGGTTTTCAGAGATAGAAAAAGAACGAAAGTTGCAATACCAAAGGTATTATAACTTTCGTTCTTATATGGTCCGAGTGGCGAGACTTGAACTCACGGCCTCTTGACCCCCAGTCAAGCGCGCTACCAGCTGCGCCACACCCGGATAAGCAATTTGCGTTGTCGGGGTAGCCCCGAACAACTGCTCGATTATATTAGCATAAGATTTGAGATTTTGCAAGAGTAAATTTCATTTTTTATGAAGATTTCGGGATTTTTTCGCCGTGTGAATACAAACCTTTGCCGAAAATGCGCCCGCGCCATCGTTTTTACTGTAATTTTTTTGAATTTTTACGGATTTTTTTGAAATCCATTTGACAAACGCCAGCGTGTGTTGTATAATACACAGGCATCAAAAAAGTTTTGTGCTTGCGCAGTGCAGAACCGGCGACCAAGCGGCTCGTTTCATTGGTTTTATATCCGGGTGTAGCGCAGTTGGTAGCGCGCGTGGTTTGCAGACCTGAGGCCGCACCGCGAAGCGGCAGGCTTG
>SFIQ01000040.1 GCA_004555265.1 Ruminococcus sp.
GCCGGCATTAAAAAGGAAGTGTCTGTCGGGTGCGCCGTCGAAAAACGGATTTGCTCCGTTTGCGGAGCAGACGAGCGAAAAGCCCCCTGTGCGCACCGCCGCGGCAAAACTTACAACGGCGAAGTCTGCCATTTCATTTTGGAAAACCCGACCGACGCCTACGAGTGGTCGTTCGTTGCCGTGCCTGCGCAGAAAAATGCGGGCGTGACGAAAAAACGGTTTGCCGATGCCGACGCGCTGTTAAAAGCCGTGCGAAACGGGCAGGCGGACGAACTGACGCTCTCCCGTGCCGACCTTTCCGCACTTGCCGAAAGCATAGATGCACTCGAATGTGCCGCCGCAGACGGCGCCGCCTACCGCGCCGCACTGTTAGACGCGGCTGTCAAGGGCTTCGCAAAAGCCCTGCCCACGCTCGACAACCGTTTGGCAGAGCAGATGTGCGCACCGTTGGGCACAAAAGAATTAAAGCGCCTCGGGGAAGTGCTCGAAAGCGCCGCCCCCGCCGTGTATGTGCCGCAGTTGTGCGCGCAAAAGAAAGACAGCACGCCCCCGCAAAACGGAGATTTCAAATTCTAACCGCGTGCGACGCGGAGCGAATCGTTGGTTTACTTCGCAGATAAATCTTTCCCTTATCCTCTCGATTGAGAATTTATACAAATTTTCATTTGTCATCCTGAGCGAAGCGAAGGATCTCAAAAGAAAAGTGTATCGAAAACGAGATTCTTCGCCGATCGGCGCAGAAGGACAAACGCTTACAACAGAAAGGAACAAACATATGTCCAATTTTGAAACCATTAAACTCGACAAAGGCTTATACACCGCCTCGAAAGGCTTTACCGCCGCACTCGAAGAAATCGACCCGTCCGAAAACTACAAGGGCACCGCTTTGGAGGGCTTGGACGCCTTTGAGCGCCAATTAAAGCGTTTTGACATCAAAATCCACGGCGCGGCAAGCGACAGCGTGGAAAAATTCTTTCAAACCACCGACAGCGCGGCGCTATTCCCCGAATACATTGCCCGCGCGGTGCGCAAAGGCTTGGAGGAAGCAGACCTGCTCCCCTACATCGTCGCCACCAAAACCAACATCAACGGCCTCGACTACCGCACCATCACTTCCGTGCCGACCGCAGACGAAAAAGAACTCAAAGAGACCGCCGAGGGCACGGCGATTCCCGAAACCGTCGTCCACACGCAGGAAAATCTCGTCAAACTCAAAAAGCGCGGCAGAATGTTGGTCGCTTCTTATGAGGCGATCCGTTTTCAGCGTTTGGATTTGTTCACGGTTACCCTTCGCCAAATCGGCGCATACATTGCCCGCACACAGTTGAAAGACGCCGTAGATGTCCTGATAAACGGCGACGGCAACAGCAATCCCGCACCGACGGCGGATTTGGCGGGTGCCTCTGTCACCTATGCGGATTTGGTCGATTTTTGGAACAGTTTTGACCCCTACGCGCTCAACACCCTGATTGCTGCGCCCGATATGGCGGCGGCGATTCTCAAATTGCAGGAAATGCGCGACGCGGCGGCAGGGCTTACCTTCCACGGCGACGGCAAACCCGTCACACCCCTCGGCGCAAATCTCTTGAAAAGCAGTGCCGTGCCCGCAGGCAAAATCATCGGGCTTGACAAAACCTGCGCACTCGAACAGGTTTCGGCAGGCGGCATTCTCACCGAATACGACAAACTGATTGACCGTCAGTTAGAGCGCGCGGCAATTTCGCAGATTTCGGGCTTCGCCAAAATTTACACCGACGCTTCGCGCGTGTTGGCGTAAAGCGCAAAACGGAGGTGTCTGTATGATTGATGTTGTGCACGTTACGCAAATTTTGACGCGCTTTTCTGGACTTTCCGAAGATGTGCTCGCGGACGCCATGCCCGTTGTCGCCGTCGCCTGTGCCGAATGCACCGAAAAGCTGCGCGCCCCCGAATACGCCGAACATCCGCTTGTATTGGAGGCGGTTGCCGCCCTTTGCAATTACCGTTTGCTTTTGCGCGACAAATCGTACCGCGAGGGTACAACGCAGTTTTCGGCAGGCGATGTTTCGGCAACGGTCAGTCCCGCCGCGATGCTCGAAAGTGCCGTGCAGTTACGCGATGACGCTTATACGGCGGCGGCGCGGTACTTTGAAGATACCGACTTTTTGTTTCGGCAGGTGTAAGCATGGAGCGCTTTTTCAATCAATTCGGCAGGAGTGTGTATTTGTCGGACGGCGCGGGCTGGCGCTCACCCGTATACCGCGCGTTTTTACAGCCCCTGCGCTATAAAAACAAAATGTATTTGGAGGGTACCTACACCGTACTCGGCAAAGACCCGAACAGTTTGTATTTGTATATCGGCTCCGAAAAGCACGATATTACGCGCGTGCCGAAGCAAACAAGGCTTACGGACAGCGACGGCAACCAGTATCTCATTCAGCGCGCCGAAAAGGTCTGCCGCGGCGACAAGCCCTATTATTTTTGGGCGATCCTAAAAGAAATCTGTGAGGTGACCACACAATGAATGCGCCGCATACATTTATCACAAATATAATTCCGGTATTGCAAAATGACCCTTATTTTGAAAACGCAACCATCACCACCGCGTATGAAAACGATATTAAGCCCTATCCCGTTACGAAACCGATTATTGCGCTGGCAATGGACAAGCACACCGTAGGCGAACGGCTGATTTCCGTCAACGAGGACGGCTCCGAAACGCTTTCCAAAAGCCGCATTGCCGAAAGCGTGATTAAGGTGACCTTTTTTGTACCGTATGAAAACGGCGCGGCGGATTGCTACCGTTGGGCGGATTACCTGTACTCCTATTTTCTGTTTCGGACGGAATTGGATATTGTCGGCTGTCGCCTTTATGATTGCAATTATGTCCGCGAATGCGGCGCGCTGGTGTTGGAAACCGATTTCACCCTGCGACAAAAGGTAAGCGAATAACCCGTTCCCCCCCCCTTTTTTTTCCCTTGTGAAGCAAAACCGCACCGTACTGCTTGTACGGTGCGGTTCGTTTTGTGGTTTTTTGGTTTTGCGGTTTTGTGGGTTTTGCGGTTTTGCGGGTTTTTTATTTCGTTCGGAAGGACAAATTGGGGGTTGTGGGGGTGTTTTTGGAACGAACGAAATACAGGATTAGGGTAGGGCGGGGGCTTGCCCCCGCCGTCAATTCATATCGAGCCCCAATTTGTCATCCTGAGCGAAGCGAAGGATCTCAAACCAAGTATAAAATGTGCGAGACGAGATTCTTCGCCTAACGGCTCAGAATGACAAACGGGCGGGCACGGAGACCCGCCCCTACAAACGGGGCGCCGAGTCGTCGCCCCCTACGCTCGCATTGCATTTTTATTTTTCAATCGGAACGGTCAAGTCCTGTTCCCTACGCACGCAATTAAAATTCCATGGTAGGGCGGGGTGATTCCCCTGATAGGGGAAATGTCTGTTATAATAGAGTAGGGCGGGAGCAAGCCCCCGCCCTACCACATAAAATTATCCCCACAAACCCCGAATTTATTTCGTAATTTTATCCTTTCCGCCCATATACATACGCAGCGGTGCGGGGATATTGACCGACCCGTCGGCGTTCAGGTTGTTTTCGAGGAAGGCAATGAGCATACGCGGGGGCGCAACCACGGTATTGTTTAAGGTGTGAGCAAAATAGTTGCCGTTTTCGCCTTTAATACGAATCCCCAAGCGGCGCGCCTGTGCGTCACCGAGGTTCGAGCACGAACCGACCTCAAAATATTTCTGCTGACGCGGGCTCCACGCTTCGACATCAAGGCTCTTGACCTTCAAATCCGCTAAATCGCCCGAACAGCACTCCAAGGTGCGCACGGGAATATCCAACGAACGGAAGAAATCAACGGTATTCTGCCACAGCACATCATACCATTTGTCGCTTTCCTCGGGCTTGCAGACCACAATCATTTCCTGCTTTTCAAACTGGTGAATACGGTACACGCCGCGCTCCTCAATGCCGTGTGCGCCGACTTCTTTGCGGAAGCAGGGTGAATAACTCGTCAAAGTCTGCGGCAAATCGCTCTCCGGCAAAATGGTGTCAATGAATTTACCGATCATCGAGTGCTCGCTGGTGCCGATTAAATACAAATCCTCGCCCTCGATTTTATACATCATATTTTCCATTTCGGCAAAACTCATCACGCCCGTGACGACATCGCTGCGAATCATAAACGGCGGGACATAATAGGTAAAACCGCGGTCAATCATAAAGTCGCGCGCGTAAGAGAGGATTGCCGAATGCAGACGCGCAATATCGCCGCGCAGATAATAAAACCCGTTGCCGCTGGTCTTTCGGGCGGCGTCCAAATCAATGCCGTTGAAACTTTCCATAATATCGACGTGATACGGGATTTCGTACTCCGGCACAACCGGCTCGCCGAAACGCTCGATTTCGACATTTTCGCTGTCGTCCTTGCCTATGGGCACGGTGTCGGCGATGATATTCGGAATGACCAACATCCGCTTGCGAAGTTCTGCGGTGAGGGTTTCCTCCTGTTCTTCCAAATCCTTTAATTCTTGCGCAATTGCGGCAACTTTTTGCTTGGTTTTTTCGGCTTCCTCACGCAAGCCCTTTGCCATTAAACCGCCGATTTCCTTGCTGATGCGGTTGCGCTCGGCGCGCAGACTGTCCGCGCGGCTTTTGCTCTCGCGGAAGCGGCGGTCCAAATCGATCGCCTCGTCCACAAGGGGCAATTTGGCGTCTTGGAATTTCTTTTTGATGTTTTCCTTGACGATGTCGGGATTTTCCCGTACAAATTTTATATCCAGCATGGTTCATTCCTCCAAATGCTTAATTTCTTTTTTTCGTGTTGTTATGGTTTTTTAGATTCTTCACTTCGTTCAGAATGACAAATTGGGGGTTGTCTCTCCAACCGTAGGGGCGATTCACGAATCGCCCGCCGTTTCCGCCCCCTCTCAGAGGGGGCTGTCAAATGCGTAGCATTTGACTGGGGGAGAGATTTTTCATTTCTCTCCCTCCGTCTTTTGCCTGCGGCAAAAGCCACCTCCCTCTAAGAGGGAGGGGATACGGGGCGCCGAGTCGTCGCCCCCTACGCTCGCATTGCAGTTTACCCGTTCCGTTACCCCGACAAACCCCAATTACGCTTCAAAATCCTGCGCTAATTTCTTTAAATCGTCCGTGCCGAAAAATTCGATTTCCAAAGTGCCTCTGCCGCCGTTTCCGACGAAGACCTTGACCGTTCTGCCCAAGGTTTCCGAAAGCGCGAGTTCCACTTCGTCATAAAACTTATCGCGGCTCTTTTTGCGGCGTTCGGGGGATTTTTTCTCTTGCCCCGCCCGCTTGCAAAGTCGCTCGGTCTCGCGCACGGAAATGCCGCTTTGCACAATCATATCGGCAATGCGGGAAAGTTCTGCTTCATCCGCAACCGAAAGCAGGGCGCGCGCGTGCCCCATTGAAATTTTGCCGTCCTTGACAAGCGCCGCAACCGGTTGCGGCAAGTTGAGCAAGCGCAACGCATTGGTCACCGCCGTGCGGCTTTTGCCGACACGCGCCGCCGCCTGCTCTTGGGTTAAACCGTAAGTGTCAATCAACTGCTTTAAGCCCTCGGCTTCTTCAATCGCGTTCAAATCCTCGCGCTGTAAATTCTCAATCAGCGCAAAGACGCTTTCTTCCTCATCGGTCATTTCGCGCACGGTGACGGGCACCTCGGTAAGCCCCGCCATACGCGCCGCACGGTAGCGGCGTTCCCCCGCCACCAACCGATAACTCCCGTCCGCCGACGGGCGCACCAACAGCGGCTGTAATACGCCGTGGGCGCGGATACTGTCCGCCAATTCCGCAAGCGCGGTTTCGTCAAATGTTTTGCGCGGCTGGTCGCGGTTCGGCTCGATTTCGTCAATCGGCAAGGTCACCGCGGTTTCCTCCACCGCATTATCATAGAAAAGCGCGTCAACGCCTTTTCCGAATCTGCCTTTTTTTGCCATACTCTTTCTCTCTTTCTTACCGCACGCGGTTATATGCTTCGGCTTCCTGTACACAATTTGCCTCAAAATAGGCTTGTTCGGTATAAGTCACCGCATAATTGTTTTCGTCAATCTCCGACAGCAAAATATACACATCGTCGCTTTTCCAAATATGGTTTACATAGTTCCCCTGATACACCGCCTGTTTGCCGTAGCGCGCGTCAAACAGTTTCACCGCATCCGCTGTGGACGCGCCGTCGGTGTTGGTATTCCCTCGGAACTGCATCTGCTCCAAACGCTCGGTTTGCTGATCAAACATAAAAATGACGGTTTTTGTGGTGGTATTGTTCAAAAACACGCCGGTGAATTCGTTGGAAAAGCTCTTACGGTTATCCACAATCTCAATATCGGCGACCTGCCCGATTGCGCGCTGGACTTCGTTCACGGTCATGCCCATTTTGATGCTTGCCGCAAAGGTGAATTCGCCCGTTGCCGCAGGCGCGGCGGTCTCCGACACGGTTTCACGGACTTCTTCGGCAGAGGGTACCGGAACCTTTTCAAACGGCTCCGGCGCATCGCCGCAGCCCGAAAAAAGCAACGAAAAGGTAAGCAAAGAAATTGCCGCAAAAATTAAAAATCTCTTTTTCATAATTTACCTCTGTTTTTTCAAAAATTCTTCGGCAAACGCGTTGTACGCAAGCGCCCCCTTGGAATTTTTATCGTAATACAGCACCGGCTCGCCGAAACTCGGCGCTTCGGACAGCCGCACATTGCGCGGAATGGTGGTCGCATACACCTTTTTCGGAAAGAACTTTTTCACCTCGTCCACCACCTGCGTTGTCAGGTTCAAACGACCGTCATACATTGTCAAAAGCACGCCTTCCAGTTCAATATGCGGATTGTAAAGGCGTTTGATCTGCCGCACGGTGGTCATCAACTGCGCAAGGCCTTCGAGCGCATAGTATTCGCATTGAATCGGCACCAAAAAGGTGTCGCTCGCGCAAAGGGCGTTAATGGTAATCAGCCCCAAAGACGGCGGGCAGTCCAAAAAGACGAAATCGTACCCGTCCCAAACGCTCGCAAGCGCCGATTTCAGCCGCCCCTCGCGGCGGTCCAGCGCAATCATTTCGACCTCCGCCCCGGCAAGGTTAATGTTCGACGGTAAAATATCCACATTTTTGAATTTGGTATGCAAAATCGCCTCCGCGGTCGGCACGCCGTTTATCAGCGCGTCATAAGAAGAAGCCTTGATTTCGCGTTTGTTGATGCCGTAGCCGCTGGTGGTATTGCCCTGCGGATCAATGTCACAAATCAGCACTTTTTTGCCGAGCGCCCCCACCGCAGCGGAAAGATTGACAGCGGTGGTGGTTTTGCCCACACCGCCTTTTTGATTGATAATCGAAATGGTCTTTGCCATTATTCTTGTCCACTCCAAAGCATTAGTATATGCAGTATAGCACAAAATCGGACAAAAGAAAAGGTGTTTTTGAAAATTCCGCGGTTTTTTTGCGTTTTTGCACGCCGATGTTTCACGTGAAACATGGGGGCGTTATTACAAATTTAATTTTGTCCTCCTGCGCGAAGCGAAAGATCTCAAACAGAACAAAGTATAAATTGTGTAAAACGAGATTCTTCACCTAACGGATCAGAATGACAAATTGGGGTTTGTGGGGGTATTTAACGGAACGGGCAAACTGTAATGCGAGCGTAGGGGGCGACGACTCGGCGCCCCGCAACAAAATACATCTTTCTTGCGATCTACACACGAAATGCGTTTTACAGGGTAGGGCGGGGGCTTGCCCCCGCCGCAGATTTTGCTGTGAATTACAGAACGGACAAACTGTAATGCGAGCGTAGAGGTCGGCGTCCTCGACGACCCGTTATTCCTCCCTCTGACGAGGGAGGTGGCTTTTGCCGTAGGCAAAAGCCGGAGGGAGAGAAACGGAAAAATCTCTCCCCCAGTCAAATGCTACGCATTTGACAGCCCCCTCTCGGAGGGGGCGGAAACGGCGGGAGCAAGCCCCCGCCCTACCGCATAAATTTATCCCCATAACCACCAATTTGTCATCCTGAGCGAAGCGAAGGATCTCCAATAGCGCAAAATAGAAATATACGAAACGAGATTCTTCGCCTACGGTTGGATAGACAACCTCCAATTTATATTCCTTTCCCGCGGGCAAACGCGAAACGGCGCCCGAGCACAAAGCCCGAACGCCGTTCCGCTGTGGATGTGGGGTGTGAAAGAGAAGGATATGGATATTTAAAACGGGTTTGGCGGAAGGGGTGTCCGCCGCACCGCGTTTTACGGAATTTTGCGCCGCTCTGTTGCGGCGAGAGGGGCAGAGGGAAATGAAAATCATACGCAAGTGTGCATATTTTTATTGGGCAGTTTGCCCGTCGCCCCGCCCGGTTGTCATTCTGCGCGTAGCGAAGAATCTCAAATTAAAAAAGTTATACATTTGAAAGAGATTCTTCGCCTGACGGCTCAGAATGACAAATTTTGTATTTTGCTGTGTAATCGCGAAACGGGTTGACCGTTCCCTACACAATTTGATAACCCTTTGCGGAACGACACTAAGGTCGTTCCATACGCGATGCGATTTCCATTCGAGAGGATTGGTAAAGAACCACAGAAAGTAAACCAACGATTTGCCGTCGCGCAGTCGCGACCATTCGAGAGGATTGGTAAAGAACCACAGAAAAACCGTAGAAAGTAAATCAACGATTTGCCGTCGTGCAGTCGCGACCATTCGAGAGGATGGGGAAAGGTTACCTGCAAAGTAAACCAACGATTCGCGCCGCGTCGCACGCGGTTAAACGGCTTCGCTGTCGGAGGGTAGGGGTAGTTTTAACTGCTCCAACTTCGGAATACGCACAATGTATTCGATGTATTCGGGCGTTTCGCTTTTGGCGGCGTCTGCGTCCACCCCGGCGCGGCGAATGGTATCTACCGCGTGGTTTAAGGTGTTGATAAATACGCGCACATCGCGTATCCCGCGGAAATTGTTGCGGGTTTTGCCCTCTTTCGAGAGCATTTGTTCAATCAACCGTTCGCTTTCGGCAACCGTTAAGTGTCGGTCAATCATAATCCCAAGTGCGCGGGCGCGGCGGTCATCGTCTTCGAGTTGTAACAATGCCCGTGCGTGGCGTTCGGTAAGCCCCGCGCGCGTCAGTCGGTAGCGCATATCCTCGGGCAACTGTAACAGGCGCAGTTTGTTGGAAATCGTGGAGCGCGCCTTGCCGAGTTTTGCCGCCAACTCCTCACGGCTCATTCCGTAAACAGATAGCAGGCTGTCAATCGCCTCCGCCTCTTCAAAGAAGTCCAAATCCTGCCGTTGCAAATTCTCAATCAAAGAGAATATCGCGGAGTTTTTGTTGTCGATTTCGGTGACGATGGACGGGATTTTGGAAAGTCCCACAAGCCGCGCCGCACGCAATCGCCGTTCGCCCGAAATCAATTCAAACCGGCCGTCGTCCAGTTGGCGCACGGTAATCGGCTGTAAAATGCCGTTTTGACGAATGCTTTGCGCCAAGCCCTCCAATTCATCATAATCAAACCGTTTGCGCGGTTGGTTGGGGTTCGGGATAATTTGTTCCTGCGGGATTGAAAAGATTTGTCCCGTACTTTTCACTTTCGGTGTTCGCATTTAAAAAACCTCCGCTGTGCTTGTCCTGTGACACAAGAATAGCACGCAGAGGTGTGAAATGTAAAGAAAAACCGTTCGCCCAAAACGGCGGTGTTTCGCGGATTTCTCCGTTTATTTTAAGGGGTTTTTGGCGATTTTGGCAGAGGGGCGCGGATATTTTGGCGGGGTTTGCGATATTTTTTCAATCAAAAGCACACGCCGCGGCATATTTTCGACCAAATCAAACACTTTATCTGCCGCGATTTTGCCGCCCAAAACCTGCAAAGCATTCTTTGCGCCGTCGATTTCCGCATCGGCGGCGGCGGATTTCATGGAAAGGAATGTGCCGCCCAATTTCACAAACGGCAAACAGTATTCCGCCAAATTGCACAAATCCGAGACCGCGCGGGCGGTTGCAAAATCGTATTTTTCGCGGTATTTCGCGCTTTGCCCCGCCTCCTCGGCGCGGGCGTGCACCGTCTCGCCCGAAAGCGAAACCGCAGACAGTACGGTTTCAATAAAGCCCAACTTCTTTTTGGTGCTGTCTAAAAATGTCACCTCTAAATCGGGGCGATACAACTTCAACACAAGCCCCGGAAAGCCTGCGCCTGTGCCGACATCCATAATTTTTGCGTGTTCGGGAATTTCGGTAACGCCGAACAGCGAAAGGCAGTCGGCAAAATGCTTGACGGTCACTTCGTCGGGCTCCGTAATCGCCGTTAAATTGAATTGCTTGTTGGTTTCCACGAGCAATTCGGCGTACTTGTCTAAACGCGCAAAGGCGTTATCATCCACCGTCACGCCGAACGGCTGCACCGTCTTTTCCAAAAGTGCACGGTTGAGCATTACACGCCCTCCTTTGCAAGGTAAATCAACAATACCGAGATGTCTGCGGGGGAAACGCCGCTGATGCGTGAAGCCTGCCCGACATTTTCGGGGCGGATTTTGCTTAACTTCTCGCGCGCCTCCAGCCGCAGACCGTCAATCGTATTGTAATCGGTATTCGCGGGGATTTGCTTGCTTTCGAGCCGCCGCATTTCGTGGATTTGCGCCTGCTGGCGGCGAATATAGCCCTCGTATTTCAGTTCGATTTCCACCTGTTCAAAGACTTCTGTCGGCAAATCCGGGCGCGTTTTGTCAAACGGCGCAAGCAGTTCATAAGACAACTGCGGGCGTTTGAGCAGTTCCGCAAGTTTCACGCCCGTTTTTAAGGGCGATGTTTCACGTGAAACAAGTAAGGCTTGCAGTTCGTCCGTTAAAGAAATCGAGGTCTCCTCTACCCGCTTGCGCTCCGCTTCAATTTGCGCTTTCTTTTCTAAAAACCGCGCGTATTTTTCGTCAGAGACCAACCCGATTTCGCGCCCAAGCGGCGTTAAGCGCAGGTCGGCGTTGTCCTGCCGCAGCAACAAGCGATATTCCGAGCGCGAGGTCATCATACGGTAGGGGTCCATACACCCTTTTGTAACCAAATCGTCTATGAGCGTGCCGATATAAGACGAGGCGCGGTCAAGTACAAACGCAGGTTTGCCCTGCACCTTGCGCGCGGCATTGATGCCCGCAACGAGCCCCTGCGCCGCCGCCTCTTCATAGCCCGAAGAACCGTTGAACTGCCCTGCCCCGAACAGCCCGTCCAAATCGAGAAATTCCAAAGACGGCTTTAATGCCAACGGGTCGACGCAATCGTATTCAATCGCATAGGCGGTGCGCATCACTTCCACTTTTTCCAAACCTTTTATCGTGCGCAAAAACTGCAACTGCACGCTTTCGGGGAGCGACGAGGACATCCCCTGCAAATATAATTCTTCGGTGTCTAACCCGCACGGCTCAATAAACAGTTGGTGGCGCTCTTTTTCGGGGAAACGCATAATTTTGTCTTCAAAACTCGGACAGTAGCGCGGCCCCACGCCGTGGATTTTGCCGCTGTATAGGGGCGAATACTGAATATTATCCAAAATCACCTGTTTGGTGTCGTCGTTGGTGTAGGCAATGTAGCACGCGGCGCGGTCGGGCGCGGGCGCGTCATTGTCGAAGGAAAAGGGCGTGGTGTTTTCATCACATTCCTGCACTTCGAGCACGGAAAAATCCACACTGCGGCGATTCACGCGCGAGGGCGTGCCCGTTTTAAAGCGGCGCAGCGGAATTTTCAGCGCATACAGCGATTTGGAAAGCGCGGTTGCGGGGAACATCCCGTCCGGCCCGCTTTCATAGGAAACATCACCGATGTAAACCCGCCCGCCGAGAAAAGTCCCCGTGGCAAGGATTACGGTTTTGGCGGTATAGATTGCCTCTAATTTGGTGGTCAACTGCCAAAGTCCGTCGGGATTTCGGTGCAAATCCACCACTTCCGCCTGCTTGATATCTAAATTCTCCTGCAATTCGAGGGTGTGTTTCATCACTTTGGCGTATTCGCGGCGGTCAATTTGCGCACGCAAAGAATGCACCGCAGGCCCTTTGCCGCGGTTGAGCATGCGCGTTTGAATGGCGGTTTTGTCCGCCGCCTTGCCCATTTCGCCGCCGAGCGCATCAATTTCGCGCACCAAATGGCCTTTGGACGTGCCGCCGATGGACGGATTGCACGGCATATTGCCAACCCAATCGAGGTTGATGGTGAATACAATCACCGAACACCCAAG
Organism: Ruminococcus sp.; assembly: GCA_004555265.1. Taxonomy (GTDB): domain Bacteria; phylum Bacillota; class Clostridia; order Oscillospirales; family Acutalibacteraceae; genus Fimenecus. The sequence continues at coordinate 12,188 of SFIQ01000040.1, forward strand.
CCGCGCCGCCGCAAGCGCCGCCTCAATGCCCGCGTGCCCCGCGCCGATAACGGCAACATCATATTGTTTTGCAAAGTATTCCATAGTGATACCTCATTTGATTTGTGGTAAAAAGTCCATGTTGTTGTGTTTGCGGGCAAACTGCGTTCGCCCGTCCGATTGTTATTTGCGGCGCAAGCCGAGAATCTCGTTTCGCATATTTTTATTTTGTGCTGTTGGAGATCCTTCGCTATCGCGCAGGATGACAAATTGGGGTTTGTGGGGGTGTCAACGGAACGGGCAAAATGCATTTCATGCGTAGGGGTCGGCGTCTCGACGACCCGTTATTCCTCCCTCTGACGAGGGTCGACTCCCTCACAGTGTGAGGGAGATGTCGCGAAGCGACAGAGGGAGACCGCCGCCGTCAGCGGGTGGCACGCCGTAAGGCGTGACGGAGGGAGAGAGACGAAAAAAATCTCTCCCCCAGTCAAATGCGTTGCATTTGACAGCCCCCTCGTCAGAGGGGGCAAAAACGGCGGGCGAACACAGTTCGCCCCTACAACCCGTAGGGAACGACCGAAGACGCGTTCCGCAAAATTATATCGAAATTTACGGGCGGGCGTGGATTTTCTCCGAAAACGGGCACCCTTTTGTCCGCATTCGCGGACATTTCCCCTGTCAGGGGAATCTCGCCGACCCCTACGCACAAAATACAATGTGTTTGACCCCCACAACCCCCAATTTATACAAAATTACATTCGAGAGGATTGGAGAAAGCTTCTCTGCCAAGTAAACCTACGATTTGCACCGCGTCACACGCGGTTATTTGCCGACGCAAAAGCGCGAGAAAATCTCGTTCACCACCGATTCGGTGGCTTTTTCGCCCGTGAGCATGTCTAAACTTTCTATTGCCGCGTCAATGCTCACATTCACCGCGTCGCGCGTCAAACCGCTGTCCTGCGCGGATTTCGCCTCGAAAAGACTTTCCAGCGCCGCCAAACAACAGGCGTATTGGCGCTCGTTCATCAGCGTTGCCGCCGATGGGTCAAAATCCGCCGTGCCGAGCGTTTCTTCAATCGCTTTTTCCAAATTTTCAACGCCTGTATTTTCTTTTGCGGAAATATAAATTACTTTATTAAACACGGTGTCTAATATCTTGGTGTCCCACGCGCCGTGCAAATCCGTTTTGTTGACCACGGCAATCGCTTTTTTGCCTTTACAAAGGGCAAATAGATCGCGATCCGCATCGGTTAGCGGGACGGAACTGTCAAACAGCGCCAAAACAAGCGCCGCGTTTTCAATTTTTTTGCGGGCGCGTTCCACGCCGATGCGCTCAACGGTATCCGCAGTGTCGCGCAAGCCCGCCGTGTCCGACAGGCGCAAAACCACATTGCCGACCGTGACGGTTTCCTCCACAATGTCGCGCGTGGTGCCCGCAATATCGGTGACAATCGACTTTTCCGCGCCGACCAAAACATTCATTAAGGTGGATTTGCCGACATTCGGCTTGCCGACAATCGCGGTATCCACGCCGTTCAAAATCACCTTGCCGCTGTCAAAGCGCGCAAGCAGGGCTTGGAGGGCGCGAATGGCTTTGTCAATCGACCGAGTAATCGCGTCGTCGGAAAGGTCGTCGATTTCCTCATCGGGATAGTCTACCCACGCCGCAAGCGACGCGGAAACGGTTTTTAAATCAGCCGAAACCGCGGCGATTTCACGCGAAAGCGCACCCTCTAAGGTGTTAAAGGACGCCGCGCGCGCCTGCTCGCCCTGCGCGGAAATCAACTGCATCACTGCCTCGGCTTTCGCCAAATCAAGTTTGCCGTTTAAGAATGCGCGTTTGGTGAACTCCCCCGCCTCGGCGGGAACAGCGCCGTTTTGGAGCGCCGCGCGCAAAACCTGTTTCGTGACATACAACCCGCCGTGGCACGAAATTTCCACCACATCCTCGCCCGTGTAGCTTTTCGGAGCGCGGAAAACGGTCGCAATCGCTTCATCTAACGGTTTTTCGTCCAAAAAGACCGTCCCAAACGCGGCTTTGTAGCCGCTCAGCGTATTTAATTTTAACCCGGATACGGTTTTGAAAATTCTATCGGCTACAAACAAGGCATTTTCGCCCGAAATGCGGACGATGCCGATGCCGCCCGCCGCCTGCCCGGTGGCGATTGCTGCAATGGTGGACATGGTTTCACCTCAAATCAAGGAGTTTTATTTTTGTTGTCATTCTGAGCCGTTAGGCGAAGAATCTCGTTTCGTATATTTTTATTTTGCGCTATTGGAGATCCTTCGCTTCGCTCAGGATGACAAATTGGGGGTTGTATAACAAACCGTAGGGGCGGGCGAACACAGTTCGCCCCTACGAGTAGGGAACAACCTCCGTGTTGTTCCGCAAAATCTCATCAAAATCGACGGGCGATTCGTGAATCGCCCCTACGGTTTGAGAGACAAACCCCCAATTTTATACAATTCCCATTCGAGAGGATAAAGGAAAGGGTATCTGCCAAGTAAACCTACGATTCGGTGTCGCTCTGCGACAAAAAAGCAGGCGGGGATGCCCCGCCTGCCTTACCTTTCACATAAGGACGGTTTATACCGGGGCAAGGCTTCGGGAGATTCCCCGTCTGTTGCCCGCTATTGTTTGTTTGCACTTTGTGTATTTGCTGTGCCTTGTTTTTCCGCCTGTTTTTTGGCTTTGTGGGTTTTCCACGCGGCGCGAACTTCTTTTTCAATTCGTTGCCCGATGATGTTCTCCACCGCCCAGCGGAAGGCCATTTTTTTCAAGAAAAACAGCATACCGTTTCCCCGCCTTTATTCTTCGGTCGGTTCTGCGTCCTTTTTGACTTCGATTTTGCCGTAGCGCGAAACGCCTGCGGCGTCGCTGTGCTTTTCACGGTCTGCCGCGATTTCGGGCACATACGGCTCGCGTTTCGGTCTGTCGTGACGGTCACGGCGGTCGCGGCGGTCATTTCTGCGATAGTCGCCCTTGTCGCCTTTTGGATTTCTCGGTGCATTTTCGGGTGCGATAATCACGCGGCGATCCAAATCCACACCGGTGGAATACGAGGTCACGCCCTCAATCCCCTGAATCGCGGTGTGAATAATTCTGCGCTCATAGGGATTCATCGGCTCTAAATGCACGCTTCTGCCGGTGCGAAGGGCGCGTGCGGCATCCTTTTTCGCAAGCGCAATCAAAGCGGCCTCGCGTTTTTCGCGGTAATTGCCGACATTGATGGACACGCGCCGATAGCCCTGATGGCCTTTATTTTCAACCATTCTCGCAAGGTACTGAATGGCGTCGAGCGTTTCGCCGCGGCGGCCGATGACAATTCCGTAATCCTCGCCGCAGTCAAGTTCAAAGAGAACCTCGTCCTCTGCTTCGTACGCCTGAATTTTGCAGTCTGCAAGCCCCAAGCCTTTCACCACGGACGCAATGTACTGCGCGGTTTCTTCGTGCGCGTCGGACGGCTTAAAATCGGGTTTTTCCACCGTTTTCGCTTCGGCGGATTTCTCCGCTTTCGGCTTATTTTCTTTTTTCGGGGCGGATTTCTCCGCTTTCGGGGCAGACTTTTGCTCTTTTTTCGCCTTTTCTTTCTTTGCGGGTGCGTCGGGCACCTCTACCGACACCTTGACTTCGGCAGGCGAACCGCCGAACAGCCCCAAAATCTTTTTCGTCGGCATTTTTAACACTTCATAGTGAAAATCGTCGTCCTCGGTAAGCCCCAGTTCCAGCATTGCCGCGGCTTTGGCTTCCTCAATGGTGGAAGCGGACTTAATTACTTCTTTCGTCATTGAAAAAATCTCCTTATTTGTCGGCTGCGTCTTTCATTTCCTTAATCTTTTTGGTGTTTTCCTCTTTGGACCGACGGTAGACGGTTTCCTCCACCATCATACGCGCAAGCACTTTTTTCGGCGCATAGATGTGGTTTAAAATCACCATTTGGATAAACGAAATACCGACGGACATAATCGTGTAAATCCCGACGCTTATCGGGAACATAAAACCGAACACAATTTGCATAATCGGCATATACAGCGTCATACAGCCCATCATCGGGTTTTTCGCCATTTCGGGGTTGGTTTTTTTCTGCCGATATTGGGAGTACAGGCTCATCCCGAGCGCGATAAGCCCCGAAACAATCGGTACAATCCAATATTTACTTGGATCTTTGAAACTCGGCGTAACCGATAAATCCATGCCGAGCAGGGAGAAATGGTCAAAAAACACTTGAATTTTTGTAATCATTTCTTCTGTCAGACCGGCAATAGAGGATTTGTCCATCTCTGAAAAATGCTCTAACGCATACAGTTCCATACGGTAGGAATTGCAAACGCAACACCATCGAAAACGGGTGGTAGTTCACTTGGAAAAGCCCAATCATAATCGGGAGCTGTATAAGCGTAGGCAAACAGCCCGAGGTCATCGCGGAAGTGCCCTCCCGCTGATAGAGCGCCTGGGTTTCCTCTTGAATTTTTTGCTGATTGCCTTCGTATTTCTTTTGAATGCGGCGTAATTTCGGTTGCAGTCTTGCTTGCTTTGCCATTCCTTTTTGCTGGCTGATTGCCGAGGGCAAAAGGCAAAGGCGCACAATGACGGTCAAGCAGAAAATCGAGAGCAGGTAGTTGCCCGTCATTGCGTAGAACTTTCATACAGTCTTGCCATGTATTTCCTCCGAACCAAAGCTTATTTGCCTTGTTCTGTGTGGTTTTTGTCTCTTTTTTCGGGGACCGGGTCATAGCCGCCCGGCCAAAGCGGATTGCACCGCAACAGTCGCCATGTTCCCAGTAAACCGCCTCTCAGAAGCCCAAACCGTTCAACTGCCGTCAGCATATACTGCGAGCAGGTTGGGTAATATCGGCACCGCGGCGGAAAAAGCGGAGAAATTTTTCGCTGATAAAATCGGATACACTTTATCGCAAATTGTTTCATCTTTCAATGGCACCCGCTTTTTGAAGTAGTTTTTGCATAATGCATTGTATTTCGGTGCTCTTTAAATCTTTGGTTTTGCTTCGCGCGACGAACACAAAATCGTAATTGCCGCGAACAGACGGCTCCAATGCCGCGTATGCGGCGCGAATGACGCGCTTACAGCGATTGCGGCAAACGGCGTTGCCGAGTTTTTTGCTGACGGTTATGCCGATACGACAAATTCCCGCACGGTTTTTTTGAACATAAACAACCAGTGCAGGATTTGTATAGGATTTGCCGCGGTGATACAGCCGCAAAAAATCCCCGTTTCGGTTTAAAGTGACCGTATTTTTCAAAACAGCGCCGCCTGACTTTGCTTAGTAAGAAAGCTGCTTTCTGCCCTTGCTTCTGCGGCGGGCGAGAACTTTTCTGCCGTTTCTGGTAGCCATTCTTTTACGGAAGCCGTGTTCCATTTTGCGATGACGCTTTTTCGGCTGGTAGGTTCTTTTCATCGAATTCATCCTCCGTTCCTGTTGAAAATAAATCTGCGAGTAGACATTATATACTAATTTTGCACGCTTTGTCAATGTTTTTGTGATTTTTCGGTCGGTTTTTTCCGCCTGCAAAATCTGTCACGCCACAGGTTGTGGCGTGTTATTTTGAAAGAACAAGATTTTGTGCGTAGAAATTTTTCGGTGTTTTTGCATGCAGAGAAGAATCCTCCACCGCAAAAGAAAATATGGGAAGGCAAAATTTTCGGGTTTCGCCGCAGAAGGACAAATTGGGGGTTGTATAACAAACCGTAGGGGCGAACTGTGTTCGCCCGCGTTATTTGATATAATTTTACGGAACGGTCAAGACCGTTCCCTACGGGTTGTAGGGGCGATTCACGAATCGCCCGCTTGTCATTCTGAGCCGTTAGGCGAAGAATCTCGTTTCGTATATTTCTATTTTGCGCTATTGGAGATCCTTCGCTTCGCTCAGGATGACAAATTGGTGGTTATGGGGATAAAACGGGCAAACTGTAATGCGTGCGTAGGGGGCGACGACTCGGCGCCCCGTTGTAGGGGCGGGTTTCCATGCCCGCCCGTCGATTTTGATGTAATTTTGCAGAACGCATCTTCGGTTGTTCTCGGCTCGTAGGGGCGAACTGTGTTCGCCCGCGTAATTTGATATATTTTACAGAACGGTCAAGACCGTCCCCTACGGGTTGTAGGGGCGATTCACGAATCGCCCGTTTGTCATTCTGAGCCGTTAGGCGAAGAATCTCGTTTCGTATATTTCTATTTTGCGCTATTGGAGATTCTTCGCTTCGCTCAGGATGACAAATTGGTATTTTTCTATCCAACCGTAGGGGCGATTCACGAATCGCCCGTAGATTTTGATGTAATTTTGCGGAACGGTCAAGACCGTTCCCTACGCACGAAAAACAATGCGTGCGTAGGGGGCGACGACTCGGCGCCCCGTATCCCCTCCCTCTTAGAGGGAGGTGGCTTTTGCCGCAGGCAAAAGCCGGAGGGAGAGAAATGAAAAAATCTC
>SFIQ01000007.1 GCA_004555265.1 Ruminococcus sp.
TATCCTGCTTTCGGATAGTGGCTGCGGCTGTGGTTGCAGACATGACCGTGATCGTGACAGAGATTGTGACTGTGGCTGCGGCTGCTGCTAATCGTCACACAAAGAACCGCGGGTGGGTTTCCACTCGCGGTTCGTCTTTTTGTTTTATTCCGAGGTTTTGCCGCCCAAGGTGAGCATATGAATGGCACCCACAGGGCAATTTTCGGCACATTTGCCGCAGCCGATGCACTTTTCGTAATCCACATGTGCAGTGTTATTGGTGACTTTAACAGCGTCACTCTCACAAACCTTTTGGCATTTCATACAGCCGATACAGCCGACCGTGCATTCTTTACGCGTGAATGCGCCTTTATTATGGTTTTTGCAAAGTACCGCCGCTTTGGTCTCATACAGCGGGACAAGTTCAATCAGTTGCTTCGGGCAAGTGGCAATGCACTTTTTGCACGCCTTGCATTTAAGCGGATCAACGCGCGCCACGCCGTCGCAAATACGAATGGCGTCATACGGGCAGGCATTGACACAGTCGCCGTAGCCGAGGCACCCGTATACACATTCCTTTTGCCCGCCGAACAACTGCGTTGCCATCACACAACTTTGCACGCCGCTGTATTGCAGTTTCTGTTTGGAATTTTCACACACGCCGTTACAGTGCACCAGCGCCGCCATCGGCTGAATATCCCCCGCGCTGACGCCGAGAATTTGCGCCACGGCCTTTGCGGTTTCATTGCCGCCGGGCGCGCACAGATTGGTCTCTTTGGCTTCGCCTTTGGACAGCGCCGCCGCGTACCCGTCACAGCCCGAAAAGCCGCACGCGCCGCAGTTTGCACCGGGCAAGCATTCTCGAATTGCCTCGGCAGTTTCGTCTTTCGGCACCGCCATCACGATAGAGGCAACCGCCAAACCGACGCCGGCGATAAGCCCGATACCGCCGACCAGCAGTACCGCCAATACTATTGCATTCATCGCTTTGCCTCCTTTATGCGAACATACCTTCAACCATACCCGTAAAGCCTAAAAACGAAAGGGAAACAAGACTCGCCGCCACCAAGGTAATCGGTAAGCCCTCCAAAAACTTCGGCACATTGCAGGATTCCAAACGCTCACGCACGCCCGCGAACATCACCATGGCGACCAGGAAACCGACGCCTGCACCGAGTGAATTGACCATAGACTCCCAGAAAGTGTAGCCGCTGTCGATATTCAGAATGGTCACGCCGAGTACCGCACAGTTGGTGGTAATCAGCGGCAGATAAATCCCGAGCGCATTGTAAAGTGCGGGAATGTATTTGCGCAGAACGATTTCAACCAACTGCACAAGCGCCGCAATCACGAGAATGAACACAATCGTCTGTAAATAGCCGAGATTGTGATTGTCTAAAAAGGTGTTCAGCGGATAGGTAACCGCGGTGGCGAGCAACATGACAAATATGACCGCCGCGCTCATACCGACCGCCGTATTGAGTTTTTTGGAAACGCCCAAAAACGGGCAAATGCCGAGGAATTTCGACAAAATATAGTTGTTGGTTAAAATGGCGGTCAATAAAATAGAAAAGAAGATTTTCATTTCGTCACTGCCTCCTTTTCTTTCTCACACGCCGCTTTTTCCGCAACGGTACAAGTTTCGGAAAGCGGACAACCCGCACAGCCGAGCGTGGCTTTCGGTTTGCCCTTGCGCTCTGCCAATTTATTGGCGCACGCCATTAAAATACCGAACACGAAGAAGCCGCCGGGTGCCAACACGAAAATGGTCATCGGAGCGATGCTCTCGGGGAGCACTTGGAAACCGAGAAGCGTACCCGCGCCCAAAAGTTCGCGCACGCCGCCCATAATCACCAACGCCGCCGTAAAGCCGACGCCCATGCCGAGACCGTCAAGTGCCGAGGCGACGACGCCGTTTTTGCCCGCAAAGGCTTCGGCGCGTCCCAAAATGATGCAGTTGACGACAATCAGCGGCAAATACACGCCGAGTTGTTGGTCAAGCGCAGGCAAAAAGGCTTTGACAAGCATTTGCACAATCGTCACAAAGCCCGCAATCACCACGATATAACAGGGAATACGCACCTTTTGCGGAATGACCTTGCGCAGTGCCGAAATCACGATATTCGAGCAAACCAAAACCAGCGCCGCCGAAAGCCCCATACCGATGGCACTTTCCAGTGATGTGGTGGTCGCAAGCGTCGGGCAGGTACCGAGCACCAGCCGCAACACGGGGTTTTCTTTCACAAGCCCTTTGGTAAATTCATGCCCCAAAGATTTTTTCTCAGCCATTCTGTGCACCCCCTACCGTTTCATACAGCGCCAGCGCCTGATTGACGGCGCTCGCCATTGCTTTTGAGGTAATCGTCGCGCCTGTCAGCGCTTGAATTTCCGTATCGGACGCACCGTTTTTCTGCACGCCGATTGTACCGGATTTCCCGAGAAACTGATTTAAGAAACTCTCGTTTTTCGCATTCATGCCGAGACCTGCGGTTTCGCTGATGGACAAAATGCTGACGCCCGCGACCGTGCCGTCGGTATAAATACCGACCATCACGGAAATATCGCCGCCGTAGCCTTTGGCGGCGGTTTGAAATACATAGCCAACCGTCTCGCCGCTGTCGGAAAGCCCTTCAAAATACGGATAGGTTTCGCCGTCTTTTTCGGTTTGCTTTTCTTCGGAAAAAGATGCCGCATCTGCCAAGACTTCTTTTTTCGCCGCCTCTTGCGTTTCGAGCGCCAATTTTTCAATCTGCGGGGCGGTCACGCTGTTGGTTAGCCCCAAAAGCGCCGTGACAACCACGCATATCAGCAAAAGGGAAACGGCAGGAATTATAATTTCTTTTGCATTTTTCATTGTGCCGCCTCCTGTTTCTTGTTTTTCTTTTCTTTTAAAGTGCCGAACGGTTTGGGCGTAGTCAAATGCTCAATATGCGGCACCAAAATGTTCATGAGAATTATCGAGAACGAAACGCCCTCGGGCAGGGAGCCGAAAATACGAATCAGCGCTGTAATCACGCCGCACCCGACAGCATAAAGGATTTTGCCTTTGAAACTCACAGGCGAAGTGGTGTAATCGGTCGCCATAAAGATTGCACCGAGCAACAACCCGCCCGCAAGAATTTGGTACGCGACAAAGGTCAGGTTGCCCTTGCCCGCGAGCAGCATAATCACCGCCACCGTGCCGACATAGGTCAGCGGAATGGCAGGCGAAATTACGCGGCGCACCAATAAGTACAAAAAGCCGAGCAACAGCGCCGCCGCACAGGTTTCACCCAAGCACCCGCCGCGCACGCCGAGGAACATATTGTAAAGCGTGGGCAAGTCGCTCCCGTTAATGGCGGTTTTCATATTTTCCGCACCGTATATCCCCGCAAACTGCGAAAGCGGCGTAGCGGAGGTTACCGCGTCCACCGCGCCGAGTTTCCATGCGAACGGCGCGGGGTAATCCGAAATCGCCACGGGGAACGACGCCATCAGCACAATACGCCCGACCAAAGCGGGATTTACGAAGTTTTGCCCGATGCCGCCGAAAAACTGCTTGACAACAAGAATCGCCACTGCATCGCCGATAATGACCATCCACAACGGCATGGTAGAGGGCAGATTGAACGCGAGGAGCATCCCCGTAACCACGGCGCTTAAATCGCCGATTGTATTCGGGCGTTTCATCACTTTGCGCGCAAGAAATTCAAACAGCACACAGAAAATGACGCTGACTGCCGTTACAAGCAATGTGCGCGGCCCGAACAGAAATACGGACACGATAAGCGTGGGCACCATGGCAATGATCACATCGAGCATAATGCCGCGGGTGGTGTCTGCCGTCCGCTTATGGGGCGACGCGCTGACCGTCAGCATTTTTTGAATGGTGGTATCGCTCATTTCTTCTGCGCCTCCTCTCTCAAAACGGCTTTTGCGTGGCGCATATACTGCACCAAGGGTTTGCCCGCGGGGCAGGAATACGCGCACGAGCCGCACTCCATACAAACCATTGCACCTGCGTGCTCCAACTTCTTCGCGTCACGCGCCACGGCGAAACGGTGAATGAGCGTCGGCATTAACGACAGCGGACACGCCTTTGCACAGCGCCCGCAGCGAATACAATCCGTTTCGGTTTTTAAACTCATATCGTTTTTGGTAAACGCGAGCAATGCGTTATTGCTTTTTAAAATCGGGTGATGCGTATCGACAATCGCCATCCCCATCATCGGCCCGCCGCAGACGATTTTTTCGGGCGCTTCGCGGAAACCGCCGCAGGCTTTCAAAATATAATCAATTTCCGTACCGATCGGCACACGGATATTTTGCGGCTGGACAATCGCCGAGCCGTCCACCGTTAAGGAACGGCTGACCAGCGGCTTGCCGGTTTTGCAGTATCTCGAAATAAACGCCACAGACGCGACATTCATCACCACACAGCCGACATCGGCAGGCAACGCCCCAGGCGGCACCTTTCTGCCCGTGGCGGAAAGTACCATCATTTTTTCGGCGCCTTGGGGGTATTTTGATTTTAACGGCATGACCTTGATTTTGTCGTCATCGTCCTCTTTTTCGGCAATGCGTTCGAGGATTTTGATGGCTTCGGGCTTATTGTCCTCCACCGCAATCACCACACGCTTCACGCCGAGCATATCCTTTAACAGATGCACACCGTTAAACACATCCCACGAATTGTCAATACATTCTCGGTAGTCTACAGTGATGTACGGCTCACATTCCGCCGCGTTGATAATCAGGGTGTCCACCGTTTTGTCTGCGGGGACATTGAGTTTCACATGCGTCGGGAAACCCGCACCGCCGAGGCCCACAAGCCCCGAAGCGCGCACAGCTTTCACAAAATCCGCCTTGGTGTCGATGCAAGGCGGTGTAAACTCCGCTTCGGTTAACTCCCCGTCATTTTCAATGATCACCGCCTGCGAGACAAGCCCTGAGGCAAGTTTGACCTCCTTTACAGCGGTCACCTTTCCCGAAACCGTTGCGTGCACGGGAGCGCTGACATATTGGTCGCTGTCACCTATGACCTGCCCGATTTTCACGGTATCGCCGACCTTGACCGTCGGGGTGCAAGGTGCGCCGATATGTTGGCGCATCGGCAGTGTCACCGTTTCGGGTGCGGGCAAACGCTTCACGGGCATATCTTTGGTATGCTTTTCGTGTGAAACCGCCACGCCGCCGCGCACTTTTTTCTTCGGCTTTATCATTTCAGAGTGCATAGCGTTACTCCTTTCCTTTCGGTGTTTGTAAAAATGATTTTGTTGCCTTTTGTAAAGCGGGCAAAACTGCCCGAAAAACAAGCCCTGTGAGTGTGCCCGCGATGAGCGCGCACAACAGCAAAATCGGCGCATAGCCGAGTACGGACGCGTTGCCAACCAGCACGGCGGCAACTGCCAACTGCCCCGCATTGTGGCAAACGGCGCTCAAAACGCCCACGCCGACACTGCCGAGTTTTTCACCTTTGTTTAAGAGAAGCCACATCACAAAGGTACTCAATACCCCGCCGCAAAGGCTCATAAAAAACGATGTTCCGCCGCGCATGAGCCCCGCAAAGCACGCCTTTAACACGGCAATCGTAAGCGCGGACGGCAAGCCTAAAACTGCCGCGGCAAACATATTGGCAAGATTGGAAAATCCCGGCTTTGCTCCGGGCGGCAAGAACGCGGTCGGCAACATACTTTCCAAATAGGAAAGCACCATCGCCGTTGCCGCAAGCAATCCCATCAGGGCGATTTTGTAAGTTTTCTGTTTCATACTAATAGGTGATGCCGTCAAGAGAAACACGGCTTTCTCCTTTCACGGTAACCACCGTACCCGTCGGCACGCACGCCGCCACCTCCCCTGCACGGGAAAGTGCGCCTGTATTTACACATACTTTGTCGGGGCAGTCCGCCGACAAAACCGCGACGGTATGATGTTCGGCGACCAACACAACGCCGTTTTCCAAGGGATAGGTCTCACGGTCTGTCGCCGTTTGCAAGTCTAATTCCAATACCGTTTCGCCGCCCACGGTCACTTCGGCAATCAGCGTATCACTTTGCGGTAAAACGCGCGGCAAAATCCATAAGCCAAGACCGACAAGCAATAAAACGGCAAGTACAATCACATCTACGCGGGAAATCCATTTTTTCGTCATACTGTCTCCGCCTTATACGTACCGTCCGTAATTTGCACAGCAGGCGCAATGCCGTCTGTCATATGCACGGTTTTGTCGGTGTATACAAATATCGCCTCGGCGCCGTATTCTTGTAAAATCGGCAGGGATTTTTCCTCACCAAGCAAAAAGCAAAGGGTGGAAAGCGCATCGCTTTGCAATCCCGTATTTGCCGTGACGGTCACGGCGCAAAGGTCGGTTTCGGCGGGATAGCCTGTGGTTAAATCGAGCAAATGGTGATAGGTTTTGCCGTCCTGCTCGAATTTCTTTTCATAACTGCCCGAGGTCGAAACAAAACCGCCGTACAGGGAAAGCGTCGCAAAATATGCGTTTTCCGAGCCTTTCGGGTCGCGCACGCCGACGGTAAACGGCGCGCCGTCTTTCGGACTGCCGACCAGTGCCAAACTGCCGCCGACGGACACCAGCGCGCCGCCGTTTTCGGGCAGTAAGCCGCTTTCCGCAATCATTTGCACCGCCTTGTCACACGCAAGCCCCTTGCCCACCGAGCCGAGGTTTAATTTTTGCCCTTTTTGAAACGCGACACAGCCGTCCTCGGTGAAAAGGACGGTTTCGTCCGTGCACAAAGGCTTTGCCGCTTCAATTTCTGCCGCGGACGGCACATGAAAATCTTCGGTATCTAAGCCCCAACGTTCTGTTAAGGTGCCGCTTGCAAGTGCGGCTTTCCCTTCGGAGCGGCTGTAAATCTCTTTCGTCTCCCGCAAGGCGGAAAACAGTTCGGCGCTGACTTTTGTCAAAATTTCGGGATTTTCTGCGTTGTTTAAATTGGCAAGTTCCGAAGTTTTCGCGTTTTTGGAAATCACCTGTGTATCCAAATCCGCAATCGCGCCGAGCACCTCGTCCGCCAAAACCGCGCTGTCCGTTGCATTTACACCGTAGAGTTTTACCGTAACCACAGAGCCCATGGAAACCGCACTTTTCTGCACGGGAGAACGCCCCTCTGCCGCACAGCCGCCAAACAGCAACAAGAGCGCCGCGAGGACGGCAAAACCATATAAAATTTTCCTGTATTTTTGCATCTGCTTTCGCCGCCTGCTGTTTTCAATCCCTTTGAAAAATTTTATATAGTATAACTATACTATAAAACGGCGTTTACTGCAAGAATTGTTTAAAAAATATCAATATCTTGTGGTAAAAGCGAAAATTTTGCAAAAATCTGACAAGATTCTATTGCATTTTTTGCGTACTTGCTGTTACAATGGATTTGTAGAGGTGAAAATACATGGATTTTAATTTTTATATGCCGGTGCGTGTGTTGGGCGGCAGAAACGCCGTAACACAGCACCCCGAAGTATTTACGCAATTCGGCAAAAAATGCTTGGTTGTAACCGGCGGCAGTTCCGCCAAAACAAGCGGCGCGCTTGACGATGTGCAAACTGTCCTTTCGCAAAACGGGATTGCAATGACAGTGTTTGATGAAGTCAAACCCAATCCCACCGCGGCGGATTGCCACCGCGCGGGGCAGTTGGCACGCGATTTCGAGGTGGAATACATCGTCGGTATCGGCGGCGGGTCGGCGCTGGACTCCGCCAAAGCGATTGCGGTATATGCCGCCAACAAAACGCTTTCCGCCGAGGGCATTTATGATTACGATTATATGTTTGAGCCGTTGCCCCTTGTATTGGTCGGCACCACGGCGGGCACGGGGAGCGAGGTCACGGGCGTTTCGGTTTTAACCCGCGAAAACGGCAGAAAGCAAAGCGTCAGCGGCAAGGATTTTTATGCAAAGGTTGCGTTTGCCGACCCCAAATACACCTATTCCGTTCCCTACGCCGTGACGGTTTCCACCGCGCTCGACGCGTTTGCGCACGCGGTAGAAGGGTGGTTTTCCAACCGTTTTGACGATATGGCGCGGCTGTTCGGGGAAAAGGCAATCCCCGTTTTGTGGAAGCACTTGAAAACCTTTTACGCAACAGGAGAACTGCCCTGTGCGGACGCGCGCGACGAACTGTATTACGCCGCATTATATGCGGGGATGGAATTAAACATTTGCGGCGCAGGCTTTCCGCACGGTATGGGGTATGCGCTCACCGAAGATTTCGCGCTCCCCCACGGTAGGGCGTGCGCGGCGTTTATGCCAAGTTATGTAAAACGCGGCATGGAATTTAAAAACGCGCTCTCCATGGAATTCTTTTCGATGCTCGGCACGAATTTTCCCGAATTTGAAAAGGTCATTTTGACGCTGACGGACCTTTCGGGCATTTCGATGACCGAGGAACAAATCGAAAATTACTGTGCACGGTGGCAGAATTTGAAGAACTTTAAAAATTCCCCCGGCGGGTACAATGTGACCGAGGCGGGGACGGTTTTGCGGGAATTGTTTTTGAAGTAAAAGATATAAGGGTATAGGGAAAAAGCAAAAATCACAATCCGAAAATATTTTTGGATTGTGATTTTAATTTTTATTTATGTTTGTATTTATACGGTAGGGCGGGGGCTTGCCCCCGCCGCCAATTCACATCAAACCCTACGGCGGGGGCAAAATTCTCCGAATTCGGGCACTTTGCGGCGGGAGCAAGCCCCCGCCCTACTTTATTATAACAGACATTTCCCCTAACAGGGGAATCACCCCGCCCTGCGGGTGTGGAAACCCGCCCCTACAACGGGGCGCCGAGTCGTCGCCCCCTACGACTGTTTTTCTCCCTCTCGCTTTCAGGAAATGAAAGAAAATCTCTACAAACTCCCTCCGTCACGCGCTTTGCGCGTGCCACCCGCTGACGGCGGCGGTCTCCCTCTGTCGCTTCGCGACATCTCCCTCACACTGTGAGGGAGTCGACCCAATTCATACGGCGTGCGCTGATAGACGAAGTAATTGAGCCAATTTTGGAACAGCAAACTCCCCGCCCCGCGCCAGGTAATCAGCGGCGTTTTTTTGGGGTCGTTGTCGGGGAAATAGTTTTCGGGCATTTTAATGTCTAAACCCTTTTGCAAATCGCGGAAATACTCGCGCGCCAAGGTATCGCTGTCATACTCACAGTGCCCCGTGCAATAAAAATTGCGGCACGCCATATCCGACACCAAATGCACGCCCGCTTTGTCGGAATAGGACAAAAGCTGCAAATCCTTCACCTGCGCAATATCCTCTTTGCGCGTTTCGGTGTGGCGCGAGTGCGGCACATAAAACACATCGGAAAAGCCGCGTAACAGCGGATGATACAAATCCAGCGGACGGTGTTTGAACACGCCGAACATCTTTTCGGGCAGCAGGTGCTTCGGCACGCCGTATTTGTAATACAGCGCCGCCTGCGCGCCCCAACAAATATTAAATGTGGAATAGACATGAGTTTGCGCCCAATCGAAGATCGCGCACAGTTCGTCCCAATAATCCACCTCTTCAAAATCGAGCAGTTCCACAGGCGCACCCGTGACAATCAAGCCGTCGAATTTTTGACCGCGGACATCATCAAGCGTTTTGTAAAACTGCAACATATGCGCCTGCGAGGTGTTTTTGGCCGTATGTGTTTTCACCTGTAACAGTTCGATTTCGACCTGCAACGGCGTATTCGACAACAGCCGCAAAATCTGCGTTTCGGTTTCGATTTTGGTCGGCATTAAGTTTAAAATGATAATTTTTAAGGGGCGAATGTCCTGCTTGCTTGCGCGGTCGTTGGTCATGACGAAAATATTTTCGAGCTCCAAGCTGTGATGCGCCGGCAGTTGGTCGTCAATTTTAATCGGCATTCGCGCCACCCTCTTTCGTTTTGATATATTGCAAGGTTAAATAGTATAGCACAAAGCGAAAAGAAATGCAAATCCGTTTTACAGCGAAAAGTGATATTCGTACGTCGTCCATTCGTGTGCGACAAAATTGCGTACACGCACCACCAATTCAGTTTCATACACCGCAACCTGTAAGCCCATTCCCGTATTTTGCACCTCGGCTTTGCCATCTGCGTTTTCGCATCCGACGGGGCGTAAATGGAGAACGCCAAAATCGCCGCGAAAATTTTTAAAAGTCGGGACATTACAATTTCTGCTTTTTGGGTTTTGGAATCGGGAACGATTCAAAAATCGCGTATTTGTCATTCTGCGGCATTTGCCGAAGAATCTCATATCGGATCTTTTTATTTTGTTCTATTGGAGATCCTTCGCTACGCTCAGGATGACAAATCGGTATTTGTGGGAGTAATTTGTACGGTAGGGCGGGGTGATTCCCCTGATAGGGGAAATGTCTGCGAAGCAGACAAAAGGGTGCCCGAATTCGGAGAATTTTGCCCCCGCCGCGGAGTTTGAGGGGGGAGGTGGCACGCGCAAAGCGCGTGACGGAGGGGCAAATCACATCAAAATCGACGGGCGGGCGTGGAAACCCGCCCCTACGGTTGGAAAGACAACCCCCAATTTACAGTATTTCCGCCAAGATGGTATTGGACAGCAAAAAGCCGTTTCGGGTCAGGGCGATGCGTTCTTCGTCCGCGGTCATATAACCGCCCTGCACAAAGATTTGCGCTTTTTCGCGCATTTCGTCGGGGATTTTATATCCAAACCGCGCTTGCACTTTGCTTTCGCGCAAGCCCTCTGTCAGACGCAAAGCAAGCATGGCATATTCGGTAAAATCGCCGCCGTTCCCGTCGGGCACGGGTGCACTTCCCTTTAAAAACGCTTCAAAATCGCGTGGGAAATAAAACCGTTTCCCGTTTAAAAAGGAATGTGCCGCAGGGCCTAACCCCAAATATTCTTCACAATGCCAATATTTTAAATTATGGCGGCTTTCAAAGCCGGATTTTGCAAAATTCGAGATTTCGTACTGCATTCTGCCGCCGTTTTTAAGCGTTTCGCACAGCTGCAAATACAAATCGGCGGTTTTGTCATCGTCGGGGAAATGGTACTGTTCGCGGCGGCGCCAAAACGGCGTGTTTTCTTCTAACTTTAAAATATAGGCGCTGATGTGCGGCACGCCGAGCGACAAACAAAAATCCAAAGTCTCCGCAAGGCTTTTTTCGGTTTGGTCGGGCACGCCGAGCATCACATCAAGCGAAATATTGTGTATCCCCGCCGTTTGCGCCGCTCTCACCGCCGCTTCAACCGTTTGACGGTCGGAAAGCCTGCCCAAAGCGCGCCGTTCCGTATCGACGGCGGACTGTAAGCCGATAGAAATACGATTAACGCCGACTGCGGCAAGCACCTTAAAAAAATCAGGTGACAATTTATACGGATTGCACTCCACCGTCACTTCCGCTTCCTCGGTCAAAAAGTCCTGTTTTGCTTGATTTACAAGGTTTTTTAACCGCCGGGCACCGAGGGCAGACGGTGTGCCGCCTCCGATGTAAAGCGTATCTGTTTTACATTGTAAGGCCGCGGTACTTTCCGAAATGCGTTGCTGTAAAGCCGCACAGTAATCGTCCATTTCCGCCGCACTGCCGCGAAACGAATAAAAGTCGCAGTACGGACATTTGGAACGGCAAAACGGGATGTGCAAATACAAGCCTATCGTATTCATACTTGAATAAAGCGCACGGTATGCCCCGTGCTTTCTATGTATTTCTGCACATCTTGAAAAGACAGAAACACCGTTGCGGTATTGTCATTCGGGTGAAAGCCCAACCGCGCGGCGTCTTTTAAATCCTCGTCAAAATAGACCTCGACCGCGCCCGTTGTGTCGTTGATAAGCCCCAAGGGCGACACCGAGCCTTTTTTGACATCGAGGTATTTTGCCAACCGCTCGTCTGAGGCAAAACTCAGTTTGGAGGACTCGACCTCGTCTCGAATCAGCCCCAAATCGGCGTGTTTACTCCCTTGTAACACCACGAGCATATGCCGCGCGCCCTTGTAATCGCGCAAAAACAGATTTTTGCAAATCTCATCATTCGGGTTAAACCCAAGCGCGTTGTACTCGTCCATGGTAAACGCGGGTGCGTGCTCGACAAGTGCATAGGGGATTTCCAAGGTTTTCAGTTTTTCCAATATGTTTTCACGGTTATTCATCTAATTTCAGCACCGCCATAAACGCCTCCTGCGGGACTTCGACCGTCCCGAACCGGCGCATACGCTTTTTTCCTTCCTTTTGTTTTTCCAAAAGTTTCTTTTTGCGCGTAATATCGCCGCCGTAGCACTTCGCAAGCACATCTTTGCGCATCGCCTTGACGGTTTCGCGGGCGATTACCTTGCCGCCGACGGCAATTTGAATCGGAATTTCAAACATCTGCCGCGGGATATTCTCTTTGAGTTTTTCGGCGATTTTGCGTGCGCGGGGGTAGGCTTTGTCCGTGTGAATGATAAATGAAAGCGCGTCTATTGTGTCGCCGTTCAGGAGTACATCGAGTTTGACCAGCTGCGAGCGCTCGTAATCCTTGATTTCATAGTCAAAGGACGCATACCCGCGCGTGCGGGATTTTAAAACATCAAAGAAATCGTAAATAATTTCGTTAAGCGGCAACATATATTTGATGTCCACACGGTCGGCGGCGAGATAGGTCATTTCCTTATATACACCGCGGCGGTCTTGGCACAAATCCATAATCTGCCCCACATATTCGGGCGGCGAATAGATGTGCGCCTCTACCACGGGCTCCTCGGCATACTCAATCGTCGCGGGGTCGGGGTAATTACAGGGGTTGTCGATTTCGACCACGGATTTGTCCGTCAAATGGATTTTGTAAACGACGCTCGGAATGGTGGTCACCAAATCCAAATCGTATTCGCGTTCCAAGCGTTCTTGGATAATTTCAAGGTGCAAAAGCCCCAAAAATCCGCAGCGGAAGCCGAAGCCCAAAGCCCCCGAAGTTTCGGGTTCGAAGGAGAGCGCGGCATCGTTTAACTGCAATTTTTCGAGCGCTTCTCTTAAATTTTCATAGTCCGCGCCGTCCGCGGGGTACACGCCGCAGAACACCATGGGATTGACCTTGCGATACCCCGGCAAAGCCTCGGCGGCAGGGGCATTCGCCAAAGTAACGGTATCGCCGACGCGTGCGTCGGACACGGTTTTAATCGACGCGGTGATATAGCCGACCTCGCCCGAAGAAAGCCCTTTCGTCGGCTCTAAGGATGTGGCACGCATATACCCCGTTTCTACCACGGTAAACTCCGCGCCCGTCGCCATCATACGCATCGTATCGCCGGGTTTTATCGAGCCGTCCATCACGCGGACATAGACGATAACCCCGCGGTAGCTGTCATAAATCGAATCAAAAATCAGCGCACGCAGCGGCTTATCATCATGATTTTCGGGCGGCGGAATCAAATGCACGATTTCTTCGAGCACCTGTTCGACATTTTCGCCCGTTTTGGCGGACACACGCGGTGCTTCCATACAGGGAAGCCCTATGACATCCTCCACTTCGGCGGCAACGCGCTCGGGGTCAGCGGCGGGCAGGTCGATTTTGTTGATCACGGGCACAATTTCCAAATCGTGATCGAGTGCCAAATAGGTGTTGGCAAGCGTTTGCGCCTCAATGCCTTGGGATGCGTCCACAATCAAAACAGCGCCCTCGCACGCGGCAAGACTGCGCGAAACCTCGTAGTTAAAGTCCACATGACCAGGGGTGTCAATCAAATTCAAGGCATATGTATTGCCGTCTTTTGCCTTGTAATCGAGTTTGACGGCGTGCGCCTTGATGGTGATGCCGCGCTCGCGCTCCAAATCCATATTGTCGAGCAGTTGTTCTTCCATATCGCGCTTCATCACTGCATCCGTCAGTTCTAAAAGGCGGTCGGCAAGCGTGCTTTTGCCGTGGTCAATGTGTGCGATGATAGAAAAGTTGCGAATGTTTTCTTTGTTCTGCATAGAGTACCTCGTGTATATTTTCGTTAGATGTTAGAATGTAGCATCTGATTGTCATTCTGCGCCGTCAGGCGAAGAATCTTTTTCTGCTTTTTCTCCCTGAGATCCTTCGCTGCGCGCAGGATGACATATCTATATTTTGATGTAACTTTACGGAACAGCACTATGGTTGTTCCGTACATTTTATATCTCACTGCCTGCGCGGTAAAAGCCCTCGCCGCGGATTTCAGCGGCTTCGGTGATGACGATAAACGCGTTGCCGTCTAATTCCTGCACCGCTTTTGCCACGCGGTTGGCGTCTCCTGCTCGCACAGCACAAAACAACATTTGCCGCGCGTGTTCGGAATACCCGCCGCGCACAGCCAAAACGCTCACGCCGCAGTCGAGCGCACTTGTGATTTCGCGTACCGCGTCCGCGCCCTTTTCGGTGATCATAAACAGCAATTTATCGTGCGAAAAGCCCGACAGCACCAAATCAATGCACTGCGCGCTGATGTAGATGACCACCAACGAATACAGCACATTTTCAAGGCTTTTGTAAACGAAAAACGAAACGGCAATCACTGCCAAATCCAAAAGCAAAACCATACGCCCCATCGAAAAAGACGGGAATCGCAGACGCAGGAGTTTGGAAAGAATATCCGTGCCGCCCGTGGTCGCCCCGCGCAAGAATACAAGCCCCAGCCCCGCGCCGCCCAAAATGCCGCCGAACAGCGCGGACAGCAATTTGTCGCCGGTATACACGGGCACAAACAGCGCAAAAACATCCATAAACAGCGCCATCAAAAAGGTAGCAAACACGGTTTTTACGATAAACCGAAAACCGAATTTATGAAACGCCGTCAAAAACAGCGGCACATTTAAAAGGAACACCGCCGTGCCGATGGGCACGGAAAACAAATAGTTTAGGATGGTGCCAATCCCTGTAAACCCGCCAAGCAGTATGCCGTTCGGCGCGGTGAACATATCGACCGACAGCGCATACAGCGCGCCGCCTGCCGAAAAATACAAAAAATCTATTGCCGCTTTTTTCGCGGTTTCTATTTTATTTGTCTTGTGCTCCGTGTTTCCGTGCAAACGCCTCAGCCTCCGCGTGCAGAATGCTATCAAACAGCGCACGCAGGCGGTCCTGCCGATTTTGCAGATACAACCAACCGAACAGCGACTCCAACCCCGTGGCGGCGTGATAGTCCCCTTCCGACTGATGCTTCGGCGTATGCCCGGGGTGGGCGTTTCTGCCGCGCTTGTATACGGACAGTTCTTCCTCTGTCAGTTGCGGCAAAATCACCTTTGCCGCAGTTGCCTGCGCGCGGGCATTGACCGATTGCACCGAAAGGGTATGTAACTGCCCCGCCGGGCGATTTGCGGAAAGCAACAGGTGTTCACGCACCAAAAGTCCGTACACCGCGTCGCCCAAAAAAGCGAGCGCCAAAGGGCTGTATGTATTGGGATTTTGCACGGGAAGGATGGGTTCGGTCAAAAGAACAACTCCATTTCATAGATGGTACATATGCGAGAATAGGTAACGGTAGGGCGATTCACGAACCGCCCGCGGTGGGAGCAAATTTTACAAATTCAAACACCTTGCGGCGGGAGCAAGCCCCCGCCCTACCCTGCAATGCGATTTTTCGCAGGACAAGGCGCAGGATTGAAGGCGTATGCAGATACGCCGAAAGACTGCAACGCAGTATTGCGAAACCGAATAAGATATGATTTTGCAAGGATTTTTTCGTCAGATTGCGTTTTGTCGTTGAAGCTGTATGCAGATACTGCGAAACGGCAAAGCGCAAAAATGACGGAAAAAGACTGCAAAATCAGGGGACATAGTCGAATTCGAGGTCGTATATACTCACTGTATCTCCCTCTTCAATCCCCTTTTCGCGCAGAGCGTCAATGATGCCGCTGGTTTGTAAGACGGTTTGGAAATACTGTAAAGAGGAATAATCGTCCAAATCGGTCTTGCAAAGAATCCGGTACAGCCATTCGGCTTCGACGATATACACACCGTCTTCCACGGTGATTGTAAAGCCGTCTTTCTGTTTCTTTGCAAAGAATTCCTGCGGGATTTCCTCACTTTCATAGCGTTTGACGGGCGGCAGGGTTTGGAGTTTCGCCGCCACGGCATTGATGAGTTCTTTTGTGCCGTGTTTTATCGGTGCGACAATTTCAAAATACTGCAAGCCCTTGCTTTCGATATAGTTGCGGAAGCGTTCTAATTGTTCGTCGTCTGCCAAGTCAATTTTATTCCCCGCGACGATTTGCGGGCATTTGGCAAGTTCGGGGTTGAATTTGACCAATTCTTCGTTGATTTTTTCAAAATCCTCTATCGGGTCGCGCCCCTCGCTGCCCGCAACATCCACCACATGCACAAGCATTCGGCAGCGCTCCACATGGCGCAAAAATTCATGCCCCAATCCGACGCCTTCTGCCGCGCCCTCGATAAGTCCGGGAATATCCGCCATCACAAAGCTTTGCTCAGGTCCCATGGACACCACCCCCAAAACGGGGGTAATCGTGGTGAAGTGGTAATCGCCGACAATCGGTTTTGCTTCGCTCACGACGGAAATCAAAGAGGATTTGCCGACATTCGGGAAGCCTAAAAGCCCCACATCGGCAATGAGCTTTAATTCGAGCGAAACCTCCCATTCCTCGCCCGGCGCGCCGCTTTTGGCAAAGCGCGGGGTTTGGCGTGTAGAAGTGGCAAAGTGGCAGTTGCCCCAACCGCCTTTGCCGCCCTTTGCGGCGACAAACGACTCGTCCGAGGACATATCCGCCATCACGGCGCCGCTTTCCGCTTCGCGGATGATTGTGCCGCGCGGGACGCGAATCACTAAATCCTGCCCTTTTTTGCCGTTACAGCGTGCGCCGCGGCCGTTTTGTCCGTTTTCGGCTTTGTATTTTCGTTTATAGCGGAAATCGGCAAGGGTGGAAAGGCCGTCGTCCACCTGAAACACAATGTTGCCGCCGCGCCCGCCGTCGCCGCCGTCGGGGCCACCCGAAGCGACATATTTTTCACGGTAGAACGCCACAGCGCCGTCGCCGCCGTTGCCCGCCTTGATTTTAATTTTTGCAATATCGACAAACATATTCCTATACCCTGTTCTTTTTTCAAATTTTGTATTTCGGTCACAATTATTAGTATTATAGCAAAAAGCCGTAAAAAGATAAATAGATTTTTGAAAAAAATCGATTTCTCTGCCTTTTCACAAATTTGTTCGCTTTTTTTGCAGATTTTTCATTTTGTTTGTTCGGTTGAATTGTGTTTTTATGTATTGACAACCACAATATATTGTGTTATTATTAAAACGAAAAGAGAAAAACGCCAAAAAAGTTCGTTAAAGTCCATATTTTTGGACTTTGCTATAAAATTTTCCGAACATTTGTGTTGACAAATGCAAAATACCTGTTATAATAGGGGTACAACAAAGAAAACAAATGTTCGATTTCGTTTGGAGGTAACCGTATGACAACTTCTATACTGATAAAATCTTTTTTGGAGCTTGCGTTTATTTGTCTTTTGATTTACGGCTTTATGCACGAAGATAAGGTCATTGCCTTTGAGCAAAAGGTGTGGCGCATTCTCTTTGTGCAGTACAGACGCTATCGCCGCAAAAAACGCTATGCAAAAATGCAGAAAAACCGTGATTTCCGTGTGGTGAACGGCGGCAATGTGCCCGCCCCCCGCAAGCGTATCCGCGGCACAACGCATGTTGCATAACGGCGATTTTCATTTGCTTTTTCCACAATCCTTTCTATATTCACACAAACCACCGCGGGGCAGACCGAAACAAGTAGGTCTGCCCCGCGGTGGGTTTGTGTGGTTTGTATCCGTTTGTTACGGCTTGCATATTACATCGGCAAATAATCAATAAACTTCTCGCCATCTCCATTTTCCAAACTTTGGAAATCACCGTTTTCATCTATTCTGCAAACGAAGCATCTTGTATGCAGTGTTAAATTCAGTTCCGGAATCACGCACGAAATAAACGGTTGCATTTCCTTACCGCATTCTTTTTTGTATGTCTCTCCCAGTTCTTTTAAATATTTCGGAAAAGTTTCGTGGACATATCGGTCTTCTTGCTTTTGGTCATACACCAACACAAGATTGTCGGTATTGGGGATTTTTACAACCTGTCGGTCAACCTCTTTATCTGCATTCGGAAATAATTTCGGGTTCAAAATGCCTTGCAAAAAGAAATTGATTTCGTCTCTTTTTACATCATATCCGGTTCGATTTCCGTAGAACTGCTGCGCCACAACATAAATCGTATCTTCCGCGTTTCGCTTTTCTATCGCTTTTTGTATGGCTTCTTGTCGCTCGCGCTGTCTTTTCAACTTTCTTTCTCTGGCTTTTATTTCTTTTTCAGTCGGTCGTCTCCATTTGGGGTTGCGCTGATAAATCGGAAAATCTTCATCAATGTCCGTAAAAGATAGATAGCCGCCGACATTGCGAAAGACCTGCATAATATCTCCTTCAAAAAATTCATCATTATCGATATACCGCATATCCTCCGAAAAATCATCCAAGTCATCGAAGCCTGCGGTTTGGTAAATAATTCGGTCCGGATCTTTTATAACAATCCCGAGATAGCCGCTTTTGTTCACAATAATGTCCCCTGTCATCAAATCTTTTTTCTGCATACTGAAAAACTCCTTTTATAATGTGTTCAACATCTCTGTTGTGCTTTCATTATAAAAGAAGTTTTTCAAAAAAGGCGCTACTGCAAGTAGCGATTTTATTCTTTTGTCAGCAAGGGCATACCGTGACTGTCCAATTCAAGATTGACATCAACTAAACTTTTGTGCTTCATTAAACCGAACCAAATAATCACATCGCGTTTGCGGCGGACATACAACGGGGCTTTGCCCGCATATTTCAGCAAATGCTGGGTTTCGTCGACCGTGGCGCCGATTAAAACACACAGGCTCAAAAGCACATCGCGCGACGGATTTTTCTCGTTGCTGTTGATGATATTCCGCAAATAGCTGTGCGACCTGCCGATTAACAATGCGGCTTTATTCGGTGTGTAGCCGTATTTGTCCAACAATTTATACAGATAATCGCCGATGTGGACATCTTCGTTCAGCATTTCTTCGGAAAAGCGTTTCTCGAACTGTTCAAAGGTATCAATATCAGAAATCATATCCTCAATTACGGCGGACATACGGTTTGATTTATAAAAGGATGCATCCTGCATTTCATCGTAATTCATTCAGCGTTCTCCGCGTTTCAATCCGCCACATATTCGCGCACGCGAAGGGGGATACCCATACGGTCGGAAAGCACTTGACACGCGGCGATGTCCTCTTTGGAAATCACATCGACCAACGAGAACTTTAAGTTTACGCCTGTTTCCTTGCAGTCGCGTGCGAACTGCAACAGCGCGTCAAACGATTTTTCGCCGAAACTCGGGTTGCACAGTTCGTTGTATTTTTCCGCCGTCGGGGCGTTTAACGAAATCGAAATCGTATCGAAGTATTTGCACAATTCCTTTGCCGTCGGCTTTTTATTGAGCAAATCCGAAAGCCCGTTGGTGTTCAGGCGCAGTTTTAATCCCTTTTCTTTGAGATACGCCGCCGCTTGCAGCAAATTGTCATACGCACAGGTCGGTTCGCCGTAGCCGCAGAACACCACCTCGTCGGTATAACCTGAAAAATCCCACGCGTCAATCGCCGTTTTGATTTCCTCGAAAGACGGCATATGCTTGGTAAACCACAGCGTTGCCGCCTCGCCCACGCTGTCACCGTTGTTGCGAATGCAAAACTTACAACGGCACGGACACGCGTTTGTGAGATTTACATAAACCTTATTTTCAAATGTGTAAAGAATGTCTGCCATACCGACACGCCTCCGAAAAAGTATTTTGCGCGTATTTTATTTCATAATACGCTTTTTGAAATCGAGTTTGTCAAGCGCCGCCGCGAACACATAATAAATCACCGCACTGCCCGTTGCCTGTACAAGACTTGCAAGCATGGATACCGCCGCAGAGGGGAAGGTATACAGCAGGCCCTCGACCAAAAAGTAGCCGAAAATCGTAATCAACCCCGACACAATCGGCATAAACGCCGTGGTTTTATTGAGGATTTTTTGGGGGCTTTGGGTTTTGCGCAAGGTATACACCAAGGCGAATGGCAGAGCGTTGAGCGCTTTTATTACCGCCGTGAACGGCGCCCACATCGCCGCACCTGCCAGCATATCGGCCACAAACCCGCCGACCGCCGCCGCCGCGCAGGCATACGGCAGGGGCAAAACGCACGCGGCAATGTAAATCATACTGTCGCCGAAGTGCAAATAGCCGTCGTTAATCCCTGTTTTAAAGCTGACATACGCGGTCATGACGGCAATTAACGCCGCGAACAGCGCCGCAGTCACCAAGTTGATCAGTTGTTTTGTGCTGTTTGACTTTTTCATGACAATAACATCTCCAAATAGTTTTGAAAATTTACCCCGTCGTTGCGGTCTGTCCCCTCTTGAAAGCTTTCTTGAATAGACGCTTCCAAAAACCGTACCGCCTTTTGCACGGCGCGTTCGACCGTCTCGCCGTTAACAAGACTGCCCGCAAGCACCGCCGAAAACAAATCTCCCGTGCCCGAAAAGCTCCCGCCGTAGCGTTTGCCTTTCACAACGGAAAAGCCGTCCTGCGTTACGGAAATATTGCAAATTTCCTCTCCCATGCAAATCCCCGTCACCACAACCGTGTGTAAGGTGTCCGAGAGTAAGTTGCCGGCGAGGCGCGCAATTTGCTCGGTGTAATTTGCGCGGTCGCTTTGCGCTTGTAGCGCGGCAAAATCCGCGTCGGTCAAAACACACAGTTCCGTGAGATTGGGCGTCAGGACATTCGCCCGCCGCGCGAGCGCACCGATTTTTCGGCACAGCCGCGGGCTGTATGTATCATAAATTCGCCCGTCATCCGCCATAACAGGGTCACAAAGATATAAAGTATCCGCCGTTTGAAATTCGTCCAAAAACCGCAAAATTTTGTCCGCCTGTTCTTCCGAGGCGAGATACCCGGTCAAAATCCCGTCAAACCGCACGCCGAGTTTGCGCCATTCGGCAAGGTACGGGTCCAAGCGGTCGGTAAAATCGTCACAGTAAAAGCTGTCGTAGCCCGTTTGGTTGGACAAAATCGCCGTCGGCAACGGACAGCATTCGGTTTTGAGCACCGACAGCACCGGCAATGCCGCCGTCATGGAGCATCGTCCAAAGCCGGAAATATCGTTGACCACTGCAATTTTTTTCAAACAACCGCCTCCTTTTTTCGGGACTTGCATATGCATATGTTTTCGTATATAATATAGCAAAGTTGGCATTATGAAAATACACAGATTTTAAAAATTTTTAGGGGACAGTTTATGGAGTCGCAAACAAATTCGGCCTTTTCTCCGCTTTTAACTGCGGATATACCTTTATATATGCAGGTGTATACCTATTTTCGGGATTTGATTACGGACGGCAAGCTCGCGCCGAACACCCGCCTGCCCTCGGTGCGGCGCTGTGCCGAGAATTTCTCCGTCAGCCGCACCACCGCCGAGGCGGCGTATTTTCAGCTTTGCGCAGACGGCTATGTGTTGGCAAAGCCGCAAAGCGGCTATTATGTGACGGACTTATATTTTCATAAGCCGCAAAAAAAGGCGGTGCGCGAAAAGACGGACACACCCGTAGCTCGCTATGATTTTTCGTCGCTTTCCGCTGACCGCGAAAGCTTTGATTTTACCCTTTGGCGGCGATATTTGAAAAGTGCGCTTCGGCAGGACGAACGGTTGCTTTCCTACGGCGCGGTACAGGGGGAGCCCGATTTGCGCGAAGCCGTGTCCCAATATATTTCGCAAAAAAGAAATGTGGTCTGTACGGCGGACAACATTGTAATCGGCGCGGGGGTGCAAAGCCTTTTACACATTCTGTGCGCGATGCTGAAAACCGGCAACATCTGTTTTCAGGATAAAAGCTTTGCAGAGGGACAGGCCATTTTTCGCGACCACGGCTTTCAAATCGTCGAAAAGGAGACCGACGCGCAACTGCTGTATACCTCCCCGTCGCATATGAACCGCTGGGGCGATGTGATGCCCGCCAAAGCGCGCGTTGCCCTGTTAAAGCAAGCCGCCGCACACGG
The DNA here is from genome assembly GCA_004555265.1 of Ruminococcus sp. Lineage (GTDB taxonomy): Bacteria > Bacillota > Clostridia > Oscillospirales > Acutalibacteraceae > Fimenecus. Next base: position 21,977 of record SFIQ01000007.1, read on the forward strand.
CACGCTGCTTATCGAAGACGATTATGACAACGAATTCGGCTATTTTGACAAACCCTCGCCCGCACTCCAAGGCTTGGACGGCGGACACAATGTGGTGTATCTCGGCACATTTTCCAAATTGCTGTTGCCGTCCATTCGTTTGAGCTTTATGGTGCTTCCCGACCGACTTTTGTCGCGTTACCGTGAAATTGCGCCGCTCTACAACCAAACCGCCTCCAAAGCCGAGCAAATCGCGCTGTGCCAATTCATTCGAGACGGGCATTTGGCAAGCCAAATCCGCAAAGTGCGCAAGCTCTACGCCCAAAAGGCGTTTTTGTTGGAACAGGCAGTCAAAACCGTGTTTGGCGATACGGTGCAAACGCATATCGGCGACACGGGCTTTGTGGTGAAAGTCGATGTGCAAACCGACCTCTCCCCCGCCGCAGTGCGCGCGCGTGCATTGCGGGCAGGTATTCTTTTGCGCACCGAGGGCAGCCAAAGCGGTACCGTTTCACTTCTCCTTTCGTGCTCGGGACTGCACAGCGACACTTTTTCGGAGGCGTTGACCGAATTGCGCGAAACCTGCTTCGATGAAATTGCAAAATAATTGTATCATCTGAAACAATTTTACGGGCTTTTTTCAACGCTTGTCGAAAAACAATGGAAAATATCAAAATATAACAATCAGTATGAAAATACTGATTGTTTTTTTGTAAAAAATGATAGATTTTTAACATAGTTTCTGCTATAATCCTATTATATGCGTTGGTAAAGCCGCGCACATACGATTTTTCGCAAAGGAGGAAATACACGAATGCTCAAAAAAATCAGTTCGATTCCGTTTCGCGGCACTCCCGAGCAAAAAGCACAGCTGCAAGCGGTCATCGACGAATCCAAGAGCGACAAAAGCCTGCTGATGCATGTCATGCAGGAGGCACAGGAAATCTATGGGTATCTGCCCTATGAAGTGCAGGTGATGATTGCCGAGGGTATGGACGTACCGCTGGAAAAGGTCTACGGGGTGTCCACCTTCTACGCGCAGTTCTCGCTCTCGCCGAAAGGGGAAAACAACATATCGGTTTGCTTGGGTACCGCTTGCTATGTCAAGGGCTCTCAACAGATTTTGGACAGACTGACCAAAGAGCTCGGCATCGGCGCGGGCGAATGCACCCCGGACGGGCGCTTTTCGTTGGAAGCCTGCCGCTGCATCGGTGCTTGCGGTTTGGCGCCCGTTTTGACCGTCAACGATGAAGTGTACGGCAAAATCACCGAAGACGATGTGCCCGAGATTCTCGCCAAATATCAAAACTGATGCGCGAGTTGTCATTGAATGTGCTGGACATTGCACAGAATTCCATTGCCGCCGCCGCAACGCAAATTCAAATGGAAGTGGTAGAGCGCACCGACGCGCACACACTCACCATCGGGATTTATGACAACGGTTGCGGCATGACCGACGAGCAGGTCAAAAGTGTGCTCGACCCGTTTTATACCACCCGCACCACCCGAAAAGTCGGCATGGGGGTGCCGCTGTTCAAAATGGCGGCGGAGCAGACGGGCGGAACACTCACCGTTTCGTCAAAGGTCGGCATCGGCACCAACATCAAAGCCGTTTTTCACACCGACAGCGTGGATTTCACACCGCTTGGGGATATGGCGTCCACAGTGACAACGCTTGTCAGTATGAATACGGAAATTCAATTCCTCTACCGCCACAAGGTGGACAAAAAGGAATTCGTTTTCGACACGGCGGAAATCCGCGAAATTCTCGGCGATGTGCCGCTTTCCGAGCCCGCTGTGATGCAATGGATGCGCGAATTTATTGAAGAAAATACAAAAGCTCTGTACGGAGGTGTTACAGAATGAAATCTTTGGAAGAACTGATGGCCATTCGCGAGAATGCCAAAAAGAAAATGACCGTGCGCGAAGACACGGGCGACGAGAACATTCGTATCGTTGTCGGTATGGCAACCTGCGGCATTGCGGCGGGTGCGCGCCCGGTGCTCAATGCCTTTGTCGATGAAATCGCCAAGCGTGGCATAAAAGGCGTAACCGTTTCGCAGACCGGCTGTATCGGTATGTGCCAATACGAGCCGATTGTCGAGGTTTTGGAGCCCGGCAAAGAAAAAGTTACCTATGTCAAAATGACCGCCGAAAAAGCGGTGAAGGTCGTCAATGACCACATCGTCAACGGCAACCCGATTGTCGATTTCACCGTCGGCGCGGCAACAAAATAAGGAGGAAAAACAATGTATCGTTCCCATGTTCTGGTTTGCGGCGGTACCGGTTGTACCTCTTCAAACAGCCTCGCGATTATTGAGGCGCTCGAAGCCGAAATCGCAAAAAAGGGCTTGCAGGATGAAGTCAAGGTTGTCCGCACGGGCTGCTTCGGACTTTGTGCGTTGGGCCCCATTATGATTGTCTACCCCGAGGGCAGTTTTTACAGCCAAGTGCAGGTATCCGACGTACCCGAAATCGTCGAGGAACACCTGTTAAAGGGCAGACTCGTCAAACGGCTGCTTTACGATGAGACCGTCACCATGGACGATGTCAAATCGTTGCAGGAAACCGATTTCTACAAAAAGCAGCATCGTGTGGCGCTGCGCAACTGCGGTGTCATCGACCCCGAAAACATCGAGGAATACATCGCATTTGACGGCTATATGGCGCTTGCGAAATGCTTGAAGGAATACACCCCCGAACAGGTCATTCAGATTGTGAAGGACTCGGGGCTGCGCGGCAGAGGCGGCGGCGGATTCCCGACCGGCTTGAAATGGAGCTTCACAGCCGCCAATCAGGCTGACCAAAAATATGTGGTCTGCAACGCGGATGAGGGCGACCCCGGCGCGTTTATGGACCGTTCCGTTCTCGAAGGCGACCCGCATTGCATCGTCGAAGCCATGGCAATCTGCGGCTATGCCACGGGCGCAACCGAAGGCTATGTGTATGTCCGCGCGGAATACCCCATCGCCGTTAAGCGTTTGCAGATTGCCATTAAACAGGCACGCGAATACGGGCTTCTCGGTAAAAACATTTTCGACAGCGGCTTTGATTTTGATTTGCATGTGCGTTTGGGTGCAGGCGCATTCGTCTGCGGCGAGGAAACCGCGCTGATGACCTCCATTGAGGGCAACCGCGGCGAACCGAGACCCCGTCCGCCCTATCCGGCAGTCAAAGGCTTATTTGCAAAGCCCACTACCGAAAACAATGTGGAAACCTTTGCTAACATTCCGCAGATTATCTTAAAGGGTGCGGACTGGTTCGCTTCGATGGGTACCGAAAAATCCAAGGGCACCAAAGTCTTTGCACTCGGCGGCAAAATCAAGAATACCGGTCTTGTCGAAATCCCGATGGGCACCACCTTGCGTGAAATCATTGAGGAAATCGGCGGCGGCATTCCGAACGGCAAAAAGTTCAAAGCGGCGCAGACGGGCGGCCCCTCCGGCGGCTGTATCCCCGCTTCGCTTATGGATACCCCGATTGACTATGACAACTTGACCGCCATCGGCTGTATGATGGGTTCGGGCGGCTTAATCGTTATGGACGAGGACAACTGCATGGTCGATATTGCGAAGTTCTTCTTGAACTTCACGGTTGACGAGTCCTGCGGCAAGTGCACACCCTGCCGCGTCGGTACAAAACGACTGCTCGAAATGCTCGACAAAATCACCGAAGGCAAAGCCACGATGGAGGATTTGGACAAATTAGAGGATTTGTGCCACTACATCAAGGCAAACTCCCTTTGCGGTTTGGGCCAGACCGCGCCCAACCCCGTGCTGGCGACACTCAAATTCTTCCGCGAGGAATATGTGGCGCACATTCAGGATAAGAAGTGCCCCGCGGGCGTCTGCAAGGCTTTGATGACCTATTCTATCGAAGCCGACAAGTGCCGCGGTTGTACCGCCTGCGCGAGAAAGTGCCCCGCCGGCGCTATCGAGGGAAAAGTCAAGGAAGTACATACCATTCATACCGACAAGTGCATCAAATGCGGCGTCTGCTTGGAGACCTGCAAATTCGGTGCCGTTGTCAAGAAATAAGGAGTGTGCCTAATGGAAACTGTCAATATTCAAATTAACGGCATGCCCTTGAGCGTGCCGAAGGGCATTTCGATTTTGGAAGCGGCAAGATTTGCCGGCATTGAAATCCCCACCCTTTGCTATTTAAAAGACATCAACGAAATCGGCGCTTGCCGTATTTGTATGGTTGAAGTGAAAGGCGCAAAAAGTCTTGTAACTGCCTGCGTATACCCCGTAAACGAGGGTATGGAAATTTTCACCAACACCGAGCGCGTTCGCCATTCCCGCAAAATCACGCTGGAACTGATTCTTTCCACGCACGATAAGAAATGTCTTTCCTGCGTGCGCAGCGGCAACTGCGAATTGCAGGCGCTGTGTAAAGAATTCGGCGTAGACGATGAAACCGCTTTCGCAGGCGAAACCATTCACTACGACTTCGACGATTCCGCCGCGCATATGGTGCGCGACAACAACAAGTGCATTCTTTGCCGCCGCTGTGTTGCGGCTTGCGACGCGCAGGGCATTTCCGTCATCGGTGCAAACGCCCGCGGCTTTGATACGCACATCAGTTCGGCGTTTGACAAGGATTTGGCGGATGTTTCGTGCATTTCCTGCGGGCAATGCATCGTCAACTGCCCGACGGGCGCGATTGTCGAGAAAGACGATACCGACAAGGTATTGGAAGCCATCAACGACCCCGACAAATTTGTCATCGTCAACACCGCGCCGTCCATTCGCGCAACGCTCGGCGAAGCGTTCGGGATGCACATCGGCACCAATGTGGAGGGCAAGATGGTTGCCGCTTTGCGCCGTCTCGGCTTTGACAAGGTGTTTGACACCGACTTCGCCGCAGACTTAACGATTATGGAGGAAGCGCACGAATTCTTAGACCGCGTACAGAACGGCGGCGTTCTGCCGATGATTACCTCCTGCTCGCCCGGCTGGATTAAATACTGCGAGCACTATTATCCCGAACTTATTCCGCATCTTTCGACCTGCAAATCTCCCCAACAGATGTTCGGCGCGACCATGAAAACCTATTACGCGCAGAAACTCGGTATGGACCCGAAAGATATGGTTGTGGTCGGCGTAATGCCCTGTACTGCCAAGAAGTTCGAGACCAAGCGTCCCGACCAGGCGGCGTCCGGCTACCCCGATGTGGACATTGCCATCACCACGCGTGAGCTTGCCCGTATGATTGAGAGCGCAGGCATCTTCTTTAAACACCTGCCCGACGAGGAATTCGACATTCCGTTCGGCGAGTCCACCGGCGCGGCAACCATTTTCGGTACCACCGGCGGCGTGATGGAAGCGGCACTGCGTACTGCGGTGGAAACGCTCACGGGCGAAACCCTGCCGAGTGTGGACTTCAAAGAGGTACGCGGCATGGAAAACATCAAAGAGGCTGCATACGATGTTGCAGGTATGAAAGTCAAGGTTGCGGTTGCCAGCGGCACCAAAAACGCGAAAGTGTTGCTTGACAAAATCAAGGACGGCACCGCAGACTATCAATTCATTGAGATTATGGGCTGCCCGGGCGGTTGTATCAACGGCGGCGGCCAGCCGATTCAGCACGCGGTTGTGCGCAACTTCGTCGATTTGAAAGCAAGACGCGCCGAAGCGCTTTACACGGCAGACGCCGAAAATCCGAAGCGCAAATCGCATGAAAACGAGGCAATCAAGGAATTGTACAGCGAGTTCTTGGGTGAACCCGGCAGCCACAAGGCGCATGAAATCCTGCACACCTCCTATGTTGCGCGCAAAAAGTACAACTAATTTCACCTTTTCTCGCATCCACGCCACACGGCGTGGGTGCTTTTCTTTTTGTGCGCATTTTGAATAGAAAATCCCCGCATTTTTCGGCAAAGTGCACCGTTTCGGTACGCTTTGGTTACTTGACGGTTAGGTAGTTTATATAGTATAATATTGGGGTATAAAAAAGGAGGCTGTGTGATGAAAAAGAAAATTACATTAGACACAGGCAAAAAAGTTTTTCCCATTCTCTTAATGATTGTGGGCATCGGCATTATGCTCGCACAGTGGATTTTACGCTTGAACCTTGTCAGCGTGGTTGCAGTGGCTTACTGCTGCATTATGTCCGCCGTCATTTTGCTGAGCCTGCTCATCAAAAAGAAAGTCTATGCGCCGATGGTATTCGGCTACGCGGCGGCTGTGCTCGGCGTGGTTGTGTACTTCATCATTTGGGGCGCGGACGCCGGTTTCGGCGCATTTTCCTCAGGCCTTGCGGGGTACGCTTCCGCTGACCATCCGTGGTTGCAGGGCGAAGGCAATATCGGCACGAGATTGCTCGGCAACTTCCTTCTTGCACTCCCCGCGGCAATTTGCCTTTGGGGGTTGTTCTTCACGGCAAAACACACCTTCAAAAAAGAGGGCGCAAAGAAAGCGCTTTCGGGCGTTTTAAGCATTTTGTTAATTGCCACCAGCATTATTTATGTATTGACGATGAATCTTCGTTCCAAGCCCAATACCGAACGCCTTTGGGATGGGCAGGATGATTACTTAAAGGGCGTGGACAAAAATGCCGCCAAAAAGGACAATCCCAATGTGCTGTTCATTTTAATGGATGACCTCGGTTGGGGTGATATTTCCTTAAACGGCGCAATTTACGACACCCCGAACATAGACAGCATCGGCGAAAACGGCGTTGTGCTCGACAATTTCTATTCTTCCTACTCCGTTTGCTCACCCGCGCGTTTTGCGGCGATGACCGGTCGCTATCCGTACCGCGGTTTTGCAGACAATGTGATGTACCCGACGATTGCCACCCTTTCCCCGTTTGCGCAAACGCGTATTTTCAACTCGATTGAAATGGGTGCAAACGCCGACGGTATGCTCGGCGACGAAATCACCATTGCCGAAACCTTTAAAGCGGCAGGCTACAACACCGGTGCATTCGGTAAATGGCATTTGGGCGACTACGGTGAATATCTGCCGACCAACCAAGGCTTTGACTATTTCTACGGCAGTCACCATGTAAACGATATGACGCCGTTCTACCATGTCCGCGAGGAAAACGGGCAGTATGAAATCGTGCACGGCACGGACGAAATGTTCGTAAACAGTAAAAAAGACCAAAGCAAGTTGACAGAGTGGATTCACGCTGAAATGACCGATTGGATTACCGACCAAGTGCAAAATTCCGACGAGCCGTTCTTTGCGTTCTACGCTTCCCCGTGGCCGCACGCGCCCGTGTTTGCCGGCGACGAATTTGACGGCACAAGCGGTATGGGCACTTATGTGGACTGCGTAACGGAAGTGGACTACTACCTCGGGCAGTTGTTCGACACATTAGAAGACCTCGGCGTATTGGAAGATACCATTATCATCTTCACAAGCGACAACGGCCCTGCGCTGGAAGGCTCCGTCAGCGACCTGCGCGGCGGCAAATACCTCGCCTATGAAGGCGGGCAGAAAGTGCCGTTTATGATTCGTTGGGACAATGACAACGGCGCGCTTGGGCAAAAGGGTACCGACAGAAAACAGTCGGCAACGCTTGTAGACCTCTACCCGACACTTGTGGAGCTCTGCGGCATTACCGGCAACGGCGGGCAGACAGCGTATCTCCCCGCTGACCGTGAAATCGACGGCGTTTCAATGACGGGGCTTTTGAAGAGCGACGAAGTCATCCACACCAAAGACAATCCGATTTTACATATGAAGCGTGAAGACATCAAAGCCATTCAGTACACGATGCCGACCGCCGATGTGCTCGCGCAGTACCCCGATTACGATTACGATATTTTGACGGAAAATTCGTTCATCACCTTCAAATACTTTGACCGTATTCAGAACGATAACTCCGCATTCTTTGACAAATACCGTAAGAATTGGCTGCACATTTTGACCGATGACGCGGGCGAAAACTACAACCGCACGCCTGTATATCCCGAAATTGCAGACGAATACCACGCAAAACTCGATGAAATTCAAAAGGATTTCAAAGAAAACCGCCGCGGTATTGTAAAATAACATATTTTTCCCGAAAGATGTGGTCTTATGCCAAGTTTATCGCTGATGATAAAACCGGCGTCGTCCCTTTGCAATCTTTCGTGTGAATACTGCTTTTACCGAGATGTTTCCGAACACAGGGAACATCTCGGTTTTGGCACTATGACGCACGAAACCGCCGATATTCTGATACAAAAAGCCCTCGACTTTGCCGACGGGCACCCCGTTGCCTTTGCGTTTCAGGGTGGCGAACCGACGCTGTGCGGTCTGCCGTTTTTTGAACATTTTACGCAGACGGTGAAACGCTTAAACCGCAAAAACAGCAATGTGTTTTACTCCATCCAAACCAACGGTACCAAACTTACCGACGAATGGGCGCAGTTTTTCTCGGACAATCAGTTTTTGGTGGGACTGAGTTTAGACGGCGATTTAGAGGGCAACAAATTTCGCAAAAAGCCCTCGGGGCAAAATTCGTTTTATCAAATTCTCTCCGCCGCCGAAACCTTAAAACGCCACGGCGCGGAATTTAATATTTTGACCGTTTTGACCGGCTACTGCGCCGAAAACGGCGAACGGATTTACCGCTATTTCCGTCAAAAAGGCTTTCGGTATTTGCAGTTTATCCCGTGTCTGCGCCCGTTTGACTCGAAAGAGGAAAGCGAACTGTATATGACGCCCGACCAATACGCGGACTTTTTAATTCGCGTGTTTAATTTGTATGTCAAAGACTATGTGCGCGGGCAGTATATCAGCGTGCGGCAATTTGACAACTGGGTACGGTTGTTTTTAGGGCAACCGACCGAACAGTGCGGCATTATGGGGCATTGCGCGCACCAATTCGTTTCGGAAAGTAACGGCAATATTTATCCGTGCGACTTTTACTGCACCGACGAATACCTGCTCGGCAACATTCACGAAACGGATTTTCGCACGATGGCAAACAGCCAAACAGCGGTCGAATTCATTAAAGAGAGCATCCCCGTGCCCGAACGATGCAAAAAATGCAATGTCTATCCCCTTTGCCGCGCGGGCGGTTGTAAGCGCACACAGCAAAGCGCGGACTACTGCGCCGCATACAAGAAATTTTTTACCGCGTGCTTGCCGCTTTTCCGCGTGTTCCTTGCCGAACAACCCCCGCAGGAACGGAAATAAATCCATAAAAAAGTCATTCTGAACGAAGTGAAAAATCTAAAACGCAACAAGGTAAGAGACTCTTCGCCTACGGCGCAGAATGACAACGCGTAGGAAACGGTCAAGACCGTTCCCTACGCGCGAGATACAGTATGCATTAAAAAAACGCCGAACAGAAAACCTGTTCGGCGTTTGCTGTTTCTATATAGAAATTACGGTGTAATTTCAAACCAATTCACGCCGTTTTCGTCAAATGCACAACGATTGGCAAAGCGGACGGCAGAGGGTGTATAGACTTCTTTTTCCAAAGAAAGTCCGATTTTTTGAATTGCCCCGAAATCGCCTGTTACCGAAAACGCGGCGGTACTGTTGCCTGTCAATTTTTCAGGCATATAATCCGTAAAGTCAAACTGCTTTACATTTCCGTTTGCGTCCGCAATGTGCAAGCGGAGTTTTGTAAATGCATAGGGCAACGCAAACCCGTCATTTGAGAGCTTGACCGTTGCCGTTTGCCGACCGTCAGCGGCGTCTCCGGCAAGAATTTCGCGTACAGCGATTTGGTAGCCCAAATGATCGGTCAAAAAATCAAATACCGTGCGTTCCAAGGCTTTCCCATTTTGCGTGAAATAGGCCGAGGTGTGCGGACAGCCGAGCTCGCTTGCGCGCAAGGCGTTCAGTTTTTCCGATTGCCAGCGCACCATATTGAATTGCCCGCCTTCTTCGATATAATTGTGCGTTAAACTCAAAGTTGAAAGGCTGTGCTCTGCGCAGGCAGTCAGCATTTCATACCCGTCAATGCAGCCCTCGTGCACCGTTTTATCTCTGCCCCACGGCATCTCGCCGTCATTGAGTGTAAAGCGGGATTCCTTTACAAACGATTGGAACCGTTCGCTGTCCGGTTCTCCGGCAGGCGTGTTCCATTTGTGGTATGCACCGACCAAAAAATCATCATGATAGCCCACACGCGCCGCATTTTCGGTATTTTGCACGCAATCTTTAAACTTTTGCATACGCACCTGCAAAGGCAAATATGCGGGTGCTGTATCGCACAATGCATACAGCATTTTCTTTTTGTTATGATACAGCCGCGCGGTATGCCATTCGCCCCACGCGCCGATGACACCCGCCTGTAACACAAGCACCGTGTCACGCACCAAGGGCTCATGCTCCGCAAACCACTGTTTGATTTGCCGCAAATGCCCGTGGATGCGGCGCGAAGTCGGCCCGACCTTACGGTTCACATCAAATTCATAGGCAAAGCGAAGCAGTACGCGTAACTTCCGTTCGCGCACACCATCCAAATATGCTTGCAGCTGCGCAAACGCGGTATCATCCAGCGCCCTTTTGCAATATTCGGTCAAATACACATAGACCTGTACGAGTGCGCACGGCGTATCCCGATAGAGTTCGATTTGTTCATCTAAAAAGCCGAGCGGCGTTTTGCCTTCGTGAAACATCACCGTGTTGCTACCTAAGGTCAAATAGGTTTCCATGCGCCAGCCGCGGTCGGGATTTTGCCGCAAAACCGAAAACCCCTCCCCCTCCAATAACGGCGGGTGCAGTAAAATTGTATCCATCCTCTTTTCCGCCTCCGAACGATAGTATGGGTATTGTAGCACATAAGCCTGCGAAAAGCAAGAAAACCGCGGAAACGACTTTTACGCGCAAAGCGAATTTATATAAACAATAGGGGAGATAAAGTTTAATTTGTGTTTGCATTTATACGGTAGGGCGGGGGCTTGCCCCCGCCGCCAATGCACATCAAACCCTACGGCGGGGGCAAACTTCTCCGATTTGGGCACCTTGCGGCGGGGGCAAGCCCCCGCCCTACCCTGTAAATTTTATTTCGTGCGTAGGGAACGGTCTTGACCGTTCCGCAAAATGACATCGCATTTTGTCGGGCGAACACAGTTCGCCCCTACGATTCGTAGGGAACAACCTTAGTGTTGTTCCGCAAAGTCACATCAAATGCACGGGCGGGCGTGGAAACCCGCCCCTACAACGGGGCGACGACTCGGCGCCCCGTTATTCCTCCCTCTGGGAGGGAGGTGGCACGCGCAAAGCGCGTGACGGAGGGAGAGAGGAAATATCTGCTTGTTTCTCTCCCCCAGTCAAATGCTGCGCATTTGACAGCCCCCTCGTCAGAGGGGGCGGAAACGGCGGGAGCAAGCCCCCGCCCTACCCTGTAAATACATTTCGTACGCAGACCGCAAAAAAGATGTAATTCATTGCGGGTCGTCGAGGACGCCGCCCCCTACGCGTTGTCATTCTGAGCCGTTAGGCGAAGAATCTCGTTTCGCACATTTTTTCTTTGTGCGGTTTGAGATCCTTCGCTTCGCTCAGGATGACAAATAAAAATTTACCTTTCATTCCAAACGCGCTTGCAACAGAAAAACCCGCCGATGTTCGACGGGTTTTTACATTTCAATATACAAAATTCGCTTACTGCTTTGCGCCGTTATCAAACATTTCAAGCACTTTGGCGCTGACGGCAAAGCACCCCGCAAGACCTTCCAAATTCATATTGTCATAGGTGTCGCGGCGGGTGTGGTAATAATCTTCCAGCTTATGATTCAAGCCCGTAACGCCCGTTGCGCGGAAGCCGGCCTGTGCGAATGCGGCGGAGTCCGTCGCACCGCCGAGCGGCGGCACCCAACCTTTTTTGCAGGGGATTCCCAATTCCTTTGCCGCTTCCATAAACAGGTCGGAAACGTCTTTATCCGCTTTTACGGTACCGTTCAAATCGCGGTAGTTGGTCATCAGGTATTTCGGGTCATGAATGGTATCATACGAGAAAATAAAGGTCGGCACATCGTCAAACTCGCCTTTGTGTGCCTCGCACCACGCTTTGGCGCCGCGCAAGCCCGCCTCTTCGGAGCCGGTCAGGATAACGCCGATTTCGGTATTTTCAAATTCAATGCCCTCATCTTTGAGCATTTTCAACAGCGCAATGCCCATATAGCAACCGGAAAGGTTGTCATTCGCGCCGTCCACCACGCGGTTTTTATTGACCATCCAATAAAGACCGACCAAAAACGGAACAAATAAAAGTCCCCACATTGCCAATTTAAACAGCAAGGAGCCTGTGTCAATCAGCCCGAACGAAACGCCGTGTTGTGCAACAGCGATAATGGCAAGCACGAGATAATACACAGCGCCGACACCGCAAAGCACCGCGTGCCCCTCAAAACCGACACCGCCGAGTTTATAGTTTACGGGCCATTCCCAAGCCGCATCGGGGTGACCGTTAAAGATAATGCGGCGTTTTACTTCGCCCGTGCATTTCTTAATCGCCGTAACATTGTGGCCGGTTTCTTCTTTAAAGCACCTGTCAATCAATTTTTTGTAAACGCCGAATTGCGCCAAGACAATAAACAACCCTGCCGCAATCAGCAAAATCGACGCCAGCGGGAACACAAAGAACAGCGCAATCGCCAGCAAAACAAAGGTAATGGTAAAATAAATCCACCCGTAGAACGAGCCGGGATTTTCTTTAAATTCCTCCACATCGGCGCGTTCACAGCCGCATTGCTCTTTGAGGACATTTGCCATATATTCACAAGCCTGCTCTTCGCCCTTGGAACCGGGCGCGCGCTTTTCAAATTTTTGGCAGATATATGTAATTTCTTTGAGCATATACTCTGCGGCGGCGTCTTTTTTGTCGATGATGTTTTGTAAATTCATAGACCTTTCCCCCTAAATAAAATGATAGTATATTTTACCACGCTGCATCGGCGAAATTATGAATTTATTATGAATATATAATGAATAAAAAGTTAATAAATTATCAGGCGTTGAAAATGCGGCAGTCTGTATAAAAAGACGCAGCGCGATACAGTCGCACTGCGCCTACCGCATCAAGCGGGCAAATCCCGCAAAGAATGAAACACATACCCCTCCTGTTTCGCCCAATCAATGATTCTGCCAAGCGCCGCAGCATTATCCGGTGAAACCGAGTGTAGTAAAATGACTGCGCCCGGGTGTAAACGGTCTGTCACCGTTTCAAAAGCGTAATCCGCGCCCTTTTGATTGTCCAAATCCCAGTCGGCATATGCGACGGACCAAAACACGCATTGATAGCCCAAAGAACCGACCAAATCCAACGCGCAATCGGAATATTCGCCCATCGGAAAACGGAAAAACGGCTCGCTGTACCCGAAATTCGTCCGCAAATAATCATCCATACCCTTTATTTCCTCTGCCATACGCAAGCGCGTCAGCGTCGGAAAAGACGGGTGCTTGACGGAGTGATTGCCGACAATGTGTCCTTCGTTTATCATTCGTGCAATCAGTTCGGGGTTATCCTTCACTTGCGGCAAGGTGCAAAAGAATGCCGCAGAAACCTGTTTTTCTTGCAGCGTATCTAAAATTTTTGCAGTATATCCGTTTTCATAGCCGCAATCAAATGTTAAATACAGCACTTTCTCCGTAGATTTTGTATCAAGGCAAACAGCGTGATAGCCGTTGTCCGCAAAATATTTTTGATTGTTGACCGATGTCACATTCGGCTGTCCGTCCTTTGCCACACCGTAGCTGTATCCGATTTTTTCGGTTGAGAGCCCACGGGTATTTTCGGGGTCCTCCACTTGAAATGTCTGTAACGGCAACGCGGGTAAACCCGTATAGGTTTTACCGTTTTGCAAAACGGGATTATCCGCTGTCACGGGCAATAGAGATGCGGGCGCCGTGGGTTGCGGTGCCGTGGTTTGCGGCGCCGTGGAATTTTCCAGCGGTTCGGGCGGCGGCACGGTGGTTTCCGTGTCTTTTTCGGTTTGCGGCACGGATTGCGGGAAATCTTCCGCTCCTCTGCCGCAAGCGCAAAACCCGAAAAGGATTGCCGCGCAAAGCAAACAGCATATTGCTTTTTTCATTTTACCCTCCATAACAAGACGCCCGCAGACGGTCTGTGGGCGTCTTTCTCGCTTATTTCATCATATATTGCATATTATCCACAAGGCCGCCGATGGTGTTCGCCGCTTTTTTGGCAACCTTTCGCGCCTTTCGTTTTGTCGAACTGCCGCGCATCGCCGCGCTTTCGCGGCGGATTGCATTTGAGTTTGCATTGCATTTCCCTCCTAAATAGATTTGTATTCCTATTTTGCGCGGAAAACGCAAACGCATACCAAGCAAAGCATAACCAAATCGGTATTTTTTTCAAAAGCAGGAAAATTCCGCTAAATTATTTCTTTTCGTTTTCGTTCGTATTTTCAAGCGTATTTTTTTCGATAATATACCGTGGGCGTGCCTTGGTTTCGGCATACATTTTGCCGATGTATTCACCGATGACGCCGAGGCAGAAAATTTGAATACCGCCGAGCAGGAAAATCACGCACAAAAGGCTCGTCCAACCTTGCACAGTGTAGCCGAACAGTTTGATAATCACCGTCACAATCACGGCAATCAAACTGACAAGCGACATCAAAAAGCCCAAACTCGTAATGAGTTTTAAAGGCCGCACGGAAAGGCTGGTAATACCGTTAAACCCGAGCGACAGCATTTTGGACAGCGGATAGTGGCTCTCACCCGCCAAACGCTCCTTGCGGTCATAATAGACCGACGAACTTTTAAAGCCAACCAACGGAATTAACCCGCGCAAAAACAAATTGACCTCGTGAAACTGTGACAGCGCCTCCAACGCGCGGCGGCTCATCAGGCGGTAATCCGCGTGATTGTATACGACCTCTGCACCGAGTAAATTTAAAATTTTGTAATACCATTTTGCCGTGGTGCGCTTAAACACGGTATCGGTATCGCGCGCGGCGCGCACACCGTACACAATTTCGGCACCGTCTTTGTATTCTTCGAGCATTTTATCCATCGCGTCAACATCGTCCTGCCCGTCACAGTCAATGGAAACGGTAATATCCGCATAGTTTTTCGCCGTCATCAGCCCTGCCAAAAGCGCGTTTTGATGCCCCTGATTGCGGCTGAGTTTCAGCCCCTCAAACTGCGGATTTTTCGCGCGCAAATCCGAAATGACCGCCCAAGTATTGTCTTTGCTGCCGTCGTCGACAAACAACACGCGGCTTTTTTCGGAAATTTCGCCGTTTTGTATCAGCGCGGACAGTTTGCCCGCAAAAAGCGCATGGGTCACCGGCAAAACTTTTTCCTCGTTATAACAGGGAATAACGATATATAAAATCGGTGCGTTCATAGTATGCCTCCGAATTTCAGATACTATAATAATAATACCGATTTGCATGCGCCCTGTCAAGCATTGCCGCCTTTACTTTTGCCGTATTTCTTGCTATAATACAGAAAATCAATCTGCAAAAACGGAAGTGGAAATCGTGGCATTAAACATTGTATTGGTCGAACCGGAAATCCCGCAAAACACGGGCAATATAGCCCGCACCTGCGCCGCAACGGGCGCGCGCTTGCATTTGGTGGGCCCGATGGGCTTTAAAATCGACGATAAAAAATTAAAGCGCGCGGGGCTTGATTATTGGCAGCTTTTAGACATTACCTATTATGACTCCTTGCAGGAATTTTTGGAAAAAACCCCGCAGGACAACAATTTTTTCTTCTTCACAACCAAGGGCAAACACATTCATTCGGATTTAGTCTACCCCGAAAACGCGTATTTATTTTTCGGAAAAGAAACCAAAGGCTTGCCTGAATGGCTGTTACACGAAAACCCCGATTTCTGCGCGCGGCTGCCGATGCTGAACAACGCCCACGCGCGGAGTTTAAACCTCTCAAACACCGTTGCCGTGGCGGTTTTCGAGGTTTTGCGGCAGTGGGGGTACCCCGAACTGCTGTGCGAGGGGCATTTAAGGGAATATGAGGATTGATTTGGAAATCGGTACAGAAACGGAATGGATTAGGTGACTGTTATGGTGCAATATGAAATCGGTGAGACGATGACACCGTTGCAAAGTGAAAAAGCGCCGAATGCCTGTGTGTTAACGCTGGTGACTTCAAAAGAACTGCAACAAAATCTGCGGATTCCGGGATTGGAGATGCTGCTTCGGCATACGCCGAGCGCGCAGGATTCCCGTGTCTGCAAAACGGAAGTGCATCGCAGTCATCTTTGCGGAACGATTGTCACACCGCGGCGCACCAAAGAGCAACGCCCGATTGCATTCGGCTATCTTTTGGCACCGGGCAATGTCATTCTTTGTGACGATTCGGGTGTGGCTCATACGATGATACAGCGCATGCAACTGCAAAGCCCGCATCAGGAATGCGGAATCGGTACATTTTTCCATGCATTTTTAGAATGGCTTATTGCCAAAGACCTGCACCATTTGCAGGAGTTAGAGGACAGGCTAAACCAATTAGAAGAATATGTTTTGGCGGATAAATTAGAAAATTTCAACGCTGAAATGCGCACCTTACGCAAGGAAATCATTGGCTGGAATCGCTATTACTCACAGCTGGATGATATGGTGTGCGACCTTTTGGAAAACGGAAATCTGTATTTTGATGAAAATGAATTGCGTTTGCTTCGCATGGTGGAAAGCCGCATCAACCGCCTGAAAAACGAGGCGCAGACACAGCGCGAATACGGTTTGCAGGTGCATGAGCTATTCCAAGCAGAGTTGGATATGCGCCAAAATCGAATTATGAAAATTCTCACTGTCGTCACAACCATTTTCCTGCCGCTGACGCTGATTGCAGGCTGGTACGGTATGAATTTTCACGATATGCCGGAGCTTTCATGGAAATACGGCTACCCGGCAGTCATTGCCATCAGTGCGGTAGTTGTGCTCGGCTGTTTGGGAATTATGAAAAAGAAAAAATTTTGGTAAACCGTACTGTCCATGAAACACAGGGGACTGGTTCTCTGTGTTGGCTGAAAAGGAATCTGCTGCACCCGCACAAGGAATCGTCCCCTGTGCGATTTGAAAACAAGAAAAACGGGGACAGGTTTTTACGCCTGTCCCCTGTTTGCTATTTTAAAAATGCTTCTATCTTTGCGCCGTCGGCGCGGCACAGCGTCCCGTAAACATAATCCATATCAATATAGGATTTTTTCACAAGGAAATTCCGTATGCGTATGTATTGCCTTCGAAACGCATATTCGGTGTAAAACTGATAATTTCGCCCTCTTTGCCTCGCCAAATAAGAAATCAAATTTGCACTGCCCGCCGACAAAGCGAGAACTTGCGGGATATGACGCAGGAATTCACGCAACGGACAATGAAAGTTTGAAAGCGGACTTACAAGCCGCATTTGACCGCAAGTCGGTTTGGCTGAAAAAACAGGAAGCGGCACTCAAAGACTTTACAAAACAAACGGGACTTACCCGTGACAGGTCGAGAGAGCAGGTTTCCGCGCATTTTGACACAACAAAAGGGAAAGTTGTTTCTTTCAACAAATCCGTGTCACAAAAGGCGGTACAGTCAGACAGGAGCGTTTATTATTCTGCAAAGAAGATATTAAAATCACAAGAAGTCGCAGAATCGCTTGAAACTTTCAACAAAATATCATATAATCCAAGTGGATTAGAAGCGTTTGAAAAAAGAAATCTTTATAAAACGCAGGCACTAAAATACGGATTGGAGTGACTATATTGGCATCTTTTAATTACAAATATGATTACACCATTTGTACTGTTGCTGATGAAGATATATTTACAAGACAGTGCAGAGCTTTGGAAAAGCATATTCCCGGATTGGTTAAAGATGAATTGCTACACGATGTAGACGATAGTAAAGTGCAAATTTACTATTTAAACGGCCAACGTTTAAGCGTTCATAATAGTTATTATATTGACGCTGTATTTATAAAATCCGAATTTGATATAGACCCATATTTCGAATAAGATTTAGCACCCGCTTTTGCAGGTGCTTTTTTCATGCCAATTTCACAAAAAAATAGGATTAAAAATGGATATGGTACAACTGTACTTCGGGATAAAATGCTTTGCGGCAATTTTTGTCCTACTTTTTCCGCTTATCGGTTATCTTTTTAGAGTTCTTGCAGCAAAAGAATTTTCTTCTTTTTTCGCATTTCAACATTTCCCATTGCTAATGTAAACAAGCTGTATGTAACGAAACTATAAGTACTAAAAAAATCAATATAGAGTTCATTTTATGATGTGAAATTGTTTTATAAGCATTTAAGACGATATGTATAATTTTTTCAAAAATTCTCTCTCCCTTTACCTTTTTACTCGGCAAGGTTTATGTATTTGTTTTTTAGCTCGTTATATTCTTCCTCACTGTTAGCACTAAGATATGAGCCATCTAAAATCTCTTTTGCAAAGTTTTTTACATAATCCTTATCTTGTTGTGCACCCTGTTCCTTTATGATTGAAAGAGAAAAATATAATATTTGAAAATCCTTCTCAGAAACACATTTATCCAAAAAGTTTTTACTTTCAACTTCCAGCTTTTCATGTTCCGAAAGTTTTGACAAAGCTATTAAATACTGACCGTATAAATTACGGTCAAAATTACCATTGCCTTTCAAATACATTTCACTATAGAAAACAAATTTTTCAAAATATTCATTGCTTTCATTTTCGTTACCAACCATTTGCAAACTACTGCAAAGGTTTTTTAAGACAGAATCTTTTTTTGTAATTTTGTATTGTACTTCTAATATTTTGGATTGAGATTCCGGTTGATTTTCAAACATATCAGAAAATATAGAATTTCCTGAACAAAACAAGCCCAATATAGCTATAAATATCAAAAACATTATACTGCATACTATTAGTATTTTCTTATTTATTTTCTTCATAAATATTACCTCGTCGTTATTATTTTTGTGCAGGTGACAAGTTTAACTAATCACCAAAATCTGCTACGCTAACAGTAATTGTTTTTGTGTCAACATATCTATTATTTTCAGTTCCATTGATAATGTGTTTGGAATGGAAATCGCTTGAACCATCAGTTGACCATTTTGCAACTGATACAGACATATTTGCATACATAGAAGCATTTACATCAGTTGCTTCTTCATAATCAGCATAATATAATTCTTTGTTATCTCTTGTATAGTACAAGTATACATAAGTATCAGTACCATAATATACTTTATTTACATATTCGTCAACACGATTTGATGTTTTACCGCACAGGACACGCTTAAAGCCTTTGAGGGCGTTGATGTGAACGAGTTCCAGGGTAACAATAAATAGCGCGTTCTCACACTTTTCATAACATAAAAACAAACCGATACAGACAAAAGTCCGTATCGGTTTATTGGCGCGCTGCAAGGCGTTTCTGCTTGTCTACCCCCTCTGCCGCGAAGTTTATGCATGTTCTGAAAACAACTATCATCTGCGCGACGGGCGGAAAACGCTCCACCGGAGCGTTTTCTTTCTCGCCCTTTCGAATCCCTTGCAGATTTTAAATCAAAAAAACACGGCACACCGTTTGGTGTACCGTGTTTTTGGCGCGCTGCAAGGCGTTTCTGCTTGTCTACCCCCTCTGCCGCGAAGTTTATGCATGTTCTGAAAACAACTGTCATCTGCGCGACGGGCGGAAAACGCTCCACCGGAGCGTTTTCTTTTTCGCCCTTTCGAATCCCTTGCAGATTTTAAAGCAAAAAAACACGGCACACCGTTTGGTGTACCGTGTTTTTGGCGCGCTGCAAGGGATTCGAACCCCTGACCTTTTGGTTCGTAGCCAAACACTCTATCCAGCTGAGCTAGCAGCGCAAATGCGGTTCAAGTATTCTTTTGACCGCCGAAATATAATACCACCAACCGCCGAAAATGTCAACAGATTTTTTGATATTTTTTATTGCGCCGAAATTTCAGTCTTTCGACAGGCGTGCGGTAGGGGTAAACTGTGTTTGTCGGCGGCGGGAGCAAAATTCTCCGAATTCAGGCACCTTACGGCGGGAGCAAGCCCCCGCCCTACTTTATTATAACAGACATTTCCCCCTACCATGGGAATCACCCCGCCCTACTCTATAACAGGCATTTCCGGTTTTAAAGAAAATCCACGCCCGCGGACAGGCGTGGACACCTGTCCCTACAATTGGTAGGGGCGATTCACAATTCGCCCGTCAAATTTACTGTAAAATAAGGAACGGTGCGACCGTTCCCTACAAGCGCGCAAAACAAATTCTGCGTAAGAGGCGCCGAATCGACGCCCCTGCAATTCTGTTATGCACCCCGCATGATTCACATTCTGCGGCGAAATGGGAGAATCCCCACACAAAGAACCTGACTGCATACGGGGTTAAAGTCAGCGCTTTAAAAATTTTTCGTCCTTTTCGGAAAATCCCTTTTCGTCAGCAACGAACCGCTCCGCTTGCATGTGCAAGTCATATTTTTCGCGCAGTTTGATAATTTTTTGCATCATCGGAGAAGCGTGATGCAAATCAATCGCTTGTTGATCTTTCCAACTGTCAATTAAAAGAACGGTTTCGTCATCGTCCATAGGAAAATAGTATGCATATTTCAGATTTCCGTGCTCTGCGCGAATATCGTGCACAATACCGCTTGCCACCATTTCATTTGCAAACTTTTTCGCATTTCCGTTTTTTCCGGTGTAAGAAATCAAAACTGTAATTGCCATACTGTTATCTGCCTTTCTACATTCAGAAATTTCTGTGGTTCGCAAATTCGTTTTCGGCGTATATGCGGCATACACGACATGGACAGTAAAAAGAACCGTACTTAGTCCTCGCGGTAGTGTTTATACCCCGGGTGTTTGCCCGTGATGCCGTAGTATTTGCGTAAATCAATGAGTTTTTGGATATTCTCTTCCGAAATTTCCTTTTCGCCGCCCAACAAATGCGCGGTGAGGCTGATTTTTGCAAACAGTTCGAGCGTTTCCATACGGTAATAAGCGGTGATTGCGTCCGCTCCGACGGTCAGCGCGCCGTGGTTGGCCAGCAACAGGACATCATGCTCCTGCAAATAGGGCGCAATCGCGTCGGGCACTTCATACGTCGAGGGCGTGCCGTAGGGCGTGACGGGAATGGAGCCGATGGCGGCAACCGTTTCAATCATCGTGTAGCGATCCAGCGGCACATGCGCCACAGCATAGCCCGTGGCAGTTGGGGGGTGTGCGTGCAGCACGGCGCCAACATCTTCGCGCTCCTTATAACAACGCAGATGCATTTTGATTTCCGAAGACGGGCGGTAGCCGTTTTCCGCTTCGAGCACATTGCCCTCGCCGTCAATCACCACCAATTTTTCAGGTGTGATGAAGCTTTTGCTGATGCCCGTAGGCGTCGCCAAGAAATTGCCGTTCGGCAGTTTGACGGATAAGTTGCCGTCATTCGCCGCAACCCAGCCCAATTGCCAAGTTTTGTGGCAGATGTCGCACATAATTTCGCGCGTTTCCATATAATCCATACTGATACTTCCTTTTATAATTTTTTGTGTTAATCGGTGACAACGCCTTTTTGCAGTAAAATGTTCGCATACAGCGCACTCTCACCGGTGGCGATAATCGCATAGGCTTCTTTTGCTTGCGCATAAAACGCAAAGCGCTCAATATACTGCACGGCGTTTTCGCCGCGCGCGTCATATTTTTGCACCGTGTCAAAATAGGTGTTCCATATCGGGGTTTCCACCGGGTCACCCGGCACGACCTCCATTAACCCGACAGGCTTTTCCACATAGGTATCTAACGGGAACAGTTGCAAAATCGCATCGAGGAGTTCCGGCACGCCGTGCCCGTCCATACGAATGACTTTGGCGTTTTTGCCCATACTTTCGGCAGGAAAATTCCCGTCGGAAATCACCAAACGGTCACCGTGTCCCATTTCGCAAAGCACCTTTAAAAGTTCGGGAGACAGAATTTTCGGAATGTTTTTCAGCATAATCCGTTGACCTCCAAAAATGTTTTGTAAGCGTTTTCGACTTGCGCGTCTGCATTTGGCGTAAAGGTATTTACCTTGTCAGAACGCCGCACAATCTCGCGCGCCTCATTTAAATCTTTGACCGCGCCGAGCGCGAGCAGTTGCAGCACCAAATTGCCGTAAACGGTTGCCTCCACAGGGCCTGCCACCACAGGTTTGCCCAAAGCATCTGCCGTTAATTGGCACAACAGCGTGTCTTTCACGCCGCCGCCGACAATATGCAACGCGGCATATTGCTTTTCGGTACAGGTTTCGATTTGCCCGACCGCATAGCGGTATTTAAGCGAAAGGCTGTCATATATACAGCGCAGGATTTCGCCTTTGGTTTCGGGCACGGGTTGCCCTGTTTTGCGGCAGTATTCCTGCACGCGGCGCGGAATGTTGCCCGCGGGGACAAATTCGGGCGCGTCGGGGTCAATAAAGAAACGGTACGGCGTTGCCGCACGCGCCAGCGTTTCCATTTCGGCAAAGGAGAGGTTTTCGCCCTCTTTTTGCCACTGACGGCGGGTTTCCTGGATAAGCCAAAGCCCGATGATATTTTTTAAGAACGAGGCTTTGCCCGCGTAACCGCCCTCGTTGGTGACATTGCATGCCTCGGCGGTGGTGTTGATGATCGGCTCGGAGAGTTCCGTACCCAACAGCGACCAAGTGCCGCAGCTTAAAAACAGAAAATCTTCTTTGTCCGTCGGCACGCTCGCCATCGCACACTGGGTATCGTGCCCCGCGACAGCAATCACCTCGGCAGGGATAAGCCCCAATTCTTCGCAAAGGTCGGGCTGTAACGCGCCAACCTTTGTCGCGGTCGGTACGATTTCGGTAAACAGCCGTTCGGGCAGTTCCAAAGCCGACAGCACGCGCTTTGACCACACGCGCTGTTTGGCGTCGAGCAGTTGCGTGGTGCTCGCGATGGAATACTCCGTGCATTTTTTGCCCGTCAGCAGATAATTAAACAGGTCGGGCATAAGCAAAAGCGTTTCGGCACGGTCTAACAGCGCGGGGCGGTTTTCCCGCAGAGACAGCAGTTGAAACGCGGTGTTGATTTCCATAAACTGGTTGCCCGTTATGCTATAAAACTCGCTTTTCGGTAAATATTTGAAGGCTTTTTCGAGCATGCCCGCCGTGCGCGCGTCGCGGTAATGCACGGGGTTTTCAAGCAGTCTGCCGTCTGCGTCCAACAGCCCGAAATCGACACCCCAAGTGTCTACGCCGATGCCGTCGAGTGCGCCGTACCCTTTGGATTTGATGAGCGCTTGTTTCACTTCAAAAAACAACCGCAAAATATCCCAATACATGGTGCCGTTTACCGTAACGGGGTCATTTTGAAAGCGGTGAATTTCCTGTAATTGGAGTGTTTCGCCGTCAAATGTGCCGAGCACGGCGCGCCCCGAGGACGCGCCGAAATCGAAACTCAGCAAACGATATGTTTTTTTCATATAGAATACCCTTTATTTATACATCGGTCCGAAGTTTTTGCAGGCACGGAAGTCCTGTGACTCCTTATCCATACCGAATGCGTTCCAAACCGCGGGGCGGAAGATTTTTTCTTCGGGAACATTGTGCATACAAACGGGAATGCGCAAAATCGAGCAGAGCGTAATTAAATCTGCACCGATATGCCCGTAACTGATGGCACCGTGGTTTGCGCCCCAGTTGTTCATCACATCATACGCGCTCTTGAACGCGCCCTCGCCCGTAATGCGCGGGGCAAACCAAGTGCACGGCCAAGTGTAGTCGGTGCGTTTCCACAGTTTGTCGGAAACTGCATCGGGGAGGTTGACGGTATACCCTTCGACAATCTGCATCACAGGGCCTAAACCTTTCACGATGTTCAAGCGGCACATCGTGGCGGGCATTTCACTGCGGGTTAAGAAGCGGGAGGAGAACCCGCCGCCGCGGAAGTAGCCCATATCCGCCGCGTTCCATGTGGTTGCCTCCAAGCATTTCTTTTGGTCATCTTCGGTCATTTCCCAGAACGGTTTGATGATGCCGTTGCCGTTTTCGTCTTTGACTTCGCCGCAGAAATCGAGCGCAGACGCGCCGGAGTTAATCAGGTGGATAAAGCCGCCCGCCTCTTTGGCGACGCCTGTGAGTTCATACCCTGTCGCTTTTTTGACCGCTTCGGGGCTCCAATAGGTACGCACATCGGAGAACATCTGCGCGGTGTTGGTTAGGAGTTTCCCAAACAGCATCGAAACGCCGTTCAAGGTATCGTTTTCGGTGGCGAGCACATAGGTCTCTCGCGCGCCGCTCCAATCAAACGAGGAGTTTAAAAGTGCCTCAGGATAGTCGCAGTTCGGGTAGAAATCCGTCCACTGGCGCTGCCCTTGGAAACCACCGCACAGCGCGTTGTGCCCGACAGCCTCTTCCTCGCACCCTTCTGGCAAATTCGGGTTGCCGCCGTACAAATCTTTGATGATGCACATCATCTTGACAACGAACGCCCAAGCCTCTTCCTTTTCTTTGTCGGACTTTTTGAACCAATCGGGGTTTTTGTCAAAGCCTTCTTTGCAGTTTTCTTTCGTCCACGCGAGCGCTTTTTGGAATTCCGCTTCGTCATAAATGCCCTCGGTCATACGGCGGATAATTTCCACTTCATCCACGGACTCCACACGCATGCCAAGATATTCCTCAAAGAAGTCGCAGTTGATAATCGAGCCCGCAATGCCCATACAAATCGAGCCGATTTGGAGATACGATTTGCCGCGCATGGTTGCCGCCGCGACCGCCGCTCTGCCGAAGCGCAGAAGTTTTTCTTTCACATCGTCGGGGATTTCGGTCGCATCCATATCCTGCACATCTTTGCCGTAAATGCCGAATGCGGGCAAGCCTTTCTGTGCGTGAGAAGCGAGCACGGAAGCAAGATACACCGCGCCCGGGCGCTCGGTGCCGTTAAAACCCCAAACCGCCTTGATGGTGTTTTTATCCATATCCATCGTTTCCGAGCCGTAGCACCAGCACGGCGTGACCGTCAATGTAATTGCCACGCCCGCCTTGCGGAATTTATCTTCACATGCGGCGGCTTCCGCCACACGCCCGA
This sequence comes from Ruminococcus sp., assembly GCA_004555265.1. Lineage (GTDB taxonomy): Bacteria > Bacillota > Clostridia > Oscillospirales > Acutalibacteraceae > Fimenecus. Next base: position 46,889 of record SFIQ01000007.1, read on the forward strand.
TGGTGGTATCTGCGATAACCACTTTCACAGGCTCGCCGTTCGTATAGCATAAATTGTCCTCGAACAATTTTGCGGCGGACTTCGCCATATTCATCGTTTGCTCTTCGAGCGACTCGCGCACCTTTAACGGACCGCGTCTGCCGTCAATGGTCGGGCGAATCCCGATGACGGGATAGTCGCCGATTAGTCTTTGTTTACGCATTGTTGTATTCCTCCTTGGCATTAAAAATAAAAAAATTCTATTTTCTTTCATTATACTGTTGTTTTTTACTGAAATCAAGGTGTATAATACCAATAAAGTATAATAATATTCACTTTTGAGGGCAGTATGAGTTATTTGGATTATCAGGAACAAAAAACACGCGGCACCTTTGACTTCCCGATTGAATTTCACCATGTGGACAAAAGCCACCCGCGCTATCAAATGCCGTTCCATTGGCATATTGATTACGAACTGTTACGCGTGGTTTCCGGGCATTTGTCGCTGTCTCTAAACGAGGATACATACAGCCTTTCGGCGGGTGACACGGCGCTCATTCAAGACGGTGTTTTGCACGGCGGCACGCCGACGGACTGCGTATATGAATGTATTGATCTGGATTTGAGCGCGTTTGTCGGCGGCAATGCCGTTTGCAAAAAGGAATTGGAGAATGTGCAAAACCACCAAATCGAATTACAGCGCATTTTCCGAAAAGACACTCAGGAGGCCGCCGTGCTGTGGCAGTTGTTTGATACGCTGTGCGCACAGGAAAACGGCTTTGCCTGCATTACGCAGGGGCTGTTGTTGCAGTTTATCGGGCTGATGATACAAAACCGCCGCTACCACGGTGCCGTACCGCTGTCAAGCCGCGGGGATAAACGCATTCGGCAGTTGAAAAACGCCCTGGGGCTGATCCGCGAGCAATACAGCGCGCCGATAACCTTAGAAGAACTTGCCGCCGCCGCGGAAATGTCGCCGAAATACTTTTGCCGCTTTTTTGCGGAAATGACGGGCAGAACGCCGATTGACTATCTCAATTATTACCGCGTGGAATGTGCATGCGAGCAACTGTTATACAGTGATGAAACCGTGACGGACATCGCCTTGGGGTGCGGATTTAACGATTTGAGTTATTTTGTCAAAACCTTTAAAAAATACAAGGGCACCACACCCAAACAATTCCGAAAGGGGGCGTCGGCGTGAGTAAACCCGATTTACTGCACCAATTACAAGCCTACGGTGAAACGGATACATACCCCTTTCATATGCCGGGGCACAAGCGCAACACCGCGCGACTCGGCAACGCTCTCCCCTATTCTATAGACATTACCGAAATTGACGGGTTTGACGATTTACACGCGCCCGACGGCATTTTAAAGGATTTAAACGACCGACTTTGTGCGCTTTACGGTGCAAAGCACAGTTTTGCACTTGTAAACGGGTCAACTTGCGGGATTTTGGCGGGGATTGCCGCCGCAACACAACGAGGCGACAAAATTTTGCTTGCGCGCAACTGCCACAAATCGGTTTACAACGCCGTGGAACTGTTGGGGCTCGTGCCGGTGTATATCGCGCCGCCGACAGACGAAACAACGGGGATTGCAGGCAGTATTGCGCCCGAAAGTGTGGCAGAAGCGCTGAAAAAGCACAACGATATTCGCCTGTGCGTGCTGACCTCGCCGACCTATGACGGGGTCATCAGCGATATTCGCACGATTGCGGCGCTTTTGCACGCAAAAGACATTCCCCTTTTGGTGGACGAGGCACACGGCGCGCACTTGGTATTTACACAAAACAAAGCGCTTTCTGCGGTGGCGGCGGGTGCGGATATTGTCATTCAATCCCTGCACAAAACGCTCCCTGCCCTGACACAAACGGCGGCGGCGCATTTGTGCACAGACCGCATTCCCCCCGCCGCGTTTCAGCAAAAACTCTCGATTTTTGAAACCTCCAGCCCGTCTTACCTACTGCTTTCTTCGATTGCGGAATGTGTGCGGATTTTAGAGAAAAAGGCTGAAACGGCTTTCAAAATATATGAAAAAGAATTAACAGATTTTTCCGAAAAATGCAAAACGCTCACGCACTTGACCGTTTCATGCAAAGGGAATGACTGTTTAGAACTGCACCCCGTCTTTTTTGCCTTTGACGGCGGAAAACTGCCGATTGTCACAGCAAACACCAATACAGACGGCGTTTCGCTTTTGCAAAAATTGCGGGCAGAATACAAAATCGAGGGCGAAATGGCGGCGGTGTCCTATGCCCTGTTGATGACCTCGGTTTGCGATACCGACGAAGGGTTTTCGCGGCTGTTTGCAGCGCTCCGGGAGATTGACCGCACTTTACAACCCGCCGCCGTACCGCCGCAGTTTGCACCCGTTCCCCTGCCGCCCGTGGTATTTCCCCCTTGCGCGGCGGCAAAGCAGACGGGCGTGCGCGTGCCGTTGCAAAACGCCGTCGGGAAAATAAGCCTAACGACCGTTTGGTGTTATCCGCCGGGTGTGCCCTTGTTGGTGCGCGGAGAACGCGTGACACAGGAAATCGCCGACGCGCTCGAAAATGCAAAAGCACACGGCCTGAAAGTGATTGCCGACAGCGGAGAATTCCCGAAAATCACGGTTTCCGATTGACAAACCGACTGCCTTGTGCTACTATATTTACGAATAAAATTCTTGTAAGGAGTCAACAGAATTATGAAAAGAATCCAAACCGTGAAAACCCGTGATTTAAAAGAGAGCGCAAAAACCGGCGGTTGCGGCGAATGCCAGACCTCCTGCCAGAGCGCTTGCAAAACCTCCTGCGGCGTTGCTAACCAGCAGTGCGAAAAATGCATGGAGCAGAAATAATTTGATTGGCATTTTAAGAAAAGCCGTTTTCTGTCAAACAGCAAACGGCTTTTCTTTTTGAGGTTTTTCTATGGTACATCAATACAAATTAAACGGCTACAACATTGTTTTAGATGTGTTCAGCGGCTCGGTGCACGCGGTGGACGAAGTCGCTTTCGACGCGATTGCAATGTACGAAAGCCACACGCCAAAGGAAATCAAGGCGGAACTGCTTGCAAAATACAAAGACCGCCCCGATGTGACCGAAGCGGAGTTAGACGAAATGCTTGCGGATATTGCTAAACTCATTTCCGACGGCAAACTCTTTACCGAAGATGTTTACGAAAACAAGGCGTTTGACTTTAAAAACCGCCACACCGAGTTAAAGGCGCTGTGTTTGCATGTAGCGCACACCTGCAACTTAAACTGTGAATACTGCTTTGCCGCGCAGGGAAAATACCACGGTGAACGGGCGCTGATGTCCTTTGAAACGGGCAAACGCGCGCTTGACTTTTTGGTGGAGCATTCGGGCAAACGCAAAAATTTGGAAGTGGACTTTTTCGGCGGCGAACCGCTGATGAATTTTGAAGTCGTCAAGCAGTTGGTCGCGTATGCGCGCAGGATTGAAAAAGAAAAGGGCAAAAACTTCCGTTTCACCTTGACCACCAACGGCGTATTGTTGGACGATGAAGTGACGGAATTTGCCAACCGTGAGTGCCACAATGTAGTGCTTTCGTTAGACGGGCGCAAAGAAGTGCATGACCGTTTGCGCAAGACCGTCAACGGGCAAGGCAGTTACGATGTGATTGTGCCGAAATTTCAGGAATTCGTCAAAAAGCGCGGTGACAAAGGCTATTATGTGCGCGGTACATTCACAAAAAATAACATTGATTTTACAAACGATATTTTCCATATGGCAGATTTGGGCTTTACGGAACTCTCTATGGAACCCGTGGTTTGCGCGCCCGACGCGCCGTATGCGCTCTCTTCGGCGGATTTGCCCGTGCTGTACGAGCAATATGAAATTTTGGCAAAGGATATGTTACGCCGTAAAAAAGAAGGGCACCCCATCACCTTTTACCACTATATGCTCGATTTAACGGGCGGACCGTGCATTTACAAGCGCATTTCGGGCTGCGGTTCGGGCACGGAATATTTGGCGGTTACGCCGTGGGGTGACTTATATCCCTGCCACCAATTCGTCGGCGATGAAAAGTACAAAATGGGCAATATTTACGACGGCATCACGAACACCGCCTTACAGCAGGAATTTAAGTGCTGTAACGCCTACGCGCGCCCCGAATGTAAAGACTGCTGGGCGAAACTCTATTGCAGCGGCGGCTGTGCGGCAAATGCCTACCACGCAACGGGCTCCATTACCGGCGTTTACCAATACGGTTGCGAATTGTTCAAAAAGCGGATTGAATGTGCCGTGATGATGCAGGTTGCGGAGAGTTTGGAACAAGAAAATGCGTAAAGAAATTTTCCTTTACACGCAGGAGACGGTTTCTTGACACGGTTTTTATGTATCTATATCGGTGCGGCGGCAATTGCCGTTGTGCTCGCCTTTGCACTTTCCTACCGCGAAACGCCGCAAAACAAATGTAAGGCTTTGCTTTTGGCACTATATATCGTCACCATTCTCGGCGCATTATTTGCCACAGGCGTGTTAGAGGCAAAATACGAAATGCACAGGCTGTATTCCACCCTGATTGCCGCCGCAATATTCGGCGCATTATACGGTGCAGACGTATTGGGCGGAAAACTGCGAAAGAAAAAATAAATAAATCCGCAAATGCACAATCCCCTTGCAGTCTGATGTGATTGCAAGGGGATTTGTTTCTGTCTTATTTTTTATGCTCGTCTATTTTCTCGTCTAACTTTTCAAACAGCATTTGCAATGCATCCTTGTAGCGGTGCAATTTGAAATTCGGGTATTCTTTATGCAACCGCGCCACGGTGGATTTTCCGTTTTTTAAATGTTCGGCAAAATCCGTCAGCACCGCTGACTCTTTTATGCGGTCAGCCAACTCGTTAAAGTATGCGTCGGTTTCGTCAATTCCTTTTTGCATATGCTCATTGATAACGCCCTGTAAATGTTTGAGGATTTCCACGGTGTTCTTTAAACTTGCAATGGTGGTGGTCAAATCGACAATCAAAACCGTATACAAGACAAATACAATCCAATACAGCACCGTATCGGGAATTTTTGCCGTCCAAAGGATAACCCACGGCTGAATGACGCGGACAATCAACACCACGCCTACGCCGAATAACAGGCTGTTTTGCAGACATATGCGCCCTTTCACATTGAATTTTTTATAGGAATAATCCCACCAAGTGGAATGGAACAACTTTTCCAACACAAAATGCGTAATATATTCCAACGCCGTACAAGTGACGGCACCCACCAAAAACAGCAGGAAAATATTGTCGATTCTGCCGTAAAACAACAGCATGCAAAGCATCATACCGACGCCGTAAATCGGGCAAAGCGGTCCGAACAGAAAGCCGCGTTTGACTGCCTGCTTTCTGCGGACGGCATACAAAACGGTTTCCATAATCCAGCCGCACACACTGTACAGTATAAACCACAGGAAATATTCACTGACATTCCGTAAGAAGTCCACGCCGTTTCAACTCGCTTTCAATGCACGCATATGTGGGTGAAAACCGCTGAGACAGTCCCAGCAAATCCCGCGTGGCACCGATTTTGTCCGTAAAGGTCAGCACATACGCCTCTCTCGATTTCGGCGGCTCCACAAACAGCGGCCACATATGGCTTAAAATCATATTTTTCTGTTTTTCCGTCAACGGTCCGAAATACCTTTCCGCATTTTTCACCGCAGTTTTCGGGTGATACCAAATATGGTACTCCCCGTGCTTTTCCACATACCAATTATACAAATAAAAATCGTGCAAAAGCGCGGCACGGGCGGCTTCGCGCTGCTGCAAATGCAGTCCGCCGCAAACCCGATAGGTAAGATATGACACATACACACTGTGCCAAAAAGTGCTGACCGTTTTGTGGTGCGGGTACTGCCGCATTTGCTGTACGACTTCGCTTGAAAGCAAATCGCCGACCGCGTCGCAGTAACCGACGACCGTTTGCTGCAATTTTTCGGAATTCATCATTTCGCTTCCCAATCATTTGCCGAAGTGCAAACAGGGACTCTTTCCCGTACAGGGAACAGTCCCCGTTTTTCGGTTGATTTATTTATAGAACGGTGCGGTTTGGTCTATCGGGCATCTGCCGGATAGCTGCAAATTCAACAGCGAGACATCAAAGAAATCCACCACGCCGTCGCCGTTCAAGTCCGCCGCCACACTGTATACACCGCCGCCGATGACGGAGGCATCTGCCAAGGAAGCGGTACTCATTGTGCGGTAATCGTTCGCGTCAATCGCACCGTCACCGTTGACATCGCCGTACAAAATGACGGTTGCGCTTTCGTAAACTACGGAAGTATCCTTTGCGGATACGCACTGCACCACGCAACCCGTGCCGACCGCCTCGCTGTCCGTCAACACGGCTTCCCCGCGCCGCACAATAATTTGCGTATCCTCATTTTGCAGTTCTGCTTTCAGCTCGGCAACCGAGGTGTTTTCCGCATTCAAGCCGACAAGGTAGGTTATACCCTGCGAACGATCCACCGTAATATCGGTCGAGCCATCCACATTCGGCAAAATCTGTTTGATTTCCGTTTTCTCAAACCAAACCTCGTATGCGGGGGAAACATAACTTTCCACGCCCGTTCTGTTCACCGCCTTAAAGGTATAGGTTGCTTTGGTTTCGCTGTCCACCGTCAGGGTGTTCCCGGGCAGTTTCACCCAATTTTCACCGGTGGAATAATAGTAGGTAATCCCCGAGGTGTAATTCGGTGTAGAAAGTGTAAAGGTAATCGGCTTGTCGGTTTGTACGCCGAGTGCGCCGGAAACGCCCACCTGTAAAATCGGCGTTGCGTTGGTATCCGGGAAATTGTCAATGGTCAGCAGCACGGTTTTTGACTTGCCGTTGTTGCCGGTCACCGTAACCAGATAATTGCCGTTTTTAGAAACGGGGAACGAGGTGCGGCGCGTATAATCGCGACCGTCAACTTTTACCGAAGCCAAGCCCGAAGGCCCGACCACCGTTTCAAAATTCACCATATATGCCGTTTCCGTCGGCTCGGTAACCGTCGGCGTCAAAATGATATCGGGGTCGGTGGTATCAATCATCACAAGATAACTGTCCGAAGTGGTGCTTTCCGTGCCCGCACCGTTGACCGCCTTAAAGCAGTACACCGCGTTGGTATTTTCTTTTAAATTCAGTTCCGAGCCGTCGAATTCATACCAACCCGTGCCGTCGTAATAATAATAGGTAATGCCCGAAAGGCTTTCTTCCTCTGTTGTGAAATTGAACCGCGCCCCCTCGGCAGTCCACCGACCGAATGTACCGTCAAACGCCACACGGATAACGGGTTTTTGACGGTCAATTTGCACAACCTGTGCGGTTGCGGCACTCACCAAACCGGAATTGCTGACGGCGCGGAATTCATAAACATGTCTGCCGTCCTCGCTTGCGGTCAGCGTATTGCCGGAAAGCGGAATCCACTCGCCGCTGTCCACACGGTATTGGTATGTGTATATTCCGGAATACGCGCTGCTTGTCAGCGTCATTTCCACGGTATCTGCCACCCAAGTGCCGTTTTGATATGCCTCGCCGTTATAGGTCGCCGTAATGGAAACCAGCGCAGGCTTGGTGCCGTCCACCGTTACGCCTTCGCTCGTCACAACGGCGGAGATATTGCCTGCCGCGTCCGTTGCGCGCGCTTCGGCAAAGCCGCGGAAATTCGGCGCTTTGGTCGGCTTATCGGCGGCGTTATAAACCGCCCATGCGGAATAGGTGTCGGTATCTGCATCGTACCAACGGTATTCCACTTTGGCAACGCCCGAAACGCCTTCGTCGGAAGCGTCAATCGTTAATTCAATGGTTTCGTTAAAGAATTTGCCGTAGGTCAGTTCGCTTAAAAGCCGTGCAAAACCGCCGGAATTCTTATGCTCAACCGCAACACCGTCTACCGTCGGTGCGATTTTGTCAATGTTGTTGATTTCGACGGTGCGCACACAGGTAAGCCCGTTGCCTGCCGTTAATTCTACGGTATAGGTACCGTTTTCCTCCACGGTAAACGCGGTATAATTCGCGGTAATGTCCGCGCCGTTTAAGGTGACGGATTGCACGCCCGAAGCGCCGACCGTTAAACCGTCTATCGAGACTGCAAAGGATTGGTTAATCAGTTTCGTTTGGGCGGGCGTCAAGGTGAAATCAGGCTGAATATCGTCGCGCTGTACCGTATACCCTTGTGTTTCGGCACTTTCCACATTGACGGAGTTGACCGCTTTGAAATAATAGGTTTCCTCCGTATTTTCCGATACGGTTAAGGTATTACCGTCCAGTGTCACCCATTCGGGATTGGTGTCGGTTTTGTAGGAATAAGTCACGCCCTCCATCGGGTGCGTTGCCGACAGCGTAAAGGTCACATCCGCAGGCGTCCAGCCGCCCTTGTAGTCGCCCGTATCGACCGTCACAACGGGTGTACCGTAAATAATCACGGGGAAATATGCCGTTGCCGACAGCCCTTGGTGTGTATAAATGACGGGGATTTGCTGTTCGACATCCAACAGCGTCGGGTCAAACATATCGTCATCGACAATGTAATCCGTCACTTGCTCCGATGCGGCATTGCTGTAATTGGCAGTGACCTCCAAGCCCTCTAAATCCAGATCGGTTTCCCCTTCGGAATAGATGTAACGGGGGTTAACAAGGTCAATACTCGTCACCTTTTTGGATTCGAGCACAATCGGGAATACGCCGCGGTAGGTCTCGCCCGCACGGGTGACGGAAACCAAAATATACTGCTCGTTGTCTAAAATCGTTTGATTGATTTCGGTCACTTCATAATCGGTCACTTCGACAGAGTAATCGCTGTCCGTCCAACCGGTCGTATCATAATAGCGGGCGACATCTTCTTTATTATAGTTGAGAACGACTTTCAGCCCGGTTAAATCCAGTTCGGTTTCGCCCTCGACATAGTTTTTGCGCGTCGGCGCAGTCAGGGTAATGCTGTCGGGTTCAAGCTCAACAACCTGAATTTGCTTCACCGCTTCGACATACGAGCCGTCCACCTTCGTAACGCCCTCCCGACCGAACACATACAAATCGGTAATACCCGCGGAATTGCCCGAAACCACACCGCTGTTGTCCACAGAGGCAATCGCATTTTGTTGGTTACCGCTTGTACTGTCCCAAGCGCTTACCCACGGGCGCGCACCCGCGTCGGTCGGCACGCCCCAATGCACATTTTTCGCCTTAATACGCGAGGGGGAGAAAGTTGCCGTGTAGGTTCGCGGGAAATCCTTAATGACATAATCACTGCCGTAAATTGTGGCGCTTGTCAAAGTATTGATGCTGTTGCCGCGAATGGTGACGGTCACGCTTTTGGAAATGCCGCCGATGGTTGCAGTAATGGTCACTTTTTTCGTGTTGAAAATCGTTAACCCGCCGGCATCCACACCGTAAACGGCGCCCTTTTCGTCCACCACGGCAATACTCGGGTCGGAGCTTGTCCAAACCACGGTCTGCAACAGCGCCGTGTCATAGTCTTCGGGGGTGATATGATCCACACGCAGGGTTTCAATGGTGCCCTCATAAATATCGGTATCCCCGGTGATTTCAAAATTCGTAATCGCATTGCCCGCCGTGACGGTCATTTCGGTTTCCAAAACCACTTCGCCTTGCGTTGCACGGGCGTGCACGGTTATCATGCCGCTTTGCTTCGGCGTCAAAATACCGTCTGCGGTCATTGTCGCAATGCTTGTGTCGGCAGGCGTTTCCGCCGTCGCCCATACAATTTCATTGGTCAGCGGGTCGGTAACGCCCCATTCCCGCACCACCGAACTGCTCGTATTCAAGCGGTCGGGCGTAACTTGAATGCTATATTCGGAAGAAGCATTATTCGGAATCACAGGTTCACCGATAATTTCAATACCGGAAATGGTTGCATTCACCAATTTGCGGCTGACGGTAACTTCCACCGATTTGGAAACGCCGCCGATGGTCGCAGTAATCGTTGCGGTTTTGCTGAATGTAAAGGCGCCGCTACCGCCATCCAAGCCCGTGACCAAACCGCTTTGATCCACCGCCGCAACGGACGGGTCGGAGCTTGTCCAAACCAGGTCGCCCATATAGGCGCCGGGCGGGGTCAAATCCGCAATGGCAAGCTGCGTGGTTGCGCCCTCGTCCACTTTTAATGTACCGGTAATGTTAAAATCCTCCACAGGCAGCTCCGCAGGGTCAACCACCGTAAAACGCACCTTGTCGGTAAAGGTGGAATACGCCGCGCTTTCGGGATTCAGGCGTACTGTGACGCTCCCCGGAGAAGTAAAGGTGACCAAACCGTCGGAGGACACATTGGCGTGTTTCCCCGATTCTGTATCAAAAATCGTGCCGCCCATCGTCCACTTTACGCCCTGTTTTAAACGCACAGGGGTGCAAACGCCGTACAACTGCACCTGTGCCCCGACGGCAACGGTTGTCGGCACGCTTTTTTTATTGGTGATATGTACGCCTGTCGGTGCAACGCTTGCAATCACGCTTTTGGTGACCACCACCTCTACCGTATCGGTCGCCAAAACGGAGCCGTCCGCCGCACATAGCGTTGCGGTGATTTTCACATTCATATTGTCCAACGCGCTTTGCAGGCTGTCCGCCAGCGCGTCGCCCGCAATCCCGCGCACGATCAGCACAATCATATCGTTGTTCATATCCGCAAGGTCAACGCCCATTGACTCGCACTGCGCTTGAATTTCGCTTTCAATCGCATCCGCCATAGCGTCGCCCACAAGCGGCATGGAACGGATGTTTTCGTCAATCCACTGATGGATAATCGCCTCTTTGGAGTAGTCGTAGCCCGTCACTTTGCCGGTCTCGTCCACATCCGCCAAAAGCGGCAGATTGCTTTTCCAAGTCACATAGGTGCCTTCGGGCACATCACCCTCGGTCATATAGCCAAGCTGAACGGAACGGTATTCCTGTACCTCTAACCGTTCGGTAACCTCCACACCGTCTTTGGTGACAATCACGGCGCACGAAGCCGCCAATGCCGTAAATCCGGGCAGTATTGCCGAAAAGGCCAACAATACCGATAGGATTGCGCTGAGCAGTTTTGTTTGTGTTTTGGACACGCAGACCATCTCCTTTTCCACTTCGTCTTCGATGCATTTCCAATACTTCTGTTTTTATTCAATATGTATGTATATTTTAACAAAAAGACAGAATATATGCAAGGGAATAAACAGGGAAAATCTTTTGCTTTTCTCGTATGCTGTTTTGTTTTATTATATTTCGGCACACCATGCATTGCAAAGCCGAACATTTGCATTTGGCGGGTTTATGTTGTATAATATACCGACGGAGTTGGTGAAATATGACAGAAGAATACACGAAATTGCAAAAAAAGACAAAATATGACTATGTAAAAACCGCTAAAAAAGAAAACTTTTTATTTTTGAATGAGAATTTCTGTAAAAACGGGCAAACCGTACTGCTCGGCGATTCCATTACGGAGTTATTTAACAGTTATGAGTTGTTTTTTGATTTCTCACAAAAAAGCGGACAGGCGGTGTACAATCGCGGCATCAGCGGCGACACAAGCGACCGCCTTTCGGAACGGTTAAAATGCAACGCGCTGAATTTAGAGCCGCGCAATTTGGTGCTGTTAATCGGTACAAACGATTTGGGCGTTGGCCTGCCGCAAGCATTCATTGTAGAAAATATCCGCGAAGCATTGAAAATGACTCGTGCGCTTTGCCCGAATACCAACATCGTTTTGCAGGCGGTTTACCCCGTGAACCGCCATCTGAACCTTGCCGCGCGGCAAATGGTCGGCAAACGCCGCAACAAAGACATTGCCGCCCTCAACGCCGTATTGCGGGAGGTCGCCGTGCAGTACGGCGCAATTTGGTTGGATTTGACCGAGGCACTCGCCGATAAAAAAGGCAGACTCTCGGCAGAATATACCTTTGACGGTCTGCACTTAAACGCCCAAGGCTTTGCCGTTGCCGCAAAAAAGATAATTCCCTGTTTGAAATAGTTGCATATTTTTCCGATTTATAGTAGAATACTAAATCGATATGAACTCTATATGAATTTTTTACAGAAAAGGAATTAACAGGTATGTTGCAGTTTGAAGAATTGCGTTTGCGGCTTTTGGGGCACGAAAAGGCATTGAAAGACCTTTCCGAGGCTTTGGGCTTGCAAAAAATGAAAGCGGAAATCGTCGTTTTGGAAGAAAAAGCGGCAGAAGACGGCTTTTGGGACGATTTGCAGAATTCCCAAGCCGTGTTAAAGCGCACAAGCGCGTTAAAATCCAAGGTGTCGGCGTATGAAAAGCTGTGTGCGGATTACGACGATGCATTGGTGATGATTGAACTGTCCGACGAAGAGGGCGATTTGGATTTATTGCCCGAATGTGAAGAAAATGTCAAAGCATTTGAAAGCAATTTGGACACGATGACGCTGACCACCCTGCTTTCGGGCGAATATGACAGCAAAAACGCCATTCTCACCTTCCACGCGGGCGCGGGCGGCACCGAGGCGCAGGATTGGGCGCAAATGCTGTTCCGTATGTATAACCGCTGGGGTGAGCGCCACGGCTACAAGGTTTCAACGCTTGATTACCTCGACGGCGACGAAGCGGGGTTAAAGTCCGCCAGCATTCTCATTGAAGGTGAAAACGCCTACGGCTTTTTAAAGAGCGAAACAGGTATTCACCGCTTGGTGCGCGTCTCCCCGTTTGACTCGGAAGGCCGCCGCCACACTTCATTTGCCTCGTTGGAAGTGATGCCTGAAATCGATGACACGATTGAAGTGGAAATTGCTCCCGAGGACATCAAAATGGATGTGTACCGTTCCAGCGGCGCGGGCGGACAAAAGGTCAACAAAACCTCCTCTGCCGTGCGTCTAACCCACATTCCGACAGGCATTGTTGTTTCCTGCCAAGTGGAACGCAGTCAGCACCAAAACCGCGAGGTTGCCATGCGTATGCTCAAATCCAAATTGGTGGAAATTAAGGAGCGCGAGCATCTCGAAAAGATTTCGGATATTAAGGGCGACCAAAAAGAAATCGCCTGGGGCAGTCAAATTCGCTCCTATGTGTTTATGCCCTATCAGTTGGTGAAAGACCACCGCACCAATTTTGAGTCGGGCAATATCAACAATGTGATGGACGGCGATTTGGACGGGTTTATCAATGCCTACTTAAAAATGGAATCGCAAAAGAAATTGGAACAAGGCTAAACAAAAAAATACAGCAAAAAACAACTCCCCTTCCGTTCGGAAAGGGAGTTGTTTTTTGGCTTTGTAAAATCAAGCGGGATAAAATGCTTTATGCACGGCGGCAACCGCACGGTCGGCGTCTTTTATGTCAATCAGCACCGAAATTTTGATTTCGCTTGTGGAAATCATATCAATGTTGATGTCGTGCTCATAGAGCGCCTCAAACATTTTAGACGCGGTGCCGGGGTGAGATTCCATACCCGCACCGACCACGGAGATTTTGGCAACCTCTTTGTCGCAAATCACATTGCTCTCGTCAATGTCAAAGGTATCAAGCACCGCCTGCACGGCTTCTTCGGCATTTTCTTTGGAAACGGTAAAGGTAATGTCCTTGCTGTCGTCTCTGCCGACGGACTGCAAAATAATATCCACATTGATTTTCTTCTGTGCTAACTTTGCGAACAGTTTGAACGCCACGCCGGGGTTGTTGGGGATTTTTTTCACGGATATACGGGCAACATCGGTATCCTTTGTAACCCCTCTGACCAACATTTTTTCCATTTTTGCGACCTCCTTAACGATTGTGCCGGGCACTCTTTTTAAGCTGGAAAGCACTTCAACTTCCACATTGTATTTTTTCGCCATTTCGACGGAACGGTTATTGAGCACCTGCGCGCCGAGGGTGGCAAGCTCCAACATTTCGTCGTAGGTAATTTCCTGTAATTTTTTTGCATTTTCCACCTTGCGCGGGTCAGCGGTAAACACGCCCTCGACATCGGTGAAAATCTGGCAACGGTCGGCATGCATGGCCGCCGCAATCGCCACGGCGCTGGTATCCGAGCCGCCGCGCCCGAGGGTGGTCAGGTCATCGTATTTGTTAATGCCCTGAAAGCCCGCGACCACAACAATATTATGGCGGTCGATTTCCGCGCGCAGACGGTCTGTCTTAATGGATTTAATACGCGCCATACCGTAAGCGGAGCTTGTATTGAAGCCTGCCTGCCAGCCGAGCAAAGACACCACCGGACAGCCGAGCTTTTCAATCGCCATGGCAAGTAACGCAATGGAAATCTGCTCGCCCGAGGTCAACAGCATATCCATTTCCCGTTTTGAGGGGGCGGCGTTAATTTCATGCGCCTTTTCAATCAAATCGTCGGTCGTATCGCCCTGCGCCGAGACCACCACGACAACATCGTTGCCTGCGCGGTAGGTATCGGTGACGATATTCGCAACATTCATCACTCTTTCGGCATTGGCAACCGAGCTGCCGCCGAATTTCTGCACTATCAGTCCCATAAAAACCTCCAAAATCGGCACAAAAGCGCCGAATGTTTACCGAGTAAAGCCGTGCTTAATAATCCGTCACACGGATAAGCGACTGCGGCACAATGCCCGTCGCCTTTATGTTTTCGCAAAGCGCCTGTTCGGTGTCGACCGGCGTGACAAACGCCAATTCGTTTTCGGGCGCATTTTCACGCGACAGTACCTTCACTTTGCCGAGTTTTTCCTCCAACGCTTGTAATGCCGCCGCTTTGTCCCCAACCTCTGTGCGGATATACAGCGCGGTTTCCAGCGTTTTGTGGTCGACCACATAATTTTCCAAACTCTTGCCCCAACCGAATGCTTTTTTGCGGTCCACATGCTTTGCGCAGTCAATCACATCGGCGACCACGGCGCTTGCCGTCGGCAATTTGCCCGCGCCTTTGCCGTAAAATACAACATCGCCTATCGCGTCGCCGCGCACCAAAATCGCGTTAAACACATCGGTGACGGAAGCAAGCTGGCTGCCGTTTAACACCACCGCGGGGCTGACCATCGCGGAAATTTTCTCATCAGAGAGGCGTTTGGCTCTGCCCAACAGTTTAATCACGCCGCCGAAATCACGGATATATTCCACATCCTGCAAGGTGATTTGGGTAATGCCCTCGGTGTAGACCGACTCGGGATACACATGATGCCCAAAGCACAAGGACGCCAAAATACAAATTTTGCGGCAGGCGTCGTGCCCTTCAATATCGGCGGTCGGGTCTTTTTCGGCATAGCCGTTATCCTGCGCCAATTTAAGCGCGTCCGCAAACCGCATATTTTTTTCAATCATCATCGTTAAGATGAAATTGGTCGTGCCGTTCAAAATCCCGGCAATTTCGTCAATCTCGTTCGCCGCAAGGCATTGGGTAATCGGGCGGATAATCGGAATCCCGCCGCCGACGGACGCTTCAAACAGGAAGTTGACATTGTTTTCCTCTGCCAACTGCAAGAGGTCATAGCCCTTTGCGGCAACCAATTCCTTGTTGGAGGTCACCACGCTTTTGCCGGCCTTCAAAAGCGATGAAACAAATTCAAACGCAGGGTGCAAGCCGCCCATGGTTTCCACCACGATTTTCACATCGTCATCGTTTAAAATGATATTGAAATCTTTAATAAATTTATCGGCATTCGGATCACCCGGAAAATCGCGCAAATCCAAAATATATTTCAAATCCAAAGCATCGCGCGTACTGCGCTTGACAATGCTGTCATGGTTTTTGTTTAAAACCTCAACGACGCCAGAACCGACGGTGCCGTAACCCATAACCGCTACAAACATCTTCTCACATCCCAATATATAATGATACGGATAGCATTTTAGCACACTTCCCGCGCGGAATAAAGTAAAATTTTCAAATTTCGGCGAAAAAAATAAATTTTCTATAAAAGTTTCTATTATTGATTGTAACTTTTAAAAAAATAGTATAAAATGTATATATTATTATTGCTTTTTTCGGCAAATTTATTTCGGAGGCTTCAAAAATGGACAAGGACAAGGTGGAAAAACGCAGGTCGTTTATTATCAACATCCTGTATGCCGCCATATGGATCGGCATCGGGTACTTATGTATCAAATACGCGCTCGGCGTGATTTGGCCGTTTGTGGTTTCGCTGTTTTTTGCGATGCTTTTACAAAGACCGGTCAACGCCATGACCAGAAAAACGCCGCTGAAACGCGGGATGTCCTCTGTGATTATGGTGCTGTTGATTGTGGTGCTTGCGGGGTCGATTGTCGGCTTTATTGTGGTGCGCATCGCCATGGAGCTCGGAGACTTCTTCCGCTATTTGCTGATGAAAATTGAGGACGCCCCCTCCTTCGCCTCGCAAATTATGCAGTGGATCCGCAATGCGGTTGCCTTTTTGCCCGACGCCTTGGAGCAAACCGTCACCGCTTCAGCGGAGAGCTTTGTTAACCGCCTTTTGGGGCTTGAAACCGAGCTGAACGCCGCCGCGCCCGCCGCCGACAGCGGATTTGACTTTTCCGTACTGTCCTCGCCCTTGGGCGCGGTATGGGGCACGGCAAAGCAAATTCCGATGTTTGCCGCCGGGCTTTTGATCTGCATCGTCTCGTGCTGTTTTATGACGGCGGACTATCACAATCTGCGCGACGGCATTCTGCGCCAATTCCGGCCCGCTGCGCAAGCCGCGGTGGTTCGCGCAAAGCAAGTTACCTTTTCCACCATCGGCAAAATGGGGAAATCGTATTCCATGATCATCGGAATTACCTTTTTGGAAATGGTCATCGGCTTGTCCGTGCTGAAACTCTGCCGTTTTTATACCGGCGGGTATATTTTCGCCATTGCGTTGGTGACGGCTGTTGTGGACATTATGCCGGTGCTCGGCACGGGTACGATTTTAATTCCGTGGGCGGTCATTTCTTTCTGCACGGGGAAATTCGGCTTGGGCGTCGGGCTGTTGGTGCTGTATGCGATTATCGGCGTTATCCGCCAAATTGTGGAGCCGAAGTTGGTTTCCGCGCAGTTAGGTCTGCCGCCGTATTTAACGCTGGCCGCAATGTATATCGGCACACAGTTGTTCGGCTTTTTAGGCCTGTTTTTACTGCCGCTGTTGCTGACGCTTTTAAAAGTGCTCAATGACGAAGGCATTTTGCATATTTTAAAAACCGCACCCGCAAACGCCGCGGCGGCGGTCAAATCCGCACAGCCGGCAAATACAGAAACGGCTGTTGACGGCGAAAAGGAAGAAAAAAATGATTGACCTGCATTGCCATCTTTTATGGGATATGGACGACGGCGCTTCGTCTATGGAAAAAACCGTGCAAATGTGCCAAACGGCGGTGGAAAACGATATTCAAATTATCGCCGCCACACCGCATATGACCGATTTGCGCATGCTCGATGATTTTCTTTATCTGCGCAACCGCAAACTGACGGAATTGGTCCGCATTTTGCAGGCGGAAAAAATACCCGTGCAAGTGTGCGGCGGCGCGGAGGTCTTTTTGAACGAGTGGATTTTCGAGGTGGGGGACGAATTGGCGGAACTGACACTCAACCGTTCGCGCTACTTGTTGTGCGAATACAGTTTACGCCCGTTTGACCCCGAAAAAGCCATTGTCTTTGCCGAAGAGGTTTTGGAGCGTGGGCTTATTCCGATCATTGCGCACCCCGAGCGCTACCCGACCTTTCACGAATACCCTGAAATCGTTACGGAATTGCACGGCTTGGGCGCGCGGTTTCAGGTCAATGCCGACTCGCTGACGGGCAGAATCGGTGAAAATGTGCAGACATTTGCAACCGCCTTGTTGACAAACGGGCTTGCCGATGTGCTCGCCACCGACGCGCACGGCGTTACGCACCGCAAAAACGATTTCAAAGCCATGCAAACGATGTTCCCGAGCGCCTTGTCGCCGGAAATCGTGCGGTACACAACGCACACCGTGCCGCTTTGCATGCTCAAAAACGAACCCTTGCCGCACAATCCGCGGTTCAAAGCGTGAATTTACAGACCGTTCACACCGTCGCCGCGGATTATTCACGAAATCCGCATACAATATTGGGGAACAATCCGAAAGGGAGGTGCGGGTATGCGCTCCGTTTTAGACCGTTTTTACCGTTTGATGGAAGGGCGCTACGGTTTGCGTGGGCTTAGCGACAATATGCAAATCCTGCTGGTCGCGGTATATTTCCTGTTGGCGCTTGTGAATGTATTTGCGCGTTCGCGCATTGTCGGCGCGCTGCAAATGCTTGTGCTGATTTACACGCTGTTTCGCGTGTTTTCCAAAAACATTCTCGCGCGGGAAAACGAAAACCGTGCCGTCACTGCGTGGAGGTACAAAATCCGCGACGCTTTTCGGTTTCAAAAAGCCTCTGCACGGCGGCGAAAAGATCGGCGCGCCGCGCGAAAAGCACAGCGTGCCGTGCAAAAAGAACGCCGCAAAGACAAGGAACACATTTACCGCGAATGCCCCGCCTGCGGTGCCACGCTTCGCTTGCCGCGCAAACAAGGGAAACACGCGGTTTTGTGCCCGCGCTGCGGCAACAAATTCGGCGTGAAGTGCTGAAAAATACAGAACATGGCCCCCGCCTGTTTTCATATATGCGCGGGGGCTTTTTGTGCCTTTTACAGAGAAATTTTCAAATGCACGGCAAGCCCGACGCGGCAAGCCGCACTTGACCGCCGCCGCGGAATTTGGTATGATACAGAAAACTGCTGTTGGAAAGAGGGTATGGGCTTGGCGCGGATAAAACGCTTTTGTTTTGCGGGGATGAACGGCGTATATGCCGTATGGACAGGCGTCACCGTCCTATTGATCACGCTCAATATCGCGGCGTATTACTACAATGTAGCATCCTTTCAGCCGCTGCGGTATTTGCTTGCCGCCGCAGGTGCCGCGGCGTTGACCTTTGCGGTATGCACCGTTTGCAAAAAATGGGCGAAGCTGTATGCGTTTTTGCGAAGCAATCCGGACAAAGTTTTACTCGGCAGTATATTGCTGTTATTCGCCGTACAGGCCGCATTTCTTTCGGTCGCGTATGCACCGCTCGGCTGGGATGTCACGGAAATGATTGAAATGGCATCCGGAGAAAGCCTGTTTGACACCTATTTTATCCGTTACCCCAACAACACCGTCATGACCGCTTGCTTAAAGTTGTTGTTCCAATTCACCAACAAGCTCGGTATGGACGTTTGGCTTGCCGCCATTTTATTAAGTGCGCTCGCCACAGACCTTGCCGTACTGCTGATTTGCCTGACGGTCAAAAAAGTATTTGGCTTGCGCGCATTTTACCTGACGCTTTGGCTGTCCGTTTTGCTGTACGCGTTGCACCCGACGGTGTCCACCCCCTATTCGGACACCTATGCCATGCCGTTTACCGCGGGATTTGTCTATTTGGGCACACAATTTCTGTATAGCGATACGCGGCGCGCAAAAGGCAAATACGCGGCGCTTTCGGGCTTTGTACTGTACTTTGGCTATTGCATTAAACCCACCGTGATGATTGCGGGGATTGCGGCGGCAATTCTTCTGCTGTTGTATATAAAACGGCCGACGAAGGCACAAGTCCTTTCCGCCGCATTGTGCGCGGTGCTGTTTTGCGGCGGTGTTTTAACTGCTGCGGTTGCCAAGGAAGCGGCAAATCCCGTCATTTTCGGGCGGGTTCCGACCGAAGAAGAACGCTATAAAAAGGAATTTCCCCTCTCCCATTTTTTGATGATGGGGCTAAACGAACGCGCAGATGCGTATTACGGATATTTCCGCGCCGATGTGAAGCTGACCGCTTCGATTGCCGGCAAGGCGGAAAAAACCGCCATGCACAAACGGGTGATTCGCAACCGTTTACAAGATTTCGGCGCGGCGGGCTTTTTGGAGCATTGCTTTAATAAAGCGGTTTGGGTTTCTACCGACGGCACCTTTTATTACGGCGGCGAGGGCGAATTTCACAACGATAACGAAAAAGCCGAAAGCGGTCTGCGCGGCGTTTTGCAAAACTATTTGTATACGGAAACCGCATTTTATGCGCAATATGCGGCAAACGGTATGCAGGGCGTTTGGCTGTTTGTGCTTTGCGGCGTGGTACTCGCCTGCCTGCGGCGCAAACGGGATTTAACCGACCGACAACGGGCTTTGCGGTTCTTTTTACAGCTCACCCTGTTTGGGCTTTTGCTGTTTTTAATGCTGTTTGAAGCGCGGAGCCGATATTTGTTCCTGTATCTCCCCTATTTTTGTGCGCTTGGTGCCATTGGATACAGCGGGCGCTTTCCCCACAGAAAAAGAATAAATTACGAAACCGAGTGATATCATGGCAAAAAGCATACCGAAAACCAATGCGATGCGCATATTGGAAAAAATGGGCATTCCCTACCAAATGCACACCTATGACGCGGGCGGCGAAATTGACGGGATCAGCGTTGCCGCAAAGGTCGGCATTGACCCGAAATATGTATATAAAACGCTTGTCACGCAGGGCAAAAGCAAAAATTACTTTGTATTCGTTATTCCCGTTGCCGCCGAGCTCAACTTAAAAGCCGCGGCGGCGGCCGTCGGCGAAAAGAGCGTGGAAATGCTCCATGTCAAAGACTTGCTTGCAGTGACAGGCTATATTCGCGGCGGGTGCAGTCCCGTCGGGATGAAAAAGCAATTTACCACCGTCATCGACCAAAGCGCCGAGTCGCTTGAAAAAATGGTGGTCAGCGGCGGCAAAATCGGATTGCAAGCCGAGCTTGCCCCTGCCGATTTGGCGCGCGCCGCCCAAGCAAAATTCGGAGCAATTACCTTTTCACCGCAAATGTAAAAACAGCCTTAGACGGCGTATGTTCTGTCTAAGGCTTGTTTTTTTGTTTTTATTTGATAATTTGTTTGATAAATCGTATCGCGGAGTAGACCGGCGCAACGCTTTGCGCGCTGTTGGGGCAATCAGGGTGACCATCATAGAACCGTCCTCTGATTGTCGATACCGTCCCAAATCACATTTCCGTTTTCATCATAATGCCACAAATTATCAATATTCTCATCTAATGGCGAATCCGGATATGCGGTTTTAAAGACCTTTTTATATTCAGATTTATAATACTCTGTTTTTTCTTCACCTAAATTATACTTAATGCACATGGTGTCTGCGAAAACCAAAGCACTCAAAATTTGATTTGTATTCCCGTTTTCACAAGCCGCCTCATATAAAATATCTAAAACCTTGAATTTTTCTTCTACCGCTTCGTAACAATCAGTATGATAATAAAGTTCATTCTGTATACTGTTATACAATATATCATCATTTTGAATTAAATCAAAGCATTGCAACAGAGCTTGTTTGTATCCCCTCAAATCATATTCGTTCAAATACGCTTCGACATATGCCGCTAAGAACTTATCTTTGCAGGCTTGTTGTTCCTCAAGCGTTTTTGATGTAAAAAATTCGGAATCAGCGATTTGATTTTCAATGCACAATTTAGGAATATACTGTATAGCAACATCGTTGTCTATGTATGCATATTGTTCGCAAAAAATATACAAATTTTCAGCAGTAGGATTTCGTAAATACTGTTGTTCATCAATTTTAAATTTTATTTCGCCAGCAATATTCGCAAATACAAAACACCCTGCTATCGATAGAAATATGATAAAAATCGCACGCAATACCTTTTTCATCAGATCACCCCTTACTGTGTCAAGTCATATACAGCATATGCTGCATACCCCAAACCAATCGCGAAAGTATACGACTTATCCCAAGAGGGCATCGTGTTTATTATAACTTGCTGTTGATATGGATTTAGATTCTCAAAAGGTATACCACTAATATCTTTATCAAAAGTGGTTGAGTTCTTCAATCAGGGGATGATTCTATGTCCTTATCCTTTTTCAACAAGATGGAGATCCGTCCCCTGTGCTATATGTCTTTTCTGTTATGTCTTTTGAAAAAGAACAGGGAATAAGGATTGTATGTTCAACCAAAGAATTTTCAAAATACGAAAAATTACCAAGAAGTTGATAGGAACAACTTAAAGAGGATACGCATTGAGAGATTTGTTCATCAGATAAATCCTTATTGAACCATATAACCATATCGTAACTCATTTTCGTATAAGGTGCAATGCTACCCGTCCAATAACTGATATTACTGATTTCCGTAAAAACACATTCGTCCGAATAAATCCCCGACAAGTGCTTTCCGGAAAAAGCAATTTTGCTATCATTGCTTATGTGGACTGTTATTTTATAGGGCACATAGTTTTCGATAAAATAAGCAGTCGCAGAAAGTGCACCGGTTTGGGAATCGTCAAACCGATAGAATTTTTCCTGATCTGTTGTATAAGGTTGCGCACCGTGGACATAATCCGTATCGGCTATATCTGAGATATAACATTCTATATGTATTTGGTCATTGTATTTTTCTGTTACACTTCCCAAACCGCCCAAAAAGAATATTGCAGAGATAATGCAGACAAGAACTATGAAGAGTATTGCAACGACTATATATTTTTTATGCATAATTTATACCTCATATAAGTGTATAAATACAATCAGGGGACGGTTCTGTGATTGATCTGTCTTTTCCGAAATGCGGACGGCGCGGGGGGTGGATTGCCCTACTCCGTCTGCCGTCAAGACATAACTTCCCCCGTTTTTACTCCGTATATCTATTGATAATAGAATAACATATTCCAAAAATGTTGTCAATTACAAAATAGAGTCCTATGCGCACCCTGTGTTTTTCCTCGTATATTTTCGTGTAAAATACAAAAATCTGCAAGATTTTCAGAAGTTCAAAAAAGTCCGAAAAACCTTGCTATATCAACAAAAACGGTATTCAGAAAATCCTCTGAATACCGTTTTCTTTGGGATGAGTGTCCGCAACGGACTGCAAACGCGAGAGAAAAAGCCGAAAAAAGAAGAACCTCAACTACGCGAATTGCGTGTCGAGGTTCTCGACTGGCTGGGGTGGTCAAAACAACTTGTTAACAGATTGTTTTACATAAAGGCATTAGATGGCGTTTTTCCCTGCCCGTCCAGCGCTATTCTGCTTGACCGCATGAACCTTTCAGCCCGGAACGGTTGGCCGGACGAGGAAGGCCGTGTCTATATCATGTTCACCATAGAAGAAATCAAAGGTGCGTTAGTAATTTTCCGCATGCACTTCGAAGAATGCCTGAGGATGCTTGCAGACAGGGCAGATCTCAGGAGCCTTGGTTCCTACTACGATATGTCCGCAGTTACGGCACTCCCAGATGG